>DASSZN010000009.1:0-19531 GCA_035702805.1 Thermomicrobiaceae bacterium | reverse complement strand
GAGCGAGCGGCACGGCGTGCTGCACCGGGGTATGCGGACCCAACGACACGTGCTGCGTCGCCAACAACCAGCCCTGTCCGGCAGCGGGCGCGTCCAGTTGCTGCTCCGGCTTCTGCCTCGACACTATCTGCTGCGTGCCGGTGCAGGGCGCGTGCGCCAGCACCAGCGACTGCTGTTCCGGTCAGTGTGGCTCCGACGGCAAGTGCTGCTTCCCGCCTGGCGGGGACTGCTCGCAGCCGGGCGACTGCTGCTCGGGCGTCTGCGACAACACCGGCCACTGCGCGTGTCCGACCGGGCAGCTGCTCTGCCCCGCCGACAACGCTTGCCACCAGTGCTGTAGCAGCGCCGACTGCCCCAATCCGGGCGACACCTGCACCAACGGGACCTGCGGCCAGTGCATACCCGACTGCGCCGGCGTGCAGTGCGGTCCCGACGGTTGCGGCGGCTCGTGCGGCACCTGTACCGGTAACCAGGTCTGCTCCAACGGTAGTTGCGGCCAGCCGCAGTTCTGCTCGGATGGGTCAGCCGTGAACAGCACATGCAACAACAATGCGTTCTGCGTTTGCCAAGACGACACAAGCGGGACGCCGCGCTGCTTCAACCTGTTGGATCCAAACGGCTGCAACCAGCTGGGCACCTGCCCGCCATGTGAGGTTCACGGGGTGTTTAGCTGCGGCGGAAACAGCGCCTGCCTGCAGGGGGGCGCGTGCGTGCCGCTGTGCTGACGTCGCGGCGACGGACGCGCGAGGCGTGAGCGCGAGCGTTCCTACAGCTGGCACAAGGTCGATGAGACGGCACATCGGCCCGATTGCGTGCATGCGCAGCAGACTCGTGATCCATTTGATATTCAAGTCGGTTGACAAAGAGCTACTGCCTGATACGATCGTCCCATCCGGTTGAGTTCCGCGCATTTCTGGCGCAGCCGCGGCGCTGGAGACACGGAAGGTGACGTCGTATGGGCGGTCGAACGGGCGATGGTCCCGACGCCGCGGACCACATACGCGCCGGTTCCGCGCGAGCCCGTCCCGGCGCTCGCCCGTCACCGCGTGCCGGGGACGTGTCCCGGCGGTCTCCTGGACGTTGGAGGGAGATCCGAGATGGAAGAGCGGCGATTCGACGCGCTCGCGAAGGCGCTGGCGCGCCCCGTCGGGCGCCGGGGAGTCCTGAAGGCGCTGGCCGCGGCCGTGCTCGGCGGCGGGCTGGCCTCGGCTAGTCTGGACGCCGCGGCCGGCGGCGGCAACAGCATCTGTTCCCAGTGGTGCCACGCGAACTTCTCCGGCGCGGCGGCCGGACAGTGCACCAGCGCCGCGGCTCGCCACTTCGGGCCCTGCTACCTCTGCGGACCCGCCGCGCTACCCACCTCCGGCATGACGCTCTGCAACGGGGTCTGCGTCGACACGCAGAACGACAGTGGCAACTGTGGGGCGTGCGGCAACGCGTGTCCGGCCGGGACGGTGTGCCAGAGCGGCGCGTGTAGCTGCACGCCGGCCACTGGGTGCCCGAACGGCGGGACCTGCTGTGGCACGGCCTGTATCGACACCAATACAGACAGCAACAACTGCGGTTCCTGCGGCACCGTCTGCCCGGTCGGCACTGCATGTCGGGCCGGCGCCTGTGTCTGCGTGTCTAACGCCGGGTGTCCCAGCGGGATGACCTGCTGTGCCAACACCTGCGTCGACACGCAGAACGACAGTGGAAACTGTGGGGCGTGCGGCAACGCCTGTTTGCCGGGTACCGCCTGCCTGAGCGGCGTCTGCCCGACGACGAACCCCTGCGACGACAACAATCCGTGCACGATCGACAGCTACAACTCGGCCACCGGCGCGTGCACCCACACGCCCGCGCCCGACGGGTCGGTGTGCGGCTCGGCCGGTGGGATCTGCTGCGGCGGGGTTTGTGTCGTGGCGCAAACCGATCCGACCAACTGCGGGACGTGCGGGAACACCTGCCCCAGCGGGACCTGCTCGAGCGGAGCCTGCGCCTGCGATCCCGCCGTCGGCTGCCCGGGCGGACAGATCTGTCTAAACGGGGTGTGCGTGGCCTGTACCGCGTCGGGAGGGAATTGCTCGGCGAACGCCGACTGCTGTAGCAGCATCTGCACGGGCGGCACCTGTTTCTAGTCGCTGCCCCGATGACGGGCCACCGCGCCAGGCATCGCGCTTGGTGGATTGGGCGGAAATGGAGGATACTCAGACGTATCGAGATTGAAGCGGTCATGGCCTCCATAGGAGGCGCAGCCGGGTTGATCTGTGGCGCGGGCGGGTGATCGTAGCTCGCTCGCGCCCCGGCTCGGTGGACTCGTTCAGTGAGGAGCGTTGCATGGACGTCCTGCTCCTGGTCGCGCGATTGCTGACCTGCGCGGTCTTCCTGGTCGCTGGGGTCGGGAAACTCCTCGACCTGCCCGGCTCGCGCCATGCCATGGCCGGCTTCGGCGTGCCGGATGCCCTCGCCGGGCTGTTTGGCCTCCTGCTGCCGCTGGTCGAGCTGGCGGTGGCGGTGCTGCTCCTGCCGCTGGCGACCGCGTGGTACGCGTCGCTGGCGGCGCTTGTCCTGCTCCTGGCCTTTGTGGCCGGCATCGCTGTCAACATGGCGCGCGGCCGGGCGCCCGACTGCCACTGCTTCGGCCAGCTCCACTCGGAGCCGGTCGGCTGGGCCACGCTCGGGCGCAACGGCGTGCTGATGCTCGTGGCGGCCGTGGTGACCGTCGGCGGTCGCACCAGCCCGGGTCCGAGCGTGGTCGCCTGGCTTGGGCCGCTCTCAGCGGTCCAGCGCGCCGGGCTCGCGGTTGGGGCACTGGCGGTGCTGGCGGTGGCGGTCGAGGGCTGGCTGCTGCTGCACGTGCTGCAGCAGAACGGACGCCTGCTGCTGCGGCTGGAGTCGCTCGAGGCCGGTGTCGCGGCCGGGACGCCGCTGCCGGCGGCGGGGACTGCTCCGGCGCCGCCACAGCCAGGGCTGCCAGTTGGTTCGGCCGCGCCGGGCTTCTCCCTGACCGGGCTCTACGGCGAGACCCTGACCCTCGACGCGCTGCGGGCCTCCGGACGGCCGGTCGCGCTCATCTTCTCCGACCCGGGCTGTGGACCGTGCAACGCGTTGATGCCCGAGATCGCCGCCTGGCAGCGACGCACCGACGCGCCGAGCGTGGTGGTCGTCAGCCGCGGCGGCGTCGAGGCTAACCGGGCCAAGGCGACCGAGCACCGGCTCAGCCAGGTGCTGCTCCAGCAGGACCGCGAGGTGATGGCGGCCTACCAGGCGGTCGGCACGCCCAGCGCCGTGGTGGTGCGGCCGAACGGGACGATCGGCAGCCCCCTGGCCCAGGGAGCGGAGGCCATCCGCGCGCTGTTCGAGCCCGCGAGCATGCCCCAGCCGGCGCCGCAGCCCGCGCCGCCCGCCGTGCCCGCCGTCCCGGTCGGAGCGGCCGGGAGCCGGGTCGGGCAACCGGCGCCGGACGTAGCCCTGCCCGACCTCGACGGGCGGACGGTGCGCCTGAGCGACCTCCGGGGGCGGGACGCGCTCGTGCTCTTCTGGAACCCACAGTGCGGCTTCTGCCAGCGCATGCTCGACGACCTCAAGGCCTGGGAGCGAGAGGCACCGGCCGGTGCACCTCACCTGCTGGTCGTCTCGACCGGCGATGCCGGCGCCAACCGGGCCCAGGGCCTGCGCGCCCCGGTGCTCCTCGACCAGGGCTTCAAGGTTGGCCAGTCCTTCGGCGCGTCGGGCACGCCCTCGGCCGTCCGCGTGGACGCGTCTGGGCGGATCGCCTCCGAGGTGGCCGTCGGCGCGGACGCGGTGCTGGCCCTGGCGGGCGGCCAGGTGCTACCGACCGGAGGCAACGGGAACGGGAACGTGCTGCCGCAGCCGCCCGCGGCGCGGCTCGGCCAACTGGCGCCACCGCTCAAGCTCCCCGACCTGAACGGCAAGACCGTGCGGCTATCCGACTTCCGCGGCAGCCGGCTGGTCGTGCTCTTCTGGAACCCGCAGTGCGGCTTCTGCCAGCGCATGGCGGCGGACCTGCGCGCCTGGGAGGAGCGGCGACCCAAGGACGCGCCGAAGCTGCTGCTGGTGACCCGCGGCGAGCCGGACGAGAACCGGGCCATGGGCCTGCGCTCGACGATGGTGCTCGACCAGGAGTTCCGCATCGGCCGCGCCTTCGGCGCCGGCGGGACGCCGATGGGGGTGCTGATCGACGCCGAGGGCCGGGTGGCCTCGGAGGTCGTGGCCGGTGCCGAGGCGGTACTGACGCTGGCGCGCGGCGATGCCTCGGGGATCCCAAGTTAGGTCGGGGGCGTCTCACGCGTCGCGAGTCGTCATAAGATATGACCTGACGGAACAGTCGGAATGGCAGTCGTGCCCCGGTGGCACGCGATATGCAGCCCTCCCCGGCACCGAGTTCGTACCGGTAAATCACAAGGGGAGGGCTTGGCATGTCCAGGACACCGCGTGGCAACGGGCGGTTTAGCCGGCGCACGCTGCTCAAGGCCGGAGCGTTGGCGGCGGCGGCGCCGGCGCTGGCGATGGGTGGAACGGCGATGGCCGCCGGGAACGGCAATCAGGGACCGGACAACGCGCCGGGATCGCTCGGGCCGCACCGGGAGCTGATCGAGGTCACGATCGTCCAGCTGCAGCAGATGATGACGACCGGGCATCTCACATCTGCCCAGCTCGTCCAGATGTACCTGGACCGGATCGCCGCGCTGGACCAGCGCGGGCCGCACATCAACTCGGTCCTGCAGCTCAACCCGGACGCGCTGGCCATTGCCCGCGCGCTCGACAAGGAGCGTAAGGCCGGCCACGTCCGGGGGCCCCTGCACGGCATCCCCATCCTGCTCAAGGACAACATCGACACCGGCGACAAGATGGATACCACGGCCGGCTCGCTGGCGCTGCTCGGCTCGAAGCCGACGGCGGATGCCCCGGTCGCGGCGCAGCTGCGCGCGGCCGGCGCCGTCCTGATGGGCAAGACTACCCTGAGCGAGTGGGCCAACTACCGCTCGACCCACTCCTCGAGCGGCTGGAGCGGGCGCGGCGGCCAGTGCAACAACCCGTACGAGCTGGACCGCAACCCCTGCGGCTCGAGCTCCGGCTCGGGCGCCTCCGTCTCGGCGAACCTGATCGCGGCCTCGATCGGCACCGAGACCGACGGCTCGATCGTCTGCCCGGCCAACAACAACGGCGTGGTCGGGATCAAGCCGACGGTCGGGCTGGTCAGCCGCTTCGGTGTTATCCCGATCTCGCACAACCAGGACACGGTCGGTCCGCACGGCCGCGTCGTGGCCGACGCCGCCGCGGTGCTGAGCGCGATCACCGCGCCGGACACGAACGACGTCTACACCACGGTGGGCAATCAGTACAACAACCGTCCGCAGTCGTCCGTGGGCCTGGACTACACCGCGTTCCTCGACGCTGGCGCGCTCAAGGGGAAGAAGATCGGCGTGGCCCGCAAGGACGTGACCGGCTACAGCGAGAAGACCGACGCCATCTACGAGCGGGCGATCCAGGCCATCAAGGATGCCGGGGCGATCGTCACCGACCCGGCCGACCCGCCGCCCATGCCCAGCGGCACCGAGAACACCGTGCTCTCGTTCGACTTCAAGCATGACATCAACGCCTACCTGGCGATGCGCAACGACCCGAACATCCACACGCTGCAGGACCTGATCGACTTCAACAACAGCCATGCCTACGCCGAGATGCGGTATTTCGGGCAGGAGATCTTCATCGCCAGCGAGGCGACGACGAACCTGAGCGACCCGACCTACACGGCCGCGCTGACGGCCGACCAGGACTATGCGAAGGCGTTCGCGGCGTTCCTGTCGAACTACGACGCGGTGATCGCCCCGACCGGCAGCCCGGCCTGGACGACCGACCTGATCGACGGCGACCACTTCGAGGGTGCCAGTTCGTCCTACGCGGCGATCTCGGGCTTCCCGCTCGTCAGCGTGCCGATGGGGAGCACCACCATGGGCACCTATCCCAGCGACTTCGGCCTGCCGGTCGGGCTCACCTTCATGGGGCCGGCCTGGAGCGAGAAGACGCTGATCGCGCTGGCCTACGCCTTCGAGCAGGCGACGCACTTCCGCACCCCGCCGACCTACCGCATGACCACGCCGTAGCGCGGGCCGGGGCCCCGCGCCGGCACCCTGCGCGAGCCACGCCGCCCGGCGTGGCTCGCTCGCTGTCCGCGCTCGTGTGGTGTCCGCTCTCCGGCTGCCGGGCGTGACTTCCGGCTTCTCCTAGCGCCGGCTCTGGCGCACGCGCGCCGGAGGGTGGATGCTGGATGACAGTTGCGTGTCCGTGCGGCGTGAGGAGGAGCGGATGCTGCATCGCGTGGATCTGACGCCCAAGGACCCAGACCTGTACCGACGCGTCGTCGACGCGAAGGTCATCGCCGAGCTGGAGCGGCTGGCGGCGCCGCTCCAGGGCGCACGGGTTCTCCAGGTCAACGCAACCGCCTACGGCGGCGGCGTCTCGACGCTGCTCCGCTCGCTGGTGCCCCTCTACCGCGGGCTCGGCCTCGATGTCGACTGGCGGGTGATGCCGGGCACGCCCGATTTCTTCGCCGTGACGAAGGGTCTGCACAACGCCCTGCAGGGGGCGGCGTTCGACCTGACCCCGGAGCGGCGCGAGCTCTACCTGTCGCACAACCGGGAGGTCGCGGCGGCGCTGGGGGGCGAGGGCCGCTACGACCTGGTCGTGGTGCACGACCCCCAGCCCGCGGCGATCCGCCACTTCAGCGACGGTGTCGGCGCCCGCTGGGTGTGGCGCTGCCACATCGATACCTCGCACCCCGATCCGGCAGCGCTGGCCTTCCTCGAACCCCTTGTCGCCCAGTACGACGCGCTGGTCTACACGATGGATGCGTTCGTGCCGGCCGAGCTTCGCGGCCGGCCGCTGCGGATCATCGCGCCCGCGATCGACCCGCTGAGCCCGAAGAGCCTGCCGCTGCCGGCGGAGCTGATCGCGGGCATCGTGGAGTGGGCGGGGGTCAGTCTGGACCGCCCGCTGATCAGCCAGATCTCGCGCTTCGACCCGTGGAAGGACCCGCTCGGCGTGATCGAGGTGTTCCGGCGTGTCCGCGAGCGCGTGCCGGGCGTCCAGCTCGCGCTGGTGGGGCAGATGGCGCTGGACGACCCGCAGGGCTGGGCGATGCTCCGCCAGATCCAGGACGAGACGCGGGACGACGACGACATCCACGTCCTGACGAACTTCACCGGGATCGACGATGTGGGCGTGAACGCCTTCCAGCGTGCGTCCAGCGTCGTGCTCCAGAAGTCGATCCGGGAGGGTTTCGGCCTGGTCGTCTCCGAGTCTCTCTGGAAGGGCACGCCGGTGGTGGCGGGACGCACCGGCGGCATCCCGATGCAGATGCCGGAGGGGGTCGGCGGCTACCTCGTCGACACGGCAGAGGAGTGTGTCGAGCGCACGGTCGAGCTGCTGCGCGACCGTGCCGCGGCGGCGCGGTTGGGGGAGGCCGGCCGTCGCCACGTCCGCGAGCATTTCCTGATAACGCGCCTGCTCGCGGACGAACTGCGGCTGCTCGGCTCGCTCTGCTGACCCGGGTAGGGCCGGCCGGGTGGCGCGCGTCAACCGGCCGGCTCCGCCGAGTCGGGGCTACGGCTGGACGATGAGGTAGCCCCAGGTGACCGGGGTGGTCAGCGGCAGCAGCGTGTGGATGGCGAAGCTGCCGCTGCCGGCCGTTACCCAGGGCACGACCGGTCCGTCGATGCCCGGGCTCGTCTGCAGCGTGAGCAGGACAATGCTCCGCGGCGTGACGCTCGCGTTCGTCACGGTGACCGCGCTCTGGAACCGCTCCATGGTCACCGTCCCGGCCAGGCCGGCGTACGAGATGGTGCCGTTGAAGACGGCTGGCCCCTGAACGACGAGGGCCGGCCCGCTGCCGGTGTTGGTCGCGCGCACACCGGCACCGGCGCCGCTGGCGGTGCCGCAGACGCCGTCGCCGCCGCCGGTGTTGACGCCCTCGACGCCGCAGCCCGAGCCGGCGTTGTCCCCCTCGACGCCGGCAGCCGCGTTGCTGACAGTGCCGTACACGCCCACGGCGTCGGCGCTGGTACCCCAGACTCCGGCGCTGGTCGTGCTGGTGCCGTAGACGGCGGCGTTGTTGGTGCTGACACCGTAGATGGCCGAGACGCCGTCGACGGTCGGGCCGTCGTTCTCCCCGTAGACGCCGACGCCGGTGGCGCTGATGCCGGCGACGCCGTACTGAGCCGGACCGCTGGCTGGCGCCGTGGAATCGGTGTTCTTGCCGAGCACGCCCGGGCCGGAGCCGCTATTATCGCCCTCGACCCCGGCCGCCCCACTCTTGGTAGTGCCGAAGACGCCGTCGCCGGTGCCGGAGTTGTTGCCCCAGACGGCTGGCGCTCCGTTGGACACGATCCCGAAAACTGCTGAGTTGTTGACGCTGTAGCCGTAGACACCGGCGTTGTCGGTACTGACACCCTGCACCCCAGCGTTGTGAGCGCTGGTGCCGAACACGCCGGCGACGTTCTGGCCGACCTGGCCGTCATTCTCGCCGTAGACGCCGACGCCGTTGGCGCTGATCCCCTTGACACCGATCGGGTTTGGCCCGGTTGCCGCCGGGCCGGTGTTGTTGCCGAAGACGCCCGGACCCGAGCCGGCGTTGTCGCCCTCGACTCCGGCCGCCGCGTTGTTGACGGATCCTCGGACACCGTGGTGGGACGTGCTGGTACCGTAGATACCGGAGCCGGAGTTCGCGGCACCGGCGACGGCGTGTCCGGTGCCGGTATTCACTCCTTGGACGCCCGCGCCGCCGTCGGAGTTCGATCCCTGGACTCCGGGGTAGCCGGTGCTAACGGAGCCGAGAACTCCGCCGCCGTTAGAGCTCGTACCGAAGACGCCAACGTAGTTGACGGCATAGCCGTAGACGCCTGGTCCGCTCCCGGAGTTGATGGCCTTGACCACGGGTTGGTTGCTGCCGCTCGGCGAATTGGCGCCAACGTCCAGCAGCGGGAAGGTGGCCTCGCCGGTAACTGCCGTCGTGTCGACGTCGAGCCCGGTGGTCGCGCCGGCCGTGTTGTCCTGTCCGAGAACCAGGTTCTGGCCGGTCGCCGCCAGCGCTCCCTGCTGCTGGCTGAGGCCGAGCGCCAGCGCGCTGGCCGCGGCGGCCGCCCCAGGGCCAGCGCTCGCCGCCGGTTGACCGGGGTCGCGCCGCCGTCGCCGCCCGGCGGCACCGTCGGTGACGGCGTCTCCTCCTCCGCGGCGCTCGCGCTCTGCCGCGTTTCCCCATCGCAAGGTGCGGGATCAGACATGGGCAGACCTCCCCTTCTCGGACCCTTTCAACCGCCTGCACGGCCATCGCCGCCCACGGTTCCGGTTCCCTCACGGGCTCCGCTTGATGTTGACGCCGGTACAAAGCGCGGCGGCGTGTCGTGGTGACAAACAGCATAGTGCGGCGCGGCGAGTGGCGACGTCCCGGGAATGGGACAAACGTCCCGGTTGGTCAGCGGAGCCGGAAGCTGGGCATGCCCGCGCCGCGTTCGCGCCGCGGCACTGCCGTGCCCCGAGCGTTCCGTTCTCGGCCGGACCGGTAGGGCAGGGGCGAACTGGTCCTTCCGTCGATTGACCGGGAACCGGCGCGCGCCCTACAATTCGCGGCACTTGTCATAGACAGCAGCCGAGCGCGGGACTCCCGGGCGTCGCGCGTGGCTGCGGCGCGACGAGGCCGTCGACATCGCGATGGGAAAGGACGATGAGCATGGCAGGCTTCCGCAATGTGATCTCGACGCTGTCCGCGGACGGCCAGGAGATCCTGGGACCGAACATCCTCCTCTGGCACTACCCCGGCAACGACATCATGAACGGCTCGCTGCTCACGGTGGAGAGCAACCACTTCTGCGTCCTCAAGTCGCGCGGGGCGATCCTCAACGTCTACGACACCGGCCAGTACCCGGTCGAGACGCCGCAGAAGGTCCTGTTCGGCTCGCTGCAGCAGGCGTTCTACGGTGGCACGAGCCCCTGGCAGTACGAGGCACTCTACGTCAACCGCGCCAAGCTGGTGCTCAAGGCCTCCGGTGTAGCCCTCTCACGCGAGCTGGCCGTGATGAACTACGGCGTCGACTACTACATCCACGTCGCCACCAAGGAGGACGCCACGCTGCTGGTGCAGCACATGCCCTACCGGGGCCACGCCCTGACGACCGACGACGTCAACGCCTACGCCGGCCCGGTCGTCGAGCAGGCGATCAACCAGGTCGTCCAGGTGACGCCGCTCGAGTCGGTCAACGAGAAGATCCACGAGCTGACCCAGATCGTCCACGAGCACCTGCAGGAGTTCCTGAGCGTCTACGGCATCACGCTCGACATGGTGAAGGTGCTGGTCTTCCCGGGGGACGAGCGCATGCGCGAACTGATCTCGCTCAAGGCCTTTGGGCTCAGCGAGCTGGACGCCGTGCGCTACTACACGGCCATGCTGATGGCGCAGCGCGGGGTCGTCTCGGCGCCGAACATGGCCGTCGGCGAGGCCTTCAACATCGGGAACGCGCTGCCACAGGTGTCGGTGCCGATGGGGGCGACGGTGGCGACACCGGCCACACCGGCCGTGCAGCCGAGCAACGGGGATGGGAAGCCATGGGGGAGTCAATCCGCCGGCAGCTAGACCTCTTGATGAATGCCTACGGGTACAACCTGTACGAGCAGAAGAACCGCGCCCGCGCGGACGACCTGCTGGTACGGGAGCGGGTCGCCTCGCTCATCGGCGAGTCGGCCGGCGCGCTGCGGAACCTGCGCACCGACTACCGGCGGCGGTTCGTCCCGCCGCCCAGCCGGGAGCAGCCGACGACCCCGGCCGTGCACCTCGACGCGCTGGCCGCGCTGGCGCGGTTGCAGGAGCGGCTCGAGGGCCTGGAGACCCGCGTGCGTAGCATGCCGGTCCCGACCAACGACCGGGCATGGGAGCACTTCCGTCGCGAGCACGCGACGCTGATGGACCTGCTGATGCGGGACTACAACCTGATCGTGCCAGCCCAGCAGCTCCGGGACGCCGCCCAGGCGCTGCGGGCCGACGCCTGGAACGCCGAGGCGGGCACCGAGCTGGAGCGCCTGGCGGACGACATCGCGCGGGCCGCCCAGGCGCGGGCCGACTTCCTGGCCACGGTCGGCTAGCCGGCCGGGGTCGGGAACCAACGGGAGAGGGAGGCGCGGCGTGGTCTACACGATCGCGGCGTTCATCGACGACGTCAAGGACGTGCTGGCCGACGACGGACCGAGCGAGGTGGGGCTCGCGCGCATCGCCGAGCGCATGAGCGCGTTTGCCCGCGACCCCGAGGTGCCGGCCGACACGTCCGAGCCGGCCGGCAACATCCACACCGAGCGGCGTGGCAGCGGCGGCGGGCCGCTCCATCTCGACGAGACCGGCCTTACCCTGGTGCGGGCGCGGTTTGGCCCCGAGGCGATGACCCCGGTCCACAACCACGGCAGCTGGGGCGTGGTCGGCGTCTACGCCGGGCGCGACCGCTACCAGGTGTGGCGGCGGGTCGACGACGGGACCGGCGCGGGTGCGGCGCGCGTCGAGCTGGTCGAGGAGCGCATCCTGGAGCCGGGGGACGCGATCGCGCTGCCGCCCCCGCCGCAGGACATCCACGCCCAGCAGGGGCTCGACGGCGAGGCGGCCTACGAGTTCGTCCTCTTCGGCAGCTACGACGCCATGACGAAGCCGCGCCTGTACTTCGATCCTGCGGCCGACACGGCCGAGGAGGTCCTGCCGGGCCGGCGCTAGCCGGCCGCGGCCAGCGACGCGACGACCGCGTTGGCCAGCGCCTCGGTCCCGGCGGTGCCGCCCAGGTCGGGTGTGCGGACCGTGCCGGCTGCCAGCGCGGCGTCGACCGCGCCCCGGATAGCGCGGCCCGCGTCGCTCGCGGCGGCGTCTCCGTGGCGACCACCGAGCCACTCGCAGAGCATGGCGGTCGAGAGGATCAGCGCGACCGGGTTGGCCCGGCCCCGGCCGGCGATGTCCGGCGCCGAGCCGTGCACCGCCTGCGCCATCGCCGTGCGGTCCCCGGCGTTCAGCCCCGGCGCGAGCCCCAGCCCGCCGACCAGGCCCGCCGCCTCGTCCGACAGGATGTCCCCGAACATGTTGGTCGTGACGATCACGTCGAAGTCGCGCGGTCGCATCACGAGGTGCATGGCGAAGGCGTCGACGTGGTAGTCGTCGACCGCCACGTCCGGGTAGTCGGCGGCGACGGCGCGGCAGGCCTCGAGGAAGAGGCCGTCGCCCCGGCGCAGCACGTTTGCCTTGTGGACGAGGGTGACCTTCCGGCGCCGCTCCCGCGCGAGCGCGAAGCCGGCCCGGGCCAGTCGCTCGCAGGCGCGCCGCGTCACCACGCGGACCGAGATGACGGTGTCGGCGTCCGGGCGGAGTTCGCCGTTGCCGTCGAGCAGGTTGCGGTCGGCGTAGAAGCCCTCGGTGTTCTCGCGCAGGACGACCAGGTCGACGCCGTCGTAGAGCGCGGGCACGCCGGGAATGGAGCGGGCCGGGCGGACGTTGGCGTAGAGGTCGAAGCCCTTGCGCAGCGCCCCGCTCGGGTTAGGCATGTCGGGTCCGGTGTAGGCGTGAGTGGTGACCGGTCCCAGGATCCAGCCGTCACACTCCGCGAGCGCCGCGACGGTCTCGTCCGGCAGGGTCGTACCCAGGCGGGTGTGGGCATCGAGCCCGACCGGCAGCGGCCGCAGGTCGAGCGCGAGGTCGGCTCGCGCGGCGGCCGCCCGCAGCACGGACACGGCCGCCGTCGTCACCTCCGGCCCGATGCCGTCGCCCGGCAGGACGCCGATGCGGTACACGCGCCCCTCCCGCGACTCAGGCCGTCAGGTCGTCCCAGGCGGTCCGCGCCAGCCGCGCGATGAGCGTGCCCGCCGCGGCGAAGCCGGGCGTGCCGTCCGGCAGCGCGACCGGGACGTGCTCGGTGTAGACCGTCAGGATGTAGCGCGGGCGCTCTCCCTGGAAGACGATGCCGGCGTCGTTGTAGTTGCGGGCGCCGGTGCCGGTCTTGTGGGCGACCTTCGTGCCGAGCGGCAGGAGCGCCGGCAGGCGGCTGTTGAGCTTCTGCCAGCTCAGGATGTCAATGGCCAGCCGGCACAGCTCCAACGTGCTGCCGAACCGGTCGGCCGTGGCCGGGTCGGTCGTGCCGCCCAGGAGCAGGTCGAGCAGGAGCCCGACGTCCGATGGCGTGGTGGCGTTGGTGGCGTCGACCGGGTGGTCTGGCGCCAGGTCGTTCGGTGGCATGCCGTGGCGGTGGGTGGTGCCGGCCATGCCGATCGAGTGACAGAGCGCGTTGACGCGGTCCAGCCCCACCAGATCGGCCACTGTGCCGGTGCAGGTGTTGTCGGAGACGATGATCATCATGACCAGGGCGTCCCGCAGCGTGATGGTGAAGCCCGGCCGCAGGTGCTGGAAGCAACCGCTGTTGTTGTGCTGGTATCGCTCGAGGATCGTGACGGGCTGGTCGAGCCGCAGGTCGCCCCGGTTCACCGCCGCCAGCGCGGTGGCGAGGATGGCGATCTTGCGCGTGCTGGCCGACGGGACGACGACGTGCCCGGCGCGGTCCGCCTCGGCGCCGGTCTCGAGGTCCTTCAGGTACCAGCCGGTCTGAAACGGCTGCTCGTCGCAGAGCCCGTTGAGGCGGCGCGCCAGCGCATCCATGGCGTATCCCCCGATCGTGTCGCGACGGCGAACCCCGCCGCTCCGGCGCCGTGAGCCCGCCTCTTATACCACACGTGCTTCCGGCACGCGTTGACACGGATTTGTCACGAGATTGTTGCGCGTCCGGGTCGATCATTGCACTTCCGCCACAGCACTGCGGGCATGCTGAAACCGGATGACCGCGTCGCCATTGGGGGTCGGGCGACACGGCCGGACTTGCGCGCGGGGACGTGGCGCACCGGTGGGGCGTATCGGAGGGTCGTGGTGGCGAGGCGCGACAGCGGGACGCGGCGCCGGACGGCTGAGCAGCCGCCGGCCCGGATGGAGCTCAGCAGCACGCTCGATCACTTGCCGGCCGTCACCTGGACGACCGACCTCGACCTGCGGCTGACGGCGCTCGGCGGGGCACTCGGCGCGCACGCCGAAGCCGAGGACGCCGTGCCGCGGCTGGCCCTCTACCGGCTGCTCCAGACGGCCGACCGCGACTTCCCGCCGGTCGCGGCCCACCGGCGCGCGCTGCGGGGCGAGTCCGCCTCGTTCGACGGCATCTGGCGCGACCAGCCGTATCACGCCCGGGTCGACCCGCTGCGCGACGCCGACGG
Source organism: Thermomicrobiaceae bacterium (assembly GCA_035702805.1). Taxonomy (GTDB): domain Bacteria; phylum Chloroflexota; class Chloroflexia; order Thermomicrobiales; family Thermomicrobiaceae; genus DASSZN01. Next base: position 5,260 of record DASSZN010000009.1, on the reverse strand, counting down.
TGCCATCGTCGGCACGATCGGCGTGGCCGTCCCGGTGGCGGAGGCCGAGCCGGGACTGCTCGATCCCCTGAGCGAGCCGAGCATCCGGGCGATCCTGGAGGGCGCGGCGATCGGCGTCAGCGTGGTCGACCTGCACCACCGGGTGCTGGCGGTGAACCACGCGCTCGAGGAGATGCTCGGCTACCGCTCCGACGAACTGCGCGGCGTGAACGTGGCGCGGTTCACCCACCCGGACGACGTCGGCGTCGGGCATGGGCTGCTTGACGAGCTGGTGCGCGGCCAGCGTGACCACTACCGGGTCGACAAGCGCTACGTCCGCAAGGACGGCCAGGTGCTGTCGGTCCGTCTGGCCGTCTCGCTGGTGCGCGACGCGGCCGGCCGGCCGCAATTCGTGGTCGGCATGGTCGAGGACGTCACCGAGCATACCCGTGCCGATCGTGAACTTCTCCTGTTACAGGCTCTGACCCTGGCGATCAGCGACGCGCCGGACTTCGTCGCGGCGCTCAGCACGACGATTCGCGAGGTATGCGAGCACACCGGCTGGGGCTACGGCCAGGCGTGGATCCCGAGCGAGGACGGCGCCTACATCGACCCGAGCCCGGCCTGGTACAGCCGTAGCCCGCGCTACGAAAGCTTCCGCCTGGTGTCGTCCGCGCTGCGCTTCGCTCCCGGCCTGGGGCTGCCGGGCCGCGTCTGGGCGAGCCGGGATCCCGTGCTGATCCCGGACGTGATGGAGGACGACGAGTTCCTGCGGCGTGAGCCGGCTCAGGACGCGGGGCTGGGTACGGCGGTGGGCGTGCCGGTCGTGGCGGACGACGCGGTGGTGGCCGTGCTCGAGTTCCTCACCGCGACGGCCGGGCCCGACACCCGGCGGCTGGTCGGTCTGGTCTCGGCGCTCGGCACCCAGCTCGGCTCTCTCCTCCAGCGGAAGCGCGCCGAGGAGGGTTTGAAGTCCGCCGAGGCGCGCTTCCGTATGCTGGTCGAGATCGCGCCCGACATCATCTTCAGCGTCGACGTCGACACCGGCGCGGTCACGGCGTTGAACCCGGCCTGGGAGAGCATCACCGGCTGGCCGGTCGACGAGTGGATCGGCGCCCCCTACTCGGCGCTCGTCCACCCGGACGACCAGGCGCTCGCCGCCGAGGTCATGGAGTGCGCGCGGCATGGTGAGACGCCGGACCCATTTGAGCTGCGCATCCTCGAGCCCAGCGGCGACTACATGATCGGTGAGGTCCGCGTCGAGCTGCGCGGCGACGGCGACCACGTCCTCGAGATGATCGGGATCGCCCGTGACGTGACCGGGCGACGCCATGATGAGGAACGCCTGCGCGAGACGAACCAGCTCCTCTCGGCCATCGTCACCGGCTCACCGATCGGCATCGTCACCGCCGGACGAGACGCGCGAGTGACCAGCTACAACCCGGCGGCGGAGCGCATCCTCGGCTGGCCGGCAGCCGAGGTGGTCGGCCGGGCGCCGCGACCGGGCGGCGACAACGCGGCGACCCGTCACGTGATCGAGCGCGTCTTGCGCGGCGAGACGGTCGCGGACATCGAGCTCGAGCGAAGCCGGCGGGATGGTTCGTCGGTCGTGCTCAACGCCTCCGCCGCGCCGCTGCGCGGACCCAACGGCGAGGTGACGGGCCTGGTCGCGACCTTCACCGATGTCACCGGGCGGAGGAGCGCGGAGCGCGCACTCGCGGCGACCAACGCGGCGCTCGATGAGCGGACCCGGCTGCTCGAGGCTACCGTTCGCCAGCAGGAAGCCTTCATCTTCAGCGTGTCGCACGACCTGAAGACGCCGCTGATCTCGATCCAGGGCCTCGCGAGCCTGCTGCTCGACGATCTGGAGCGGGGAAGTGGCGGGCAGCCGAGCCGGTACGCCGAACGGATCGTTGTCAACGCCGCGCGCATGCAGCGCCTGCTGACCGACCTGCTGGTCTACTCGCGGATCGGCCGGGTCGACGGGGAGCCGGAGACTGTCCCGCTCGGCGGGGTCGTGGCCGAGGTCGTCGAGCAGCTGTCCGACACGATCGCGCGGCGCGGCGGGACGGTCCTGACCGTTGGAGAGCTACCGACGGTGTGGGGCAGTCGGCCCCGGCTGGTCGAGGCGCTGCACAACCTGGTCGACAACGCGCTGCACTACACGCCGCCCGACCGTGACCCGGAGGTGCGCGTCGCCGCGACGGACCGGGGCGACCGCTGGGAGGTCATGGTGGCGGACAACGGCCGTGGGATCCCCGAGGTCTACCACCAGCGGGTGCTGGGGATGTTCCAGCGACTCCCGGGCGCCGAGGAGCTCAAGCCGGACGGCACCGGGCTGGGGTTGACGATCGTGGCGCGCATCGTCGAGGTCCACGGCGGCCAGCTCTGGCTCGAGTCCGCCGAGAGCGGGGGAACGACCGTCCACTTCACGCTGCCCAAGCATGGCGACCACGCCGCAACCGGAATGCTCGGTGAGCCGCCGGTCGTCACCGCGGCGATCTGAAGGAGCCCGGTCGGGGCGGCGCCGCATCGGGAAGTGGCCCCCCCGGGGCGGTCGGCGCGGCGAGCGCGGGTACGGGCACGCGGGGGCCGCTCGAAGGGAGCGCGGACAGTGACGATCGCGGAGGGCGGGGAGCTCAGCGTCTACCTCGTCGAGGATGACCCGGACCACGTGCTCCTGATCACGCGCGCCATCGAGGAAGTCGCCGCCCAGGCGGAGATCCAGGCCTTCGCGGACGGCGAGTCGGCGCTCAATTCGCTGCGGGACGCGTCGCGCGCCGCGCCGGACCTGGTGCTGCTCGACATCAAGATGCCCGGACTGTCGGGGTTCGACGTGCTGGCCGCCATCAAGGCCGACGAGCGCCTGCGCCGGATCCCGGTGGTGATGGTCACCTCGTCGGAGCTGCCGACGGACATTGCGCGGGCCTACAACCTCGGCGCGAGCGGTTACATCAGCAAACCGAGCTACATGCGTGACCTGCGGGCGGTCCTCGGGAATACGCTCCTCTACTGGTCGTTCATGAGCCGGCCGCCCGTCCCCGACCCGGTCATCTGACCCGCTCCGACCAGGACGCGCCCTCGTCATTCTCCGGCATGCCGGCATTCCTCGCCGTTGCCGCAGGCGGCTCAATTCTGCATAATCTCGCCCATCACGGACCGCTGTCGGAGTCAATCGACACGAGACGTGCGACGGTTCCCGACGGCTCATCCGGCGAGGCCGGACGGGTCGGGGATCGCGGCGCCGTCAGGCGAGGGACCGCGTGGACTACCTGGACTTCGAGGTCACGGTACGCGGCGGGGCAACGGGCAACGTCGTCGAGGCGCGCTCTCCCGCCGGCGAGGCGTCGGCGCCGTTCATACTCGAGCGGCCCGACCCGTTCCCCTCCCTGCTGGCCGAGGCCGGGACGCGCTCGCTGGACGCCGCCGAGGCCCAGGAGGTCGGCACGGGGCTGTTCGACGCCCTCTTCCCCGGACCGATCCGCGAGCGCTACCGGGAGAGCCTGGGCATGGTGCGCGAGCGCGGTGCCCGCCTGGTGATCAGCTTCCGCTGCGACCCGATCGAGATCTCCGCGTTGCCGTGGGAGCTCCTCTACGACCCGGTCGAGGCGCGCTTCCTGGCGGCCTCGCTCGAGACCTCCTTCGCGCGCTACGTCCCGCTGCCGGCGCGCCAGCGGGCGATCTCGGTGCGCCCGCCATTGCGGCTGCTGCTGGTGGCGGCCTCTCCGGCCGGTCTGCCGCCGCTCGACGTCGACGGCGAGCTGGCCCGCATTCGCCAGGTGCTGCGCCCCCTCCAGGCGGGTGACCAGCTGGAGGTACGCCTGCTGCAGCACGCCACGGCCGACAGCCTGCGCGAGGCGCTGGACTGGGGCCCGCACCTGCTGCACGTGATCAGTCATGGCCGGCGGGGCGCCGACGGCGTCGGAGAGCTGGTGCTGGAGGACAAGTACGGGGATCCGCTGGTCATGGAGGCCGGGGACCTGGCATCGCTCCTCAACGAGACCGAGGTGCGCTGCCTGGTACTGATGGCGTGCCACACCGCGAGCGGGAGCGCGACGGGCACGCTGAGCGGGCTGGGACCGGCGCTCGTGCGGGCCGGGGTCGCCGCGGTGGTGACGTTGCAGCAGGAATTGCCGGACAAGGCGGCGCTGGAGTTCAGCACGTCGTTCTACCGGGCCATCGCCGACGGGCAATCGGTCGGGGTAGCCGTCAACATCGCGCGACGGGACATGCGGGCAGCCGGCGGGCAGCAGCGCGGCGAGTGGGCGGTGCCGGTGCTCCACACGCGCTACCCCGGCGGCCAGGTGTTCGTCAGCCCCGGCGGCACGGTCAAGGTCGAGGACGGCCAGGCGGAGGAGGTTCACGACCGGCGTCGCCGCCGGCTAGGAGCGTCCCGCCGGGAAGAGACGCGGCCCCCGACCGAGGATGTCCTGCCGGAGCCGGAGGAGGAGCACCCGACCGAGGACGACCGCCGCCACGATGCCGACGGGGCCGGCCGTCGCCCGCTCCCGGTTCGCCCGCTGGCGTCGATCGGCGGCGCGCTGGCGCTCGTCGTGGTGGCGCTGCTCGCCTGGCATGCCGGCGTGTTCGGAGCCGGGGGCGGCCCGACGCCGATGCCAACCCCCACGGCCACGGAGGCGGCGGTCGTGCCGACGGTAGCCCGGCCCACGGCAGCGCCGACCGCGACCGCGGCACCAACGCCGACACCCACGTCGACCACCACGACGGTGCTCCTGGCGGACAGCCTGGGAGGTCCGACGTCGTCGGCGGTGCCGAGCCCCTCGGCCAGCACCGGCGACTACCGGTTTGGGTTCAACCTGGGGGAGTACTTCATCTCGAGGACGAACGCGGCCGACACGAAGGACGTCGTCGCCGCGCTGCCAAACCTCGGGGCAAACACCGCGGTGTCCATCGACGCGCGGGTTGACAGCCCCCAGCCCGGCGACTTCGTGGAGGTGGGCTGCCGCCTCCAGTCCGCTGCTACCTCCGCCAGTCCGTCCGGCTACGCGTTTCGCGTCGACCCGTCGCAGGGCCAGATCGCGGTGGTGCGCCTCGACGGCGGGCAGGCCGTCATGCTTTTTCCGTGGCAGCAGTCCATGAACCTCTTCCCCAACACGGCGGACAACCAGCTGGAGCTGGACTGTGTGGGAAACTCGATCCAGGCGTGGGTCAACGGGACCCAGGTGGCTCGCGCCACCGACTCCACCTACACCGGTGGCCGGACCTTCCTCGGCGTGGGGGTCGACGCCAACTTCAACAGGGGCGGCGGGCTGGTCGAGGG
>DASSZN010000364.1:0-8569 GCA_035702805.1 Thermomicrobiaceae bacterium | reverse complement strand
CACGCTGGCGGCCGACCAGGAGACGATCAACCTGAAGAACCTGACGACCCAGCTGACCAACGCGATCACCAACAACACGCTGGGACACGGACCCGAGCACGGTCCCGGCCGCGGCGGCTTCGGCCCGATGGGCGGCTGGGGACATCCGAACGGCGGCACGACGTCGCAGACACCAAAGGGGCCGACGGCGTAGCCGACCCACCCCCATCGCACACTTCTTCCCCCACCCCACTCCCAGCGCACCTGGCAATCCCAGGTGCGCTCATTCATTTAGGGCGGCCCGCACCCGTTGTTCCCCTCTTTCCGGTTCGGGAGCAGGGAGGCGGGCGAAGGCGAGCCGGGGAGAGGGCGGCCTACCGCCAATCGTCCTCCGCCGGGTAGATGGTCTGACACCGCGTCGCCTCGGCCGGCGCCCGCAGGCCACCGGAGGCCACGAAGGCGGACCAGGGCTGGTAGTGCGGCGCCTGCCGGTGGGCGGCCAGCGCGTCCTCGTCGCGATACACCTCGTAGAAGTAGTAGTGGTCGGCGTCCTGCCTGTCCTCCAGCACGTCGAACCGCAGGCAGCCGGGCTCGTCCTCGCGCGAGCCGCGGCTGTCCTCCTCGACGACCCGCAGGAACTCGGCGCGGCGCTCGGGGTTGATCCTGACCGAGACGACCAGGGCAATCATGGTCTCCCCTTTCCGGTGTCACTCGTCGTGGTGTCGCCCGGCGGACACGCCGCGAGGCGAGGCCATCGTTCAGTGCGGGACGCTTCGGCCGGTCTCCCGCTCGTACTCCGCCGCCGTCTCCGGAGTGGGCGGGTAGTAGTCATGGATCGAGCCGCCCGCCTCGACCTTGCCGCGAATCCAGGTTTCCAGCCGCTCCTTGGCTGGCCCATGCTCGACCACGTACTCGGCGAGGTCCAGCGGCATGGCGAGCGCGCCCTCGTCGTCGGCCAGGATGACGTCGCCGGGGAGGACCTGCGCGCCGCCCAGGTTGACCGGCACGTCGAGGTCGACCGGGACGACGTCACGCATGCTGGCCGACGGGTGGATCGCCGCGGTGAAGACGGGCAGGCCGACCTCGCGGATGTAGGGGGAGTCGCGCACGGCGCCGTGGATCATGGCGGCTACCACACCCCGGGCCTTGAGGCGCGCGGCGAGGATGTCGCCGATGATGCCGGCGGTCGGCACGCCCAGCGCGTCGACGCAGAAGACGTCCCCCGGCTCGATCGACTCGATCAGGACGATCTCCGGTGAGACACGGCGGCGCTCGGGCGGGACCGGCGCCTCGGGCCCGCGCCGGATCAGGTAGCGGCAGGTGCGCGCGCGGCCGACCAGCCGGCGGCCCCGGCCGAGCGGATCCAGCGGCCGCAGCCCCTGCAGGTACGTGTTGCGCCAGCCGAGGCCGTTGAGCAGGGCGAAGGCGGTCGCGGTGCTGACCCCCGCCAGTTCCTCGCGGACCGCTGCCAGCCGGAACTCCTCTTCGGCACCCCACGCGAGTTGAGCCACGGCACCCTCCCTTCGCTGCGGGTCCGGTCGAGCGTGCGAGTGCGCCATTGTAGCGCGCAGGCGGTCGCGGCGGGCGAACGGCCCAACTTCGCGCGTTTGACGCGGGCGACCGCTCCGTGCGATAGGACGGTGCACCGGAGAAGACGAGGACGAGTCGTGGCAGCGAAAGGGGAACGCGGCGTGGGCATCACCATTCGTGAGCGCCAGCAGACGATTGCGCCGGAGGTCGTGGCGGGGTTCCGGGACATCGGCGTGGGGGACATCGGCCACATCGCCCAGTGGGGCTTCATGGACACCGCGATCCGGCCGGTCTGGCGGGACATCCGGCTGGTCGGGACGGCGGTGACGGTCTGGATGCCGGACGAGGGGGCGGCGGTCACGCGCCGGGCGATCCAGCTGGCCGAGCCGGGGGACGTGCTGGTCGTCGACCGGGGCGGCGACACCGAGATCGCCTGCTGGGGCGGTTTCGTGACGATGCTGGCCCGGGAGAAAGGGCTCGCCGGCCTGGTCATCGACGGGGCCGTGACCGATACGATGGAGATCAGCGACCTGCGCTGGCCGGTCTACTCGCGCTCCGTCTCGGGTCTGCTGACGCGCAACGGTGGCCAGAACGGCGAGATCAACGTGACGGTGAACTGCGGCGGGGTGCCGGTCTCGCCGGGCGACCTGATCGTGGCGGATGACGACGGCATCGTCGTGATCCGCCCGCACGAGGCGGCGGAACTGCTGGCGGCGGTCCAGCAGCGTTTCGGCGGGCGCCCCAATATCCGCCAGTGGGTGCGCGACGGCAAGCCGATTCGCGACTACCCCGGCGTGGCCGACTTCTTCGAGCCGCGCTGAGTGCCCCCGGCGCTCAGTCTGCCAGTGCGGCCCGGATACTGGCCAGGTGCCCGACGGGGTGGCCCGTCAGCACCCGCGTGATCCACTGCTCGACGGTCCAGGCCGGCAAGCCGTCGAGGTAGACGCCGGACCGGTCGAGTTGCTCGTCGGTCAGCGAGCGGACGAACCCGGCGGCCGCGGCCGCCTCGCGGCGCAGCAGGGCAACGGTCTCCGCCTGGTCGCACTCGGCGTACTCCTGCCCCTGCGCGGCGTTGACCCGGTCGAGGCTGGCGCGGGTCCAGGTCTCGACCGGCTCACCGAAGGCCATGGCGCGGAAGGCCGGGACCTCGACCGCATAGCCGAAGGCGACGTGGTGTGCCAGCGCGGCCACCGTGCGCTCCTCGCCGGGGCAGAGCGTCCGCCACTCCGCGTCCGACAGCCCCGCCATCGCTACGGCGAACTCCTCGCTCGCCTGCTCGAAGCGCCCCGCCAGCGCGCGCGCCCGATCGAACATGGTCACCCCCTCGGCTCCTCAGACTCATCCAGGTCGGCGGCTCAGTCGGCGCAGCGATCCGGCGCACCGGCGGCAAGGACGTCGAGCGGCACGAGCATGCGCTGAACCCGTTCGCGCGCCACGCTCAGGACCCAGGACTCGCGGTCGTCCCGGCTCGCCGCGAGGAGCACGTGCTCCCCATCGTGGTCGAGGCAGGCGCCGCAGCAGTACTCCACCCCGCGCCGCCAGAACCAGAACGGGTGAGACGCGCGCCGGACGGCGAGGTCGCGGTCCATCTCGACGAAGCGGTGCAGGTAGACGCGCCGGCCGTCGACGTAGGTCACCTCGTGCGTGACGAAGAGGTAGCCGTCGCCGAACGGGAAGGGCGGCGCCGAGCCGCGGTAGCGCGTGAGGTCGACCGGCGGGATCGCGCGGAGCACCTCACGGCACTCGCCGCTGTCAAGGTCAGGCTCCAGGATCACGGTCGGGTCGCAGGCGTAGAGCAGGAGGAGCCGGCCGTCGTGGAGGAACGGGAGCCAGTTCTTCTCGTCGGGCGCGCGGCCGGCGTAGTCGAGCGGCGCCAGGTGCTCGACGCAGGTGCCGGACTGATCCAACCGTCCGAGGACGACGCTCGGGTGGCCGTGGGGCCCGAAGGCCCAACTGCCGGCGGTGAACCACCAGACGTCGTCCCAGCGCACCAGGCGCAGGTCCTCCAGCCCATGGACGCCGTGGGGATCGACCTCGAGCGGCGCGAGCCGGTCCACCAGCCCATCGTCGATGGTCGCGCCCGAGACCAGGGCCAGGTCCGGGTCGAGCCGGAGGGCGACGTTCCGCGACCGGATTCGGCCGTCCGGCTCACGCGACACGTACCAGATGCCGCCGGTCTGGTCGTAGGTGTGCAGGCGGTTGACGACCAGGTAGCCGTCCTCGAAGGGTTGGATGGCCGCATTGCCCATTGTGTACCCGGGGAGCCGGAGCCCGGCAGGGACCTCCACCGGGACGGTGCGAGCCACCTCGAGCTGCTCGGCGTAGTGGCTGACGTTGCTGCCGGCGAGATCGCGGATGCCCGGCGACGTGTCGCGGCGGTGGAGCAGGGCCTCGCACGCCGCGGCGCCCAGTCCGCGCTCGGCCGTGTAGAAGGCGGATATGGATATTTCCTCCAGCGGCCCCTCGCCGTAGGCGGGCGCCTCGATGAAGAGGCGATCGGACTCGGGCCAGGGGATGCGCCGCGCGCGCTCGGCCAGCATGACCGCCAGGTCGTGGCTGCCGCGCATCCGGGCCGTGTGGGCAAGCCGGTAGAGGGGCTCGGCGCGCCCCGGTCGACGCCCCCAGGCGCCGAGGAGTTCGCCGATGGCCCGCTCCCACTCCCCGAGCGCGAGCGAGCATAGACCGGATCGGTACGCCGCGTACCACGCCTCCTCGTCCCAGCCGCCGGCCGCGGCGCGTACGTCGTAGAGCCGGCGAGCCTCGGCGAAGCGCCCGCCGTCCTCGTACGAGCGGGCGAGGTAGAAGATCGTGCGCGCCACGTCGTTGGAGGCGAGGTCGCGCTCCAGCAGGGCGGTCTCACGCGCCAGGTTGCTGGAACGGGAGCCGCCGTCGGCGAAGTGGAGCAGCGAGAGGCAATCCAGCCGGGGGCTTTCGCCCGCCCCCTTGGCCGCCCAGTACTCGTGCGCCCCGCCGCGACAGGACCAGTCGAGGGACAGCCGGGCCAGCAGCAGGGTGTCGTAGCGCAGCGGGCCGTTCTCCTGGGTCACGTGGTAGGAGTCGGCGGTCAGGCAGTCGCGATCGAACCCGTCGGACACCCGGAGCACGACGTCGGCATCGATGAAGAGCGCGTAGCTGCGGTCGAGATCCCAGCCGAGCCCGGTGGCGTGGTCCCTGGCCGCGGTGAAGGCACGCGTGCGATTCGCGCCGAAGTCGACCCACTCGTGCCGGTGGACTTCGTACGGGAGGTCGGTTGCGGAGAGCAGCGCCTCGGCGAGTTCCGGTGTACCGTCGACCGAGCCGGTGTCGCACAGACAGGCCGCGTCGACGACGGGCAACACCGAGTCGAGGCAGCGTGCCAGGACCGCCGACTCGTCCCGGACGATCATGCAGAGAACGACGCACGTGCTCACGGCGCGTCCACCGCTCGCGCCCGGGCCCCGCCTGCAGCATCCCACATCGTACGATCCGCCCCGCGAGATCAGCCGATCGGGCCCGTCGCTCCCGTGGCACCGATCGCCCCGGTTGGGCCGGTTGCTCCCGTGGGACCGGTCGCGCCGGTCGCCCCCGTGGGACCGGTGGCGCCCGTCGCACCGACTGCACCGGTTATTCCCGGCACGCCCGTTGGCCCGACCGAGCCTGTCGCCCCCGTTGGGCCGGTGGCCCCAGTGGGACCCGTCGCTCCGGTGGGACCGGTCGGGCCGGGCAGGTCGAGCTCGGCGGCGTTGACCACCAGGTAGCTGAAGGGGGTCGGACGCAGCGCCGGGACGGAGATGTGCAGGACGAAGCCCTGGCCGGGCATTGGGACGACCCAGAAGCCAAAGACGCCGGAGATGCAGGGGTTGGCCAGCCAGGTGACGGCGATGAAGCTGGTGTTGGTGACGGCGGGCTGGGAAACCATGACCGAGGTCATGTAGAGGGGCATCGTGCCGGTGCCGGCGATAGCGCCGCTGGTCGTGGCGGCCGCCGCGTCGCGCGGGCGGGCCAGGCCGACACCGAGTCCAAGCGCGCCGACGGCGGCGGCACCGAGGCCGAGTGCCCGGCGCCGGGTTACGCCCGGCTCGCTCGTCCCGTCGGCGGCGGTGGCGTCGTCGCCCGCGTCTCGTCCCAGCGTCAGTGGCTTCCGGCGCGTCTCGGTCATGGACGTCCTGCTTTCCATGCGCTATCTCGAGGACGTGGTGCCTTCGGCGGACCGGCGTGCCGCTACCCCACGTCGCCGTGTTTGGCTAGACCATATGGCGCTAGCCTACCGGCGTTCAACGAGGCGGTCAAGTGGGTGTTCGGCGACTGCTCGGTGCCGGGGATGGCACCGGGACGGCTCGTCCGTCCCGGCGTGAGGGAGCAGCAGACGGGCGCGCTCAGCCCTCGTAGAGCGCGGACCAGCGGGCGTGCTCGTCCTTGGCCCGCGCGAGCAGCTCCGGCTCGCTCAGGAAGTCGAGCGCGGTCAGGGCCATCGCCTTGGAGACCTTGATCAGCTGGTCGTAGCCGAACTCCGACCCGGAGGCGTCGACGACCTGCTGGGAGTGGCCGGGGATGGGCTCGTGGCTGATGGCGAAGCTGCCGGTGACCGACGGGAGCTGGTAGCTGACGTTCCCGAAGTCGGTCGAGTGCATGCCGCGAGCCGGGGTCCGGTCGTTGAGCTCGATGCCCATCTCGCGCATGTGCTCGGAGTAGCGCTCGCCCATCACGTAGCTGGGGCGCATGTCGTAGTGCAGCTCCCCCTCGGTGATCTTGAACTCGCAGCCGGTCATCAACGCGGCGCCCTCGGCGACGTTGCGCACCTTGGCCATGACGTCCTGGACGTTGGCGGTCGAGGGCGCGCGGACCAGCATCTGCGCCCGGGTGTACTTGGGGACGACGTTGGTGGCCTCGCCGCCGTGGGTGATGATGCCGTGCATGCGGGTCTCCATCGGGACGTGCTGGCGCAGCGCGTCCACGCCCTTGAAGAACTCGATGACGGCGTTGAGGGCGTTGACGCCGTTGTAGGGGTCGGCGGCGGCGTGAGCCGGCTTGCCGAAGTACTCGAGGGTGAGCTGGTGGACGGCGAGGCAGGTGCCGCCGGGGTACTCGGTGGCCGCGCCGCTCCTGTCGCCCGCGTGGTGGATCATCAGCGCGGCGTCGACGTCGTCGAAGACGCCGGCCCGCTGCAGCAGAATCTTCCCGGCACCGCCCTCCTCGGCCGGCGTGCCGATGATCTCGAAGATCCCGGGTAGCTCGTCCATGACGGCGGCCATGCCGATGGCGGCGGCCATCCCCGAGGCGCCGATCAGGTTGTGGCCGCAGCCGTGGCCGATGCCGGCCAGCGCGTCGTACTCGGCGAGGACGGCGACGATCGGGCCGTCGCGTCGCCCGTGGAGCGAGGCCCGGAACGCGGTGTCGATGTCCGCCAGCGGCTTCTCGACCTCATACCCCTCCTGGCGGATGTTGGTCGCCAGGAGGTTGGAGGCCATGACCTCCTCGTAGCCCAGCTCGGGATGGGTCCGGATCGTCTCGGCGACCTCGATGATCCGGTCCCGGTTGGCGTCGATCGCCGCGATGATCCGGCGCTGCAGCTCCGCGCGCTCCGCCACGTGGTTCCTCCCTCGACTGCCTGGTAGATTCCGCTCTCTCGCGGGCACGGTACCACCGGCCGGCACCGGGCGCCAGCGGGATGTCTTGCGGCACCGATGGGGTCAGCGCGCGCGGTGGGACGGTTCGCAGACGCCGATGCGCTCGAAGCGCTCGACCGGCAGCACGAAGACGGTGGCGCCGCCCACGCGGACCTCGAAGTGGTCCAGGAGTGCCCAGACCTCCCCGGCGATCGGGGAGATGACCTGCATGCGCTCGTGACAGACGCTGCCGATACGCTGGAGGATCCACCAGACGGCGGCGTCGCGGGCGCCAACGAGGACGGCGGCGTGGTGCCGGTGGAGCAGGCTGCCGGTGCTGGCGATGAGCGTGGCGCCGACTCCGGCGCCGACGAGCGCGTCCAGGAGAGGCTCGGCGTCCTCCTCCTGCACGACGGCGACGACCAACTTCACCCGTTCCCCCTCCCACCGTCCCGTGGGCGATGGACGCTCAACCGTCGGCGTGGCGTATAGAGCCGGGCCGGAGATCGTCCCTCCTCCGACCAGCCGCCCGCCAGCATACGACGTAACTCCCCGGGGTTCAAACGTTCCGGACGGTCCGACGGTGCCGCGCAAACGGCCGGCGCGCGGCCGAGCCGGGGGTATACTGCGGGATCACAATTCGGTCGGGACGCGGCAGGGGCCGCACGGGGCCCGCGCGAAGTCACGCCACCGGCTCCGAGTTGCCGGCGGAGCCGGCCGCCTCGCCCGGGCGGAGTGCCAGCGGAGATGGCAAGGGAGCGGAGCATGGCCGAGCGGGCGGACGTGGCGATCATCGGTGGCGGGATCATGGGGACGAGTCTGGCCTTCGCGCTGACCCGGCTGGGCGTGCGAGACGTCGCCGTGATCGAGCGGAGCACGCTCGCGGCCGGTGCCAGCGGGCGGACCGGGGCGCTGCTGCGCCAGCACTACTCCAACGTCCCCGAGGCCACGCTGGCGCACCTGAGCCTGCGGACCTTTGCCAACTGGGCCGAGGAGGTCGGCGGCGACTGCGGCTTCGTCCGAACCGGCTCGATCGTCACCGTCTCGACCGGCGGCGAGGACGCCGCGAACGTCGAGCGCATGCGGCGCAACGTGGCGATGCAGAACCGGCTCGGGATCCGCTCCGAGGTGATCGACCCGGCGCGGCTGCGCGAGTTGCAGCCCTTCACCGTCGCCGACGACATCACGGCGGCGGTCTACGAGCCGGAATCGGGCTACGTCGACTCGGTAGCGGCGACGCGCGCCATGGGGGAGGCGGCGGTGAGCGGCGGCGCCCGCGTCTTCGAGGGCCGCGCGGCCACCGGTCTCCTGGTCGAGGGTGGACGCGTCACCGGGGTCGAGACGGACGCCGGGCCGATCACGGCCGGGGCAGTGGCCTGCGCGGCGGGGGCCTGGTCGCTGCCGCTACTGGCGGCGATCGGGGTATCGGTGCCGATCGAGGCGCAGCGGGTTCAGGTCGCAGTGCTGGCGCGGCC
>DASSZN010000344.1:0-3064 GCA_035702805.1 Thermomicrobiaceae bacterium | reverse complement strand
CTGGCGGTGAGCGTCGAGGCCGGGCTTGGCCTGGACGGGGCGATGCTCGAGGTCGTCAACCGTTGGAACAACGCGCTCTCGGACGAGTTCGCCATCGTGCTGGCCGAGTTGAAGATGGGCCGTAGCCGGCGCGAGGCCCTGCGGGGACTTGCCGATCGCACCGGCGTCGAGGAGGTCAAAGTCTTCACCTCGGCGATGGTGCAGGCCGATGAGTTGGGCATGGGTGTCGCCCGGCCGTTGACGCTGCAGGCCGATCAGTTACGGCTGAAGCGGCGCCAGTTCGCCGAGCAGAAGGCCCGCGAGGCCGGGATCAAGATGGTCGTCACGATGGGCCTGCTGATCATGCCTGCCCTCTTCCTCATCATCGTCTCGCCGGCCGTCGTGCAGATTGGGAAAGTGTTCAAGCTGCACTAACGACGATCGTCGGCCCATAGCCGTCGGGGAAGGGAGCAACCATGCAGGGGCACGCCGCGGGGCAGCACGAGGGACGCTGGACATTCTCAGCGGCGGGAGTTCAGGCGGGACTGGACCGTTGGGACGGCCGCCTTGGAACGATGTACGCCGGGTTGGCGAGCCGGCGATCAGCTCGGATTCTCGGGCAATCACTGGCCGCGCTGGCGATGCTGGCGCTCGTCGCCGGGAAGTGGCTGGCCGTCGTTCGTGTGACCGGCTCGATTCACAGCGCCGATGAACTGACCAGCTGGGCGGCGTTCCTGAATCAACTCCTTCAACTCCCGTTCGTCGGGCTCATGGTGCTACTGATCATCGTGCGCCGTCCGGCGCGCACCGGCATCGCCCGCCTGAGCGGCATCGCGGCCGCCCTCGGCGGCACGTTCGCGACGTCGCTGCTGGTGCTGGAGAGCAACGGCGGGCTGCGCGCGGCGCTGACGCCACCGGCGATCGTGCTGCTGCTGCTCGGCATGGGCTGGGCCATCTGGAGCCTGGCCACGCTCGGGCGCTGCTTCAGCATCGTGCCCGAGGTGCGCGGGCTCGTGACCGGCGGCCCCTACCGCTGGGTGCGTCACCCGGTCTACCTCGGCGAGATCACCGCCACGCTCGGGCTGCTCCTGCCGATCCTCTCCGCCTGGAACGTCGCGGTCTTCGCGGTCTTCTGCGCGCTACAGCTCTGGCGCACCCACAACGAGGAAGCGGGCCTGGCGGCGGCCTTCCCGGAGTACGAGGACTACCGGCGCCGCACCGCGCGGCTGGTGCCGGGGCTGTGGTAGCGATGGTGGGCCATGGGCGTCCGCCCGTGCGAGGTGAGAGATGAGCATGCTGGCACCTGAGCCGATGGCCCGCGCCGCGTCCGAGGTCGGGCGCCAGGGACGGCGGCCGCTCGCGGTCGAGGCGGTGCTCGCCGACCTTGACCGGTCGCTGCGGGGCGGCGACGTGCTGTACGGGCGCCCGATGCCGACCGGCTTCGCCGCGCTCGACCTGGCCATCTCCGGCGGGCTGAAGCCGGGCGAGCTGCTGCTGATCGGTGGCGGCCAGGGCATCGGCAAGACCACCATGACGCTGCAGATGGCGCGGAACCTGGCCGCCGGCGGCGCGCGCGTGCTCTACGTCTGCTACGAGCACGACGAGCGCTTCCTGGTCACCCGGCTGCTGGCGATGGAGAGCCGCGACCCGGACGACGACGAGTTCGAGCCGGGTATCCGCCTGCGCGACGTCCTGGCCCGCATCGAGGAGGCGGGACGGCGCGACGGCGCCAGCCTGCAGACGCTGGTCACGGGCAACCCCGCGCTGGGCCGAGCCGCCGGGCGCGTCGCCGACTACGCCGACCGGCTGCTGCTGCTGCGCGGCTCCGGAAGCTACACCGACCTCTCAGCACTCGCCGCCGAGGTCGCGAGCCTGCGCGATGGGGCCTCGCAAACCCCGTGCGTTCTCTTCCTCGACTACCTGCAGAAGGTGCCGGTGCAACCGGATCCCCCGAGCGAGACGGAGCGCGTGACGCGGGTGGTCGAGGGGCTGAAGGACCTGGCCCTCTCGCTCAACATCGCGGTCGTGGCCATCGTGGCCGCCGAGAAGCAGGGGCTCGAGGCTCCGCGCCTGCGACTGCACCACCTGCGCGGTGGCTCCGCCATCCTCTACGAGGCCGACGTTATCCTGATCCTGAACGAGAAGCATCGGATCGTGACCAGGCAGTACCTCACCTACAACCAGGTCCAGGCGCAGGCCCTCCACAACTGGGTCGTGTGCTCGATCGAGAAGAACCGCGCGGGCCGCCAGCTGGTCGATCTCGAGTTCCGCAAGCGCTTCGAGTATGCCTGCTTCGACCCCGACGGCGGCCCCGTCACCGAGATCCTGATCGACGAGCGCGTCGAGCGCGACTGACCGGACGGCTGGGGAGAGGGGAGCGACGATGCTGGCGGGGGTGCTGCTGGGGCTGCTGCTCGGCCCCGTCACGAACCTCCTGATCGAGCGCCTGCCGCGTGGGCTACTGCTGCGGTCGGCTCCCCCCTGTACCGCCGGTCATTCGGCCAGACCGCGCCGGGCACTCCTGCCGCTGTTCGGCTGGCTACTGGCGGGCGGCCGCTGTGAGTGCTGCGGCGCGCCGCTCCCTCGCCGGGCGCTCTTGGTCGAGTTGGCGCTGCCGCTGGCCGGCGGCACGCTCTGGCTGCGCGACGGCGCGCACCCGCTCTTCGTCTTCCAACTGCTGCTGGTCGCCTACTTCCTGGCCATCGTCGCGATCGACCTCGAGCACCGGCTGGTGCTCAATCGCATGACCGGACCGGGACTGCTCGCCGCACTCGGCGTCGCGGCCGTGGGCCTCGGGCCGACACTTCCGGCCGCAATCATCGGCGCCATCGCGGGATTTCTCCTCCTCTGGGTGCCGGCACTGCTGCTCCCCGGCCTCGGTATGGGCGACGTCAAGCTGGCCGCGGTGATCGGCGCGCTGGTCGGCTTCCCGGGGGTCGTGACCGCTCTCGAGATCGGCGTGGTCGCCGGTGGGGTCGCGGCGGGGCTGCTCCTGCTCACGCGCCGGATCGGCCGCCGGGACACCCTCGCCTACGCCCCGTACCTGGTGGTGGGGGTCGCGCTGGTCCTCTTCGGCGTCGTCGGC
>DASSZN010000270.1:0-8780 GCA_035702805.1 Thermomicrobiaceae bacterium | reverse complement strand
CACGGCCGGCCGCCTGACCGGTCTCCCTACCAGTCTAGGAAGGCGGCGATCAGGACGGCCTCAGCGGCAGAGCACCTGCCGTCAACGTCTCGTCAAGATCTTGGAGAACGCGCCGGGGCGGCCCGCGAACGCGGCGTCCGCGGGCGGTCTCAGCGGTTTCTCAGCCCGGCCGGCTAGCCTGACGTCCGGAGGTGACGGGGCGGCGGTGTGCCGAAACCCCGTGACGAGAGCACGAGCACGGGCACTAGTCCGAGGAGATCGACGCATGGTCGCCACGACACCCGAGACCGCCGCCGAGGCCGGCACGCCATCGATACGCGATGCGTGGTGGCGCCGGTCCAGCCGCGAAGGCGAGGCGACGGTCGCCTGGGAGCGCGCGGCGCTCGCGGCGCTGCTGGGCCTGACCGCGCTGCTCTATCTGTGGAACCTGGGGGCCTCCGGCTGGGCCAACGCCTTCTACGCGGCGGCGGTGCAGGCCGGAACGCAGAGTTGGAAGGCGTTCTTCTTCGGCTCGTTCGACGCGGCGAACTTCATCAGCGTCGACAAGCCGCCGGCCGCGCTCTGGGTGATGGAGCTGTCGGCCCGCCTGTTCGGTGTCAACGCCTGGAGTATCCTGGTGCCGCAGGCGCTGGAGGGCGTGGCGGCGGTCGGCCTCCTCTACGCCACGGTGCGGCGCTGGTTCTCGCCGGCGGCCGCGCTGCTGGCCGGGGCGGTGATGGCGCTGACCCCGGTCGCCGCGCTGATGTTCCGCTTCAACAACCCCGACGCGCTGCTGGTGCTGCTGTTGGTAGCAGGCGCGTACGCGATGACGCGCGCGATCGAGAGCGGGAGCACGCGCTGGTTGCTGCTGATGGCCGGGCTGATCGGGCTCGGCTTCATCACCAAGATGCTGCAGGCATTCCTGGTCGTGCCGCCTTTCGCACTGGTGTACCTGGTGGCGGCACCGGGGTCGCTCCGTCGTCGTCTGGGGCAACTGCTCGTGGCCGGAGTGGCGGGCGTCGTGTCCGCCGGCTGGTGGGTGGCGGCCGTGATGCTCACCCCGGCCAGCGCCCGTCCCTACGTTGGCGGCTCGCAGGACAACAGCATCCTCAACCTGGTCTTCGGCTACAACGGCTTCGGACGCATCACCGGCAACGAGACGGGCAGCGTCGGCGGCGCGCCGGGCATCGGCGGCGGCCGCTGGGGGCCGACCGGCCTCGTGCGCCTCTTCGAGGCCGAGATGGGCGGGCAGATCTCCTGGCTGCTGCCGGCCGCCCTGCTCGCCGTCGGCGTGCTCCTATGGCTGAGCCGGCGGGCGCCGCGCACCGACCGGCTGCGCGCGGCGACACTCCTCTGGGGCGGCTGGCTGCTGGTGACGGGGGTGATCTTCAGCGAGGCGGCCGGCATCATCCACCCGTACTACACGGTGGCGCTGGCGCCGGCTATTGGCGCGCTGGTGGGCATCGGTGCCGCGAGCCTCTGGGAGCGACGAGACCGCCTGATCGCGCGCTTCCTGCTGGCGGCGGGTGTCGCCGGCACGGCCGCCTGGGCCTACGTGCTGCTCGACCGGACCCCGAGCTGGTACCCGCTCCTCCGGGAGAGCGTGCTCGTGCTGGGGCTGGGCGCCGGGCTCGCGCTGCTGGTCGCCGGTCGGCTCCGGCGTCAGACGATGGCGGCCGTCGTCGTGGTGGCGCTGGTGGCGATCCTGGCCGGGCCGGCGGCCTACGCCGCGCAGACCGCAGCCACGCCGCACACGGGCGCGATCCCCTCGGCCGGCCCGACGATCGCCGGTGCGGGCGGCCTCGGCGGACCCGGCCCGCGCGGGTTCGCGCCGGGGGCGAACGGTCGGCCCGCCCTGCGCGGCGGCTTTCCGGGCGGCGCGCCGCGCACCGGCAGCCCGTTCGGGCTCCCCGGAACGGCATCGACTGGGGCAGCGGGTACCGGCAACCCGTTCGCGCGCTCCGGCGGGTTCGGCGGCGGGGCTCCGGGCACGGCTGGCCCGCACGGCGGTCTGGGCGGCCTCCTCAATGCCGACACGCCGAGCGCGGCGCTGGTGAGCCTGCTCGAGCAGAACAGCGGGAGGTACACCTGGGTGGCCGCGACCGTAGGGGCCAACAACGCCGCGGGCGTCCAGCTGGCGACCGGTGACCCGGTGATGGCTATCGGCGGGTTCAACGGGACCGACCCGGCGCCGACGCTGGCGCAGTTCGAGCAGGACGTCCAGGCCGGCCGGATCCACTACTTCCTCGCGAGTGGCGGGTTCGGGGGCTTCGGCGGCCCCGGCGGCGGGAGCGGGACCGGAAGCCAGATCACCGGCTGGGTCGAGCAGCACTTCACGGCCACGACCGTCGGCGGCGTGACGGTCTACGACCTGACCACGCCGGCTTCGGGGAACTGAGGCGTGGTCTGCGAGCCGGCCCGATGAGCGAGCGCCGGTCTCCGGCCCCCCTGCCCGGAGGTCGCGCCGTTCCCGGCGCCGGCTGCGCTCACCCAGTCCAGCTTGACCGAATCCCAAGCGAACTCTCAGCGAGGCGCACCAAGATGAGCGGGGTTGACCGGCTCGGACGGCCCCGTTCGAGCGTCCGGGACTTGCCGAGGACGAGGAGGAGATAGCCCATCGTGGACACCATCGTCGAGCAGCGGCCGGTGATAACGGCGGATGCGGCCGGTCGGGGGAGCCTCGCTCGTCGGGCGACGGCGCGGCAGCTGCTGCGGTTCGGGACCGTCGGCGCCCTCAACACGACCATCGACGTGGCGGCGCTCAACGTGCTGGTCTGGGCCCTGGCGCTGCGAACCACGCCGGAGCTGCTGGTCGCCAACGCGGTCGCCTACGGGCTGGGCGCCGTCAATAGCTTCTTGCTCAATCGACGGTGGACGTTTGGCCGGCGCGGGCCGGGCACGGCGGGCGAGGCGTGGCGCTTCGCCGCCACCACCGCGGCCGGCATCGCGCTGAACGACGCGCTGCTCTGGCTGCTGAGCCGAGCGCTGCTGCCGCTGCTCGGCCCGACGGCGCTCTGGGCCAATGCCGCCAAGCTCGGCGCGATCGGCGGCTCGGTGCTGATCTCCTACCTGGGAATGCGGCTCTGGGTGTTCGCGCAGGGCGGGCCGGCGCGTCCTCAGCCGGTCGACTCGCCGCGGAACCGGTAGCCGACGCCCGGCTCGGTGACGATGTAGCGCGGGTGGGCGGGGTCCGGCTCGATCTTGTGGCGCAGCTGATTGACGTAGACGCGGAGGTAGTTGGTGGCGTCGGCCGAGGCGGGTCCCCAGACGCGGGTGAGGAGCATGCCGTGGGTCAGCACCTTGCCGGCGTTGGCCGCCAGCTCTCGCAGCAGGTCGTACTCGGTGGGGGTCAGGTGGACCTCCCGG
Source organism: Thermomicrobiaceae bacterium (assembly GCA_035702805.1). Lineage (GTDB taxonomy): Bacteria > Chloroflexota > Chloroflexia > Thermomicrobiales > Thermomicrobiaceae > DASSZN01. Next base: position 5,435 of record DASSZN010000270.1, on the reverse strand, counting down.
CCACCACGGGTGACCACTCTGGCGGCGAGGTCGATGCGCAGCTCGCCGAAGTCGAGGACGGGCTCGCCCCGCGCCTGACCGGCGGCGCGGCGCAGCACGACCCGGATACGGGCGAGCAGTTCGTCCATGCCGAAGGGCTTGGTCAGGTAGTCGTCGGCTCCGGCGTCGAGGGCCACGACCTTATCCCGCTCGGCGCCGCGGACCGACAGGATGATGATCGGCAGGGAGGACCACTCCCGGATCTGGCGCACGACCTCGACGCCGTCCATGTCGGGCAGTCCGAGGTCGAGAATGAGGACGTCGGGCGGGTGGAGCGCCGCCGCGTCGAGGGCCGACTCGCCGTCGGCGACGACGTCGACGTTGAAGCCATTGGCCTGCAGGCCGACACGCAGGGCACGACGGATCTGTGGCTCGTCGTCGGCGATCAGTACGTGGGCGCCCATTAGCGGGCCGTATCCCGGGCCACCGGTGTGGGAGCCGGACCCTCGACCCGCAGGGGGAGAGTGAAGCGCACGGTCAGGCCGTTATCCGCGCGACGCTCGGCCCAGATCCGGCCGCCGTGGGCCTCGACAAAGCCGCGGCAGATCGCGAGGCCGATCCCGGAGCCGGGTGGCCGGTTGCGCTCCTGGACCCGGTAGAACTTGTCGAAGATGCGCTGCTCCTCACCCGGCGGAACGCCGAGCCCCTCGTCACTCACGGCGACCTCGACGGCGTCGTCCCGCCGGCCCGCGGCGAGCGTGATCCGGCTGCCCGGCGGGGAGTAGCGCGCGGCGTTCTCGAGCAGGTTCACCAGCACCTGGACGACCTTGACGAAGTCGAACTGGAGCGCGGGGAGGTCGTCGGGGACCGTGACGTCGAGCGTGTGACCGGCGAGGGGCGCACGGGCGCGCTCGACCGCGGCATCGACGGCCTCGACGAGATCATACCAGCCGAGCTCGGGCCGCAGGGCTCCGCCCTCGATGCGCGACAGGTCGAGCAGGTTGGCGACCAGGCGGTTAAGGCGGTCGGTCTCCTCGTCGATGGCGCCGAGCAGCTCGCGCCGGTCATCCTCGGTCCAGGCGATACCGGGCTGGAGGAGGCTGGTGGCGGAGGCCTTGATCGAGGCCAGGGGCGTGCGCAGGTCGTGGGAAACCGCAGACAGCAGGGCGGACTTGAGCTCGTCCGAGCGCGCCAGGATCTCGGCGCGGTTCTGCTCCTCGGTGAGCAGGCTGCGCTCGATGGCGAGCGCCGCCTGGTTGGCAAAGGTGCCCAGCAACTGGACCTGGTCGTCGTCGAGGGGCGGCTCGCCGGGCCGCCGGGCAACGACCAGCACGCCGAGCGACCGCTGGGTCGTGGCGACCGGCAGCAGGAAGAGGTCGCGGTCGCGGCGTCCCTGGGTGAAGTTCCAGGTGGCCTGGGCACCCGGGGGACCGGGCGGCCGGATGCGGGCGCGGGTCCGGCGGATGCCGGCCGGCTGGCGCTTCTCGAGCACCCAGGTGGCGACGTCGGCGAGGTTGGGCGCCGAGCGGTCGAGCGGCTTGCCGACGGTCGCGCGCGGGCGCAGCGTGCCGTCTTCGTCGAGGAGTATGGCGCAGGTCTCGAGGGCGAAGACGTCGCTGACGCGGTCGACAATGGCTTGCAGCATCTGGTCGAGCCCCGCCTCGCCGATCAGCGCGGTGCTGAGGTCGTAGAGGACGGCGGTGCGGCGGCCGCTCCGCAGCGCCTCCTCGGTGCGGGCGCGCAGGCGAACGACGAGCTGGGTAACGGTCACGGCGATGCCGAGGAAGACGAAGAGGGCCAGCACGTGGTCCGGGCGGGCGACGGTGACAGTGTAGTAGGGCGGGACGAAGAAGAAGTCGAACAGGACGAAGGCGACGAGCGAGGCAAAGATGCCCGGGCCGGTGGTGGTCCGCAGGGACGCGACGGTGATGACGATGAGGTAGATCAGCGTGAAGTCGAGGATGTTGAGGAACGGCCGGACGGGGAGCAGCACGACGGTGGCCGCCGCGACGTAGAGCAGCGACAGTACGTAGGGGCGCAGCGCTCGCCAGTTGAGCCGGCTCAAGGCCGCCACGTGAAGCACCGATCCGCTGATCCGGCCGCGGCCCGCGCGACGCGCGGCTCATCTCACCGAGTATACGAGCGACGCCAGCGCGCGGCGCCAGGGACTATCGAGCAGCGTTGCGAGAATCGACGACGGGACGGTCGAAGAGGGGACGAATCTCCCTCCCGTTCTCCTCCACGTCACACCTAGACTGGCCGGGGCACCCGCTGGTCGACGGTGCCCGGTGTTGCCGCGGGAAGGTCGGGCGCGTGCGCTGGGGTAGGGTCGTGCTGCTGCTGGCTGGACTGGCGCTCGGCGCGTGCGGCAGCGCGGTGCCGGCAGCGCCGATGCCGACGCCCACGGTCAGCCTGACGCCGACCATCGCCGTCCTGTCGCCGGCCCAGGCCGCGGCCGCCCTGGCGACCGAGCAGGCCCTCACCCCGACCCCCACCCCAACGCTGGCTCCGGAGCCGACGACTACGGCCGTCCCGACGCCGAGGCCCACCCCGGTCCCAATGACCGACGACCAGCGGCTCTACCTGGTCAGTCTCGAGCAGAAGTCCGTCGACATCTACGACAGCGTGCGTCGCTTCTCCCTGCTGATGGGCGAGCTGGACCGCGCGCCGACGCTGATGCAGGACGCGACCTGGCGCGGCAAGGTCAACGCCGAGCTGAGCTTCTGGCGCACCACCTATAGCGCCTCGAAGGGCAGCACCGCGCCGCAGGGTTTGGGCGCGGTCAACGCCAAGTGGATCGAGGCGGCGGGCCACATGAACCAGGCGGCCGACGACCTGACGCAGGGGCTGAGCCAGGACGACGGACGTCTGGTTGATTCGGCCTACCTCCAGATCGACCAGATGGCAACGAACCTGGACCAGCTCGGGCAGTTGGTCGACACGTTCAATGCCAGCCACGGCTCGCCGCTGCCGCCGGCGCCCTCCTCGACCGCGCTGGTCCGCCCCGGCGCGTCCGGGGTGCTGTAGCCGTCAGCCGCAGCCTCCTCGCGATGGAGTCCATCCGCGTGGTCCGAACCCGCGCCGACTCCCGCTGTTCTGACGTGCCCGCGGCTGCTACCCTGCCTCACGACCAACCGGTAGGACGACCAGGGAGGGCGGGATGAAGGTGAACGAGGCGCTCTTCAAGCGGCTGACCGAGACCCCGGGTGTGTCCGGGCGAGAGGAGCAGGTGCGTCGGATCGCGCGCGAGGAACTGGACACGCTGACCGACGAGGTGTGGACCGACCCGCTCGGCAACGTCATCGGGGCCAAACGGGGCCGCGACGACGTGCGGGTCATGATCGCGGCCCACATGGACGAGATCGGCTTCCTGGTGCGACACATCGACGACCGTGGCTTCCTGCGGCTGCAGCCCATCGGCGGCGGGATGCAGCCCCTCAACATGAACGCCCAGCGGGTGCTGGTCACGACCGAGAGCGGCGATGTGCTGCGGGGCGTGCTCCAGGTCGGGCGCCGGCAGGGGCCGCCGCGACCCGGCGAGACGCCCAGCCTGCCGAACGTGGACGAGTTCTTCGTCGACCTCGGCATGGCGGCCGAGGCGGTCAAGGCGGCAGTGCGCGTCGGCGACCCGGTCAGCATGGACCGCACCCTCGAGCGGGTCGGCGACTGCATCATCAGCAAGGCGATCGACGACCGAGTCGGGCTGCTGGTTATGTTCGAGGCGCTGCGGGCGCTGCGCGGCCACGAGGCGACGATCTTCGCTGTGGCGACGACCCAGGAGGAGGTTGGGCTGCGTGGCGCGGCCGCGGCCGGCGCCGGCCTCGCGCCCACCGTGATCATCGCGGTGGACGACTGCCCGGCGTGGGACTTCCCCGGCAACGATCCGGAGCGGGCGATCACGCGGCTCGGAGACGGGGTGGCGATCAAGATCATGGACGGATCGCTGATCTGCCATCCGCTGCTGGTGCGGCATATGCGCGCGATCGCCGAGCGCGACGGGATTCGGCATCAGATGGAGATCCTGCCCTTCGGCGGGACGGATGCCGGGGCGGTGCAACGGCTGCACGGCGGCGTGCCGGCGATCACCCTGTCGATCCCCTGCCGCTACGCGCACTCGGTCAACGAGATGGCGAGCGTCGCCGACATCGAGGCGGCCATTAGCCTGCTCGCGCGCTACCTGGAGGAGGCGCACACCGGCGACTACACGCTCTGAGCCGGCAGCGCACCGAACGATGCCGGGTGGCAAGCACCGCCCGGCATCGCGTCGGATCGTGGCTTGACACGTGACCAAATAGTCACCTATACTGCCGCCGTGGACGAGGACGACCGGGTGTTCAAGGCGCTGGCCGACCCGACCCGCCGGCTCCTGCTCGACCGGCTCTTCGAGCGTGACGGCCGCACGCTCACCGAGCTGGAGGCGGGGCTGGAGATGACACGCTTCGGCGTGATGAAGCACCTGCGCATCCTCGAGGACGCGGGCCTGATCACGACGCGGCGCTCCGGCCGGGAGAAGCTGCACTACCTGAACCCGGTGCCGATCCGGCTGATCCACGACCGCTGGATCGACAAGTTCGCCGAGCGCCGGGTGTCGGCGCTCGCGGACCTCAAGCGACAGTTGGAGGACACCCCATGACGACGCCGGCCACGAGCACGGGGACCCAGGTCTACAGCGTGTACATCAGGGCCACGCCCGAGCGGGTCTGGGACGCGATCACCCAGCCCGCCTGGACCGAGCGGTACGGCTACTTCGTGCGCTCCGAGTTCGACCTGCGCCCGGGCGGTGCCTTCCGCGGGCTCGCCAACGACGGGATGCGGGCGATGGGTGCGCCGGAGGTGGCGGTCGACGGCGAGGTGCTGGAGGCGGACCCGCCGCGCCGGCTGGTGCAGACCTGGCGCATGCTGATGGACCCGGGGGTCGCGGCAGAGGGGTTCACCCGGCTGACCTACGAGATCGACGACAAGGGCGACGGGGTGACCAAGCTCACCGTGACCCATGAGCTGGGGGACGCGCGCACGCTCTCGATGATGGTCTCGGGCGCGTTCGAGGACCAGGCTCCGGGGGGTGGCGGCTGGAACTGGGTGCTGAGCGGGATCAAGACCCTGCTCGAGACGGGCGAGGTGCTCCCGATTCCCGGGCTGCCGTCCCAGGCTTGACCCGCGACGACCGCCAGGGCGGAGGCACCATGCGGAGCCTCCGCCGTTCGCACGCCCGCCGGCTCAGCGGGCGACGGCGCCGGGCCGATCGGCGCTGACGACACCGGGGTGCGTGCCGTGGAGCATCATCTCGGCGGCGCGCTCGGCGGTCGCCGGGCCGATCCCCATACCGCCGCCGGTGAACCCGACCGCGAAGTAGACGCTGGGCAGGTCCGGCAATCGCCCGACGAGCGGCAGTCCGTCGACGGTGAAGCCCATCGTACCGCTCCAGCGGTGCTCGACGGACACGCCGTCCAGTTCCG
>DASSZN010000189.1:0-8018 GCA_035702805.1 Thermomicrobiaceae bacterium | reverse complement strand
GATCCGGGTCGGCGCTACCCGGACGCGGCGAGCCTGGCGCGGGCGCTGGCGGGGGGCGAGGCGGCCGCCGAGGAGACCCGCGCCCTCGGCGTGGTCCCGCCGGCTCCGGTCATCGAACCCGCGCGTGCCATGCCGGGCACGCCGGCTCCGCGGCTGCGGCACCGCCGAGCGCTCGCGACCCTGATCCTGGCCGTGCTCGTCCTGGGCAGCATCGCGGCGGCGTCCGCCAGCGGCCTGATTGGGGAAACCATACCGGCCACGGCGACCACGTCCCGCGATGTCACGACCACCGCCGTGCCGCCCGCCGCGGCGCGCGGCCTCGACCCGCTGCCCGCGACGATGGCGCCGGTCGACGTACCGGCGGCCGCGGCGCTCACGCCGACGCCGACCCCCACCACGCCACCGGCGTCCCCGCGCGTGCCGGTCGTGCTGCCGGAGGTGACGACGTACCGGGCGGCGCCGGCCTCGACCCCAGTGGCGACTCCGGTACGGGACCGCGCGACGCCCGCGCCGGTCGCGACGCCGGCCGCCACGCCGGCACCGAAGCCGACGCCGAGACCGGCGGCGTCGCCCGCGCCGGCTCCGGCACCAGCGACCACACCGGCGCCGGCTCCGTCGCCGACGGCCACGGCCGCGCCGCCCCCGTCTCCGACGGCGACCCCAGCGCCGGCCAACACGCCGGTGCCGACGACCACGCCGGCGAGCGCCACGCCTGCCCCGGCGGCGTCGCCGATCCCCTGATCTTCGGTGCGGCCGCCCGTCTCGACCGTCTCACGCAGCCGGCCTCGCGTGCCTCCAGGCGACAAGCGAGGCCCCCGCGTGGTGGTCGTTCAGGCGTGGTGGATCTCGACGGGCTCGATCCGGTCGGCCGGCTCGAACCCGAAGAATCGCGAGTAGAAGTAGAGTTCGGCGTCCAGGCTGCGCGCGATGTTCTCGGCCCGGCGGAAGCCGTGCTGCTCCCCGGCGAACGGCAGGTAGGCGTACGGGACCCCGCGGTCGTTGAGCGCCGCGATCATCGCCTCCGCCTGCTGGGGCGGCACGACTTTGTCCTCGAGGCCCTGGAACAGGATGATCGGGCAGGAGATTCCGCCCGCGTGGAAGAGCGCCGACCGCTGGCGGTACACCGCCTCGTCCTGCGGGTAGGGGCCGATCAGGCCGTCCAGGTAGCGTGACTCGAACTTGTGGGTGTCGCGCGCGAGCGCCCCGGCGTCGGCGACGCCGTAGTAGCTGGCGCCCGCCTTGAAGACGTCACGGAAGGCGAGCGCGGCCAGCGTCGTGTAGCCGCCCGCGCTGCCGCCCCGGATGGTCAGCCGGTTGCCGTCGACCTCGCCCTGCTCGGTCAGGTAGCGCGCGGCGTTGACGCAGTCGTCGACGTCGACGACGCCCCAGTTACCCTTGAGTCGCTCACGGTAGGCGCGGCCGTAGCCCGAACTGCCACCGTAGTTCACGTCGACCACGGCGAAGCCACGGCTGGTCCAGTACTGAATCGACAGGCTGAGCCGGGACGTTGTCTGGCCGGTCGGTCCACCGTGGCTGAAGACGAGCAGCGGCGGCCGCTCGTCGGCGGTTCCCCGGAAGTCGCGGTTGCGCGGCGCGTAGTAGAGCGCGTGCGCGGTCAGGCCGCCCTCGGTCGGGAACTCGATCGGCCGCGGGGTCGAGAGGTAGCCCGGGTCGACGGTGCCGTCGAAGCTACGGCGCAGCACGTCCACCTGATCGGACGCGACGTGGAGGGCGACCACCGAGGCGTGCTCGGTCGCGGAGCCGCCGATGAAGCACACGCGGTCGCCGCCCGGGCCGGCCGCCAGTGAGCCGACCGCGGTGAACCGGGTGTCGAGCGGCGTGACCCGACCGCTTCCCGGCTCGATGACCCCCAGGTAGTCGATCCCCTGCCGGCCGTAGCTGCAGACGATGCGCCCCTTCGACAGGAAGCCGTACGTGGACGCGGCGAGTTGCCAGAGGGGCTCGCCGAACTCCGCCTCCATCGGGGCCAGCGCCTCGGTCCGGCCTTCCCGCAGGGCATAGAGGTTCCAGAACCCGGTCCGGTCCGAGGCAAAGTGGAGGGTGCCGTCCGGGCTCCAGCTTGGCTGGAAGATCGACACTTCCGGACCGCCCGCCACCATGGTCGCGCCCGAGAGCCTACCGTCGGCCGCCAGATCGGCCACCCACAGTTCGCTGCCGTCCCACGGCATGCGCGGGTGGCCCCAGCAGATCCAGGCGAGGCGTTGTCCATCGGGGCTGATCTCGGGGTCGGCATAGAAGTCGCGCCCGGCGGCGATGGGGACGGGCGGCGCCGAGCCGTCGGCCGGCAGCGCGACGAGGCGATTGACCACCTCGCCGTCGGGCCGGTGCTCCTCCTGGACGCAGACGATGAGCCGGCCGTCCGGCGTCATCGTGCCGTCGGCGTGCCGCAGGCCGGCCGGCGTCGCCGGCTCCGGGGTGATCGGCCGGGGCGGCGCGCCGGGGTCCTGGCGGTAGAGGCGCTGATCGACGAAGTTGGTGAAGAAGACCGTCTGGCCGTGGACCCAGTAAGAGCCGCCGCCGTACTCGTGCACGCGGTCGCGCGCGTTGAAGCCGGGCGGCGTGACGTCCTCGGTCCGGCCGTCGGCCGTATGGCGCACGACCACGTAGCGGCCGCCGTCGAGCGGCCGGCTCTCGATCCAGTAGACGTCGCTCCCCGCGACCTGCACCAGGCTCAGCGAGATCGTGCTCGACGCGATCAGCGACGACATGATCGGTGAGGCCCAGGACCCGTACGGCGCGGTGCGCTGCTCGCTCATTCGCCCTCCCTCATTCTGTCCTCCACGCGCAGTCAACGGCGGATGGCGCCGTCGGCCAGCACGGCGTGGACACCCCGCACTCCGTTGACGATCTGGGTCACGCGCAGGTCGACCACGACGCTTGCCAGCCCCAGTGCCTCGAGGCGGCCGACCCCGTACTGCTCCTGGATGAGGTCGAGCATGCCGTCCAGGGCCAGCATGGTGGCCTCGTCGAGGTCCTCGTGGAAGCCCAGCGTCAGCCAGGCACCGTCGACGCGCGCACGCGGCGTCGTCAGGCGCAGGTCGTCGCGCACGGTGAAGCTCAGCTGAACTCTATCTACCGGGCACTCGATCGCGGTAGTGCTGACCTCGCCGTCCCCCTGGGCGGCGTGGCCGTCGCCGACCGAGAAGAGGCCGCCGTCCACCGGGATCGGCAGGTAGAGGGTGGTGCCGGCCACCAGTTCCTTGCAGTCGATATTTCCGCCGCAAGAGCGCGGCGGCGAGGTGGGGTGGAAGCCGGGCTCGTCGGGGGGCATGCCCATCACCCCCATGAACGGCCGCAGCGTCACCTCGTGCCCGTGCTGGTCGCGGCCGACCATGGCGTCGGGATCGAGCGTCCAGCGCAGCAGGTGGTGATCACCGGTGACGCCCAGCCGGTCGTTGACCGGGCTGCTCCAGCCGCCGGCTCGGGTCCAGCCCCAGGTCCCGACCCGCAGGTCGTCGACGTGGATCGCCAGCGTCATCCCCTTGCGCGCGCCGCGGATCGCGATCGGACCGCAGAGGGCGTGGCCCCGGTCGATCTCCTCGTCGCGGGGTGTGAACTGTCGACGCTCGCCGCTTTCGTCGTACGGCTCGATCCCCCAGCCGGCGTCGAGGGTGCGGAAGCAGACCGCGTCGCCGGAGTCGATCGTGAGCACGGCTGGACGGTCACGTGAGAACGGCCCGTGGAGGTTCTCGCGGCTCGGTTCGATCTCGTAGATCGTCACGTCACTCCTCCTGGCACGCGTCGCCGGATCGCCGGCGACGGCCCCTATTCGCGCTCGTGTGGTTCGAAGCTGATTATGCAGACGGCAGGGCTCCCCGCTAGGCCCGCTCAGTGGCGACCGGGCGGCAGCTCGGAGAAGGGGTAGGCGCGAGCGGCGATCATGGCGAGCAGGTCGTCGCGCGCCGCCTGGATGGAGCGTGCCAGCTCCGGGTCCCGCTCGGGCAGGCCGGACGCCGCGAGCTCGTCCTCGTCCACGACGCGGGCGACGCCGCCCGCGTCAACCAGCACGTCGACGTAGAGGTCGTGCCAGTAGAGCGTCCGGCCGTCGAGCCGGCTCGGGTAGGTCACGTTGCAGTACCAGCCCTTGGCGCGGCCCTCGGACGACCACACCGCGAACGCGTTGTAGGGGAGATGGAGCGAGAAGTACTCCTGGAGGCGGTCGCCGTTGGCGAACGCGAAGGCGCCGACGTCGACATTGCCGTGCTCCCAGACGGCCGCGACGGCGACCCAGCCCGGGGGGCTCGCGATGGTCGTGCCGGGGTAGCGCGCCGCCTCAGAGCCGTCCGGCCGCAGCTTGACGATCGACAGCTCGGCGCCCGGCGCCAGCGCCTCCCGCGGGCCGTCCGACATCTCAGGCGCCTTCACGGATGACCCCGAGGACCTGCTGCGTCCGCTCCTCGAGCAGCCGCGGGTCGTTCGCCTCGACGTTCAGCCGGAGCAGCGGCTGGGTGTTCGACGGGCGCACGTTGAACCACCAGTCGGGGTAGCTCACGGTCAGGCCGTCCAGGAAGTCGAGCTCGCCGTCGGCGAAGCGGCTCTCGAGGCGCCGCAGCACGGCGGACGGGTCGCTCACCGCGCTGTTGATCTCGCCCGAGCGGATGTAGTGGTCCAGGGGGCGCAGCGCTTCCGACATGCTGACCCCCTCGCGCGAGAGCAACTCGATGACGGTCAGCGCGGCGATGATGCCGGAGTCGGCGTACCAGTTGTCCCGGAAGTAGAAGTGGCCGGAGTGCTCTCCGCCGAAGACGGCGTCGTACTCGCGCATGCGGGCCTTGATGAAGGAGTGGCCGACGCGAGAGCGCAGCGGCCGGCCGCCCTCGCGCTCGATCGTCTCCGGCACGGCGCGCGAGCAGATCAGGTTGTAGACGATGGCCGCGCCGGGGTGCTTGCGCAGCAGCGACTTCGCGACCAGGGCGGTGATCATGTCGCCGCCGACGAAGCGGCCGCGCTCGTCCAGAATGAACATCCGGTCGGCGTCGCCATCGAAGGCGATGCCGAGGTCGGCCTGTTGGGCGATGACGGCCCGGCGCAGCGCGACCACGTTCTCCGGCTCGAGTGGGTTCGCCAGGTGGTTCGGGAAACGGCCGTCGAGCTCGAAATAGAGCGGGATCGTCTTGACGGGTAGGCGACCGAAGACCACGGGCACCGTCTTGCCGGCCATCCCGTTGCCGGCGTCGACCACGATCTTGAGCGACCGGATGGCGCTTTGGTCAATCATCGACAGGACGTGGTCGGCGAACTGGGCCAGCACGTCGGTCGAGTGGACGACGCCGGGAGAGCCGGGCTGCGGGAGGCGGCCAGCGGTGACGAGGTCGCGGATCTCGCCGATTCCCTCGTCCATGCTGAGCGGGCGTGCCTCACCGCGGCAGAGCTTAAAGCCGTTGTACTCCGGGGGGTTGTGCGAGGCGGTGACCATCACCCCGGCGTCCGAGCCGCTCTTGCCGACCGCGAAGTAGAGGCAATCGGTGCTGACCAGCCCGATGTCGCAGACGTCGGCGCCCTGGTCTCGGATCCCGTCGATGAGGGCACTGGCCAGCACCGGCGAGGAGACGCGCATGTCTCGCCCGACGACTACCTGCTGCGGCTTGAGGTAGACGACGAGCGCGCGACCGATGCGATAGGCGACCTCGGGGCTCAGCTCGCGGGGGTAGACGCCGCGGACGTCGTAGGCCTTGAAGATGTCGGCGATCGTCTGCATGGGTTCGTGTCTCCGCTCTGTGAAGCGCGCGGCCAGGGTTCGGGTCTGAACGGAGCGTGGGCGGGGCCGGCCGTGACGATCTTAGCCGATCGCGCCGGATCAGGCACAACGAGCGGCCCAGCGTCGGCCCGCCGCACGCCGATTGCCACTGCCGGTGGTCCCGCGCCCGCGGCCAGGGTCAGAGGACCGGGCGATGGGTCGGCGCGCTGTGGCTATAATCGCCACGCCGCCGCGGGGCGGCACGCACTGGGCCAATGCACGAGGTAGGAGCGCCGATGCCTGGGACCCGGTACACCGTGCGAGCTACCGATCCGGTCGACTTCCACACGCACACGCGGGCGAGCGACGGTGGCTGGACGCCGGAGCGTCTGGTGGACTACCTCGTCGAGCACCGGTTCCGGGCGGCCGCCGTCTGCGACCACGACACGATGCGGTCGGTGCCGGAGGTGATGGAGCACGCCGCCGGGCGCGGCCTGCTGATCGTGCCGGGCATCGAGGTCACGACGCGCTGGGGCGGGCGGCAGTGGCACCTGCTGGTCTACGGCGTCGAGCCGACGGTGCCGAGGGGGCACGGCTTCGGCGCACTGGTTGCGCGGCAGGAGGAGGACCTGGCGGCGGCGGCGGAGCGCGGCATCACGGTGTACGAGGCCCATGGCCACCGGCTGCCGTCGCTGGCCGAGGTGGTCGACGGGCGAGCGCTCCTGCCGGTCCACGTCCTGCTGACAGCGATTAAGGACGGACACGCGAGCAACCTGCAGACGGCGCACGAGCTGATGAAGGGCTACGGCGAGGCGATGACCGTCGACGTGCCGCTGGAGGAGACGGTCCGGCTGGCGCACGAGGCCGGCGCGATCTGCGTGGTCGCGCACCCCGGCCGGGATGACGGGGACGGCATCATGAGCCTGGAGCAGCTCGACGCGATGGTCGCGGAGGTCCCGATCGACGGGCTGGAGTGCCACTATCGCTCGTACACGGAGGACGACACCGATCGCTACCGGACGATGGCGATCGAGCACCGGCTGCTGATCAGCTGCGGCTCCGACTCGCACGCGCCGGGCTTCCCGGTGAACCCGCGCCCGTACCCGGCCGGCTGGGTGGTGCCGTTCCTCGACCGACTGGGGATCGACGTGGCCGAGCACGACGGCGGGTCGTGGCGGCGTGGGGCGGACGCGGTACTGAAGCAGGCCGCGCCGGACGTCGCGCGCTGAGGTGGACGGCCCCGTCGAGGATCGGGTATAGTTCGCCGAGCACGCCAGTGCGCCCACGTAGCTCAGTAGGCAGAGCACATTCTTGGTAAGAATGAGGTCCTGGGTTCGAATCCCAGCGTGGGCTCCAGCGCAAGACGACCGCGGCACGGCCCCCCATCCGGGGGTCTTTTCGTTGGTCCGCAGCCGCCGTTGCCGACCCTTTCCACGCCGCCGAGGGCGCTTGGAGAGACGGCGCGTTTCCGAAATGCCAGTGCTGCGAGACCAGGCGTGCCCGTCGCCGCCACACGCGTGGCCTGCTTTGTGCTACACTATTCCATCCGCGCAAACCTCATGCGACCGAACCCGTGAGCGTCGTGCGGTGGAGAACCTCAATCCGCGACGAGCCGTAGTGCTCAGTCGGTGATTGCGGCCCCGTCGCCTCTCGACCGCGGCAACCTGTCGTGGCCCCCTGGCCTCGCTGCCTCACTTGCCCGCTGGGGTAGCAAGCCAGGAGTAACGGCGTGCATGATGACGCCTTCTCGGACGTCCGTGCGTCCATTGAGCAGTCCATCGTCGACAGCCGGCAACGATTGAACTCGTCGCGGGAAGCGCTGGGCCGGGCAAGACAGCGGCTCAGCGCCGTCCAGGCACGCCTCAACGCGCCCCCCAGCCAGAAGTCGCGGTCGTGGTCGCGCGGTATCGCCGTGATGCACCGCGACGCCCGGGTGCGGGGGCTCCTGGTCAGACTCCTGAACCTGGAGGGGTACCACGCGTTTTCCTGCCCATGGGAACCCTCCAGCCTCAGCCGCATCCGGAGGGTACGGCCGGGGCTGGTCGTCCTCGACCTGGACGAGGCGCAGTGGCCCGAATGGTACGCCGCGCGCCGGCTCCAGTCCGACGAGTCAACGCGTCATATTCCGCTGCTCGTGCTGACACGAGACCCGAACGCGCTCGACCAGGTGCCGGTCAATGTGGCAGCGCGCTGCGAGATGGTGCTCGGGCCACTTGACATGCGGGCCTTCCTCGACAAGGTTGCCACCCTGGCACCGACTGCCGGCGAGGCCGACGAGCAGGGCTGAGGGAAAGTGCCGAAGGTGCTGTCCCGACTCCGG
>DASSZN010000141.1:0-10023 GCA_035702805.1 Thermomicrobiaceae bacterium | reverse complement strand
CTACGGACCGGAAGGGCCCGGCCCGGAGGGGAGCGTGATGCACGCGACCTTCGTGCTGGCCGGCCAGCAGTTCATGTGCAGCGACAGCTACGTCGCGCACCCCTGGACCTTCACCCCGGCGATCTCCCTCTACATGCGCTGCGCGTCGGAGGAGGAGATCGAGCGGCTCTACCGGGGGCTGTCGGTGGGCGGGCAGGTGTTCATGCCGCTCGACCGCTACCCCTTCAGCGAGCGGTTCGCCTGGGTCGGTGACCGCCTCGGCGTGACCTGGCAACTGGCGCTCGAGCGCTGAGCGCGGGAAGGGGACGGCATGAGCCAGCAAGACCGGATCGAGCGGGAGATCGCCATCGACGCCCCGGTGGCGCGGGTCTGGGAGCTGATCAGCCAGCCCGGCTGGTGGGTGGGTGACGGCGACCGCTCACGGCAGCGGCGCTGGCGTGACGGTGACCTCGAGGTGGTGGACGATCCGCGACGCGGGCGCTTCCCGATCCGGATCGAGGCCGTGGAGGCGCCGCGCTACGCCGCCTACCGCTGGGCCTTCGCCTTCCCCGGCGAGGTTCCGGACGAGGGAAACTCGACGCGGGTCGAGTTCTGGCTGAGCGAGCGCGACGGCGGCACGCGGCTGCGGGTCGTCGAGAGCGGCTTCGCGAACCTGATGGCGACCCGGGGGCTGGGCGGGTCGATCGTCGACGGGAACGTCGCGGGCTGGGCCATGCAGCTCGAGGTAGCCCGGGCGACGGCGGAGCGCGTCGCGGCATGAGCGCGCGTCCGCACGACGTCGTCCCGGTGCTGGTCGCGCTGGCCGACCCGACGCGGCGGCACCTGCTGGAGGTGTTGGCCGAGACAGGGCAGGCCAGCGCCTCGACGCTGGCCGAGCGGCTGCCGGTGTCGCGCCAGGCGGTGATGAAGCACCTGCGCGTGCTGGCGGGCGCCGGGCTGGTCGACGGCGGGCGCGCCGGGCGGGAGGTGCTCTACCGGGTCCGCCCGGAGCCGCTGGACGAGTCGGCGCGCTGGCTGGCCGACCTCGCCGCCACCTGGGACCGGCGACTCGCCGCGCTCAAGCGGGCCGCCGAGTCGGACGAAGCCGGAGTTGCCCCGGAGCGACAGCCGGCTACGCCCGCTCGCCCGGCCAGGTGAGCTCCCCGAGCGAGCGGCGCTGGCGGCCGTCGGCGTCGAAGTTCTCCGGCGCCAGCCAGCGCGCGAAGCCGGCCCGCAATGCCGGCCACTCGTGGTCGAGGATCGAGAACCAGGCCGTGTCCCGGTTATGCCCCTTGACCACGACGTGCTGGTAAAAGATCCCTTCGAAGCTGAAGCCGAAGCGCGTGGCCGCCCGGCGCGAGCCCGCGTTGAGCGCGTCGCACTTCCACTCCATGCGCCGAAAGCCGAGCTCGTCGAGGGCGTGGTGGAGCAGGAGTTTGATCGCCTCGGTCGCGGCCGGCGTCCGCTGCAGCGCCGGGGCGAACCAGATGTGGCCGATCTCGATCACCGCCTGTGCCGGCTCGATGCGGAGGTAGCTGGCCATGCCCAGCGCCCGGCCGCTCGCCAGATCGCGGATCGCGAAGAAGAGCGGGTCGTCGGAAGCGGCGCGCCCGTCCAGCCAGGTGCTGAAGGCGTCGAGGGACGGGAACGGGCCGTAGGGCAGGTAGTCCCAGAGGCGCTCGGCGCCGGGGACGTTGTAGGAGGCCGCGTAGAGCTCGGCGGCGTGGCGCGCCGGGTCGAGCGGCTCGAGCCGGGAGAGGCGGCCGGCGTGGTCCCGGCGCTCGGGGCGCGGGCGCGGCAGGCTCAGCGTCACCGGGGCACCGGAGAGGTGCCGGTCGCGTCGCGGCTCGTTCGGCTGGCTCATCGAGGCACCCTCTCCCACTCCCCGGCGCGCCCATATCGCCGGACCCGGTCAGTAGCCCTCGCGCTTGTCGACCACGTTGCGGAGCGGCTCGTCGCGCCGGTAGCGGCCGATGTTGTCGAGCAGGACCTCGATGCCGCGCTCCCAGTAGCTGGGCGAGCCGCCCGAGGTGTGCATGGTGATCAGCACGTTCGGCATGTCCCACAGCGGCGAGTCGGCCGGCAGCGGCTCGGGGTCGGTCACGTCGAGCCCGGCCCCGGCGACCTGGCCCGCCCGCAGCGCCGCGACCAGCGCGTCCTGGTCGATGACCGCGCCCCGCCCGACGTTGTAGACGTACGCGCCCGGGCGCATGGCGGCGAACTCGGGCGCGCCGAGCAGGTGCCGGGTGCGCGGCGTCAAGGGCAGGCAGGAGGCGACGTGGTCCGCCTCGGCCAGGAGCGCCGGCAGCTCGTCCGGCAGATACACGCGCGCGACGCCGGGCGGCGGCTCGCTCGCGCGGCGCTTGAGGCCGACGACGCGCATGCCGAGGGCGTGCGCGCGCCAGGCGAGGGCGTTGCCGATGTCGCCCAGGCCGAGCACGCCGAGTGTCTGGCCGCCGAGCTCGAAGGTGCCGCGGTCGGCGTGGTGCCACTCGTGGCGGACCTGGTAGCGCATCAGCTCCGGCAGGCCGCGAGCGAAGGCGAGCATCATGGTGACGAGGTGCTCGGCCATGTTGGGGGCGTGGACGCCGCTGAAGTTGGTGACCACGACGTCGCTGGCGACGAGCGCCGGGAAGAGGAGGTTCTCGACCCCGGCGCCGGTGATCTGCAGCCAGCGCAGGTCGGGAGCGGCGGCGAGCAACTCGGGCGTCAGACCGCGCCCGACCATGGCCTGCGCCCCCGGCAGCGCCTCGGCGAGGCGCTCGCGCTCGGGCTGGACGACCACCTCGAGGCCGGGATAGGTGTCGCGGATGCGGGCGAGGTAGCGCGGGTCGAGGTTGAAGGCGACGACGAGCCGGGTCAGCTCAGCCACGCGGGCCGTTCCTTTCTCTCCGGAGTCGCACGGTACGGCGGGCGCGGCGCGTCATCCCGCCGGGAAGAGACAACCGGCGGCCGGCCGCGTCTGTTCCCGTCGGGGCACGACGCGCGCCGGGGAGCGTCGGCCGAGGGCGAGGGGGCCGTACGGCGCTGCCCTGACGCCGGACCTCACACGACCCAGTCGCGACGGCTGCCGAACGACGCCAGCGCCTCGCGCTGCTCGCGGCTCTCGATGGCGCCGGGGCAGATGTCGCGAACCTGCTCGACCGCGTCGGCCGCCGCGAAGCCGCTGCGGATCAGGTACGCGGCGAGGATCGTGCCCGTGCGTCCCTGACCCGCCAGGCAGTGGACCGCGACCGGCCGGCCGGCCACGAGCTGCGTGTCGATGAAGGTAAGCGCCGCGGCGAACTGTCCGGGCTGCGGGGCATGCATGTCGGGCACCGCCAGGTGGAGCGTCTCGAGCGCGTGCTCGCCAAGCACCTCGGGAGGCAGGGGCGACTCGGTCAGGGTCAGCACGGCGCCGATGCCCTGGCGGCGCAGCCACTCGAGGTCGTCCCGCAGCCGCGCGAGTTCCAGGTTCTCGTCGTCCGCTCGATCGCCGTCCGGCGTGAAGAGGGCTCCCGGCCGCGAGCAGCCCGCCAGACGCCCCGGAAGTAACCAGTAGAACCGGTACATCGCCATCGTTGCGTTCCCGTCGCTCGCGCCCGCTCATCGACCTCATTGTGCCGAAGATGTCCCGCGCGAGCACCGGTGAAACGGCGGGGAACCGGCTACCCGTTTGGCGGGGCAGCCGGGTACGAGGCGGGGGCAACGCCCGCGGCACCCGCGCTCAGCGGACGGCCGGCACCGGCTCCTCGGCCGGCGCCGCCGGCTGGTCCAGCGCGGCGAGCAGCCGGGCGGCCTCCTCCCGGTAGCGCCGGACGTTCGCCAGCTTGACCTCCTCGTAGCCGCGGACGAGGTCGGGGAGCCCGGCGATGGCGACGACCGTCGCGTGGTTGGCCGGCGTCAGCTTCGGCAGCGCGGTCTCGACCAGCTCCCGGTACTCGGTGATCAGCTCACGCTCGAGCCGGCGGATCTCCGTGTAGCCGAAGATGTCGAGCGGCGTGCCGCGGAGGCCCTTCATCGCGCGCAGCGTCTGGAGCCCCGGCCGGAACCACCCGCCGAACTTCGTCTTCTTCAGGCGGGCGAACCTCTCCAGCGTCGGCGGCTGGAGGTGCCAGGCAATCGCGGCGTCCCGGCCGAACTGCTCCTTGAGCGAGGCGTCGAGCGCCGGGTCGAGGTGCAGGCGGGCAACCTCGTACTCATCCTTGTAGGCCATCAGCTTGTAGAGGAAGCGGGCGACCGCCTCGGTGATCCCGGTCTGGCCGGGCGTCCTCGCCTGCTCGACCTCCGCGACCCTCCGCACGAAGTCGACGTAGCGGCGGGCGTAGCCGGCGCTCTGGTACGCGATCAGGTCCGGCACGCGGACCTCGAGGAGGCGCCGCACCTCGCCGCTGACCCCGGCGGACTCGATCAGCCGGAGGGCTTGCGGCGGCGGAGCGGACGACCGGGCTGCCGGGCTGGCCGCCGCGGCGACGGCCACCTCGACCCGGCCGGGATCGTGGACGGCCAGGCGGCCCCACTGGAACGCGAGCAGGTTCATCTCGACCGCGACGTTGTTGAGCCGGATCGCCTGCTCGATCGAGGCCGCCGAGATCGGGAGCGCCCCCGCCTGGTAGGCTGCCCCCATGAGGAGCACGTTGGCCGCCATGTGGTCGCCAAAGAGCGCCTCCGAGAGCGCCTGCGCGTCGAGAAAGACGTTGCCGGCCTGGCGCGTCTCGTGGTTGATCGTGGCGACGAGCCGGTCGATCTCGGGGAAGCGGGTCGCCGGGTCGGTGACCATCTGGCCGGTCGGGACCTGGCTCGTCGAGACGACCGCGACGGTCCTGGCCGGGTCGGCCGTCTCGAGGTTCGCCGGTGTAGCGGCGACGAGCAGGTCGAAGCCCAGGTAGAGGTCGGCCTGGCCCGCCAGCGTCTTGTTCGAGACCTCGCTCTCCCCGCTCGAGAGCTTCACGCTCGAGACGACCGGGCCGCCCTTCTGGCTCAACCCCGTCTGGTCGAGGGTCTGGACGTGCTTGCCGTCGAGCATCGCGGCCGTGCCGAGGAGCTGGTTGACGGTCACGACGCCGGTCCCGCCGATGCCCATCATGTGGAGCGTGAAGCCGTCGGCGGGGACGGCCGGGACCGGCTCGGGGAGCTCGGCATCGAGCACCGGCAGGCGGCGCCGCTTCGGCGCGGCTCCCCCCTTCACCTCCACCGTCATGAAGGCCGGGCAGCGGCCGAGCAGGCAGGAGTAGTCCTGGTTGCAGGAGGACTGGTGGATCTGCGTCTTGCGGCCGAACTCTGTCTCGATCGGCTGAACGCTCAGGCAGTTCGACTTCTGCCCGCAGTCGCCGCAGCCCTCGCACACCCGCTCGTTGATTACCACCCGCACGGCCGGCGTCGGCTGCCGGTCGCGCTTGCGGAGCCGTCGCTTCTCGGCCGCGCACTGCTGGTCGTGGATCAGAACCGTCACGCCGGGGATCGCGGCCAACTCCCGCTGGACCTCGACGAGGTCGTCCCGATCCCGGACCTGGGCGATCTCGGGAAGCGCCACGCCCCGGTACTTTCCGGGCTCGTCGGTCGTGATGACGATCTTCTTGACCCCCCCGGCGGCGAGCTGCCGCGCGAGCGCCGGGACCGGCAGCGCGCCGGCCGCGTCCTGGCCCCCGGTCATGGCGACCGCCGAGTTGTAGAGGATCTTGTAGGTGATGTTCACCCCGCTGGCGACGGCGTAGTCGAGGGCGAGCTTCCCGGAGTGGAAGAAGGTGCCGTCGCCGATGTCCTGGAAGAGGTGGGGCGTCTCGGTGAACGGCGCCAGCCCGATCCACTGGGCGCCCTCCGCGCCCATGTGAGTGGCCCCGGTGATCCCGCGGTCCATCCAGAACGCCATCGCGTGACAGCCGATGCCGCCGGCCGCGATGCTCCCCTCGGGGATGACCGTGGAGCGGTTGTGCGGGCAGCCCGAGCAGAAGTAGGGCGTGCGGTTGAGGGCGATCGGGATCGGCCGGCGCTTCAGCCCCTCGAGCTCGCGCAGGCGCGCCTCGACCGGCGCGAGGGGCAGGCGGCGCAGGACCCGCCGGGCGATCGCCCGCGCGATGACGTCGGCGTCCAGCTCGCCGTGGATCGGCAGCAGCGTCTGCCCGTCCTCGTCCGCCTTGCCGACGATCCGCGGCTGATCCGGCCCGCCGTAGAGGATCTCCTTGGTGAAGGTCTCGAGAAAGGGGCGCTTCTCCTCGACCACGAAGATCTCGTCGAGTCCCCTGGCAAACTCGCGCACGACGCGCGGCTCGACCGGCCAGATCATGCCCAGCTTCAGGATCCGGATGCCATGGTGCTCCAGCGCCGCGTCATCGAGCCCCAGGTCGCCCAGCGCCTCCTTCACGTCGTAGTACGTCTTGCCGGCCGTCAGGATGCCCAGCCAGGCGTCCTTCGTCGGCGTCACGATGCGGTTGAGGTGGTTCTCCCAGGCGAAGCGGCGCGCCAGCTCCAGCCGGGCGTAGTGGAGCGTGCGCTCCATCTCGAGGCTGTAGGGCGGCAGGGCCATCAGGCTGATCCGGGGCTCGAACGGCCGGCCGTCGAGCTCCACGGTCGGGATGGTCGGGTCGACGCGGTCCGGGGCAACCTCGACCGTGCCGGCCCCGTCCGCGACGTTGGTGACGATCTTCATCGCGGTCCAGAGTCCCGACGCGCGGGAGAGCAGGAAGCCGTGGAGGCCGAAGTCGAGCACCTCCTGGGGATTGCCGGGGTAGAGGGTGGGGATGAGCGCGTCGTAGAGCGCGACCTCCGAGTGGCTCGGCAGGGAGGAGGACTTGCAGACGGGGTCGTCGCCAGCCAGGGCCAGCACCCCGCCGTTCTTGCCGATCCCGGCGTAGTTGGCGTGCTTGAGGGCATCCCCCGACCGGTCGACGCCGGGCGCCTTGCCGTACCACATGCCGAGCACGCCGTCGTAGCGGGCACCGGGGAAGGCGTGGAGCATCTGGCTCCCAAAGACGGCCGTCACGGCGAGGTCCTCGTTCAGACCCGAGGAGAAGACGATGTCGTGGCTCCGGAGGAGCGCGGCCTCGCGCTCGAGCGCCAGATCCAGCCCGCCGAGCGGCGAGCCGCGGTACCCCGAGATGAACGTCGCCGTATGGAGGTCGCGGCGCAGGTCGGCAAGGTGCTGGTCGATCGGAAGGCGAACCAGCGCCTGGATGCCGGTCAGGTAGACGGTGCCTTCCGCCTGGGTGTAGCGGGCACCGAGCGACAGCGCGGCGGGAACGGCGGGCGTCACGTCAGCCCTCTGCAATTGCGACAATTGCGACATCGGACCGGCCCCCTCTTCAGGTGCGCACTGGCTCCCGGCCGGGTCACGCACGATGCGAGTGTTTCGTCGAGTAGACAATAGCGCCGCGGCCCGCGCGGGACAACCGCGCGTCCCGGGAAGCCGAGCGGCCGGGCCGCGCCGGGTGCGCCGGCACATCAGCGCCCCCGGACCCGGGCTCATGAGTTATTGCGCAGAACGCAGACCAGGGGAATAGGGCCGACAGCGGAGACCGCGACGACGCGGGTCACGACCGGCTACGGGCCGATCGGCCGTTGACGGGTCCGGCCGTTACCGCCTACGCTGCCGGTCGACCGGTCGTCGAACACCGTCCAGGTCGTGGGAAGGGTCGCGGGTGAGACCGCGTGGTCCGACCTCGACCCGAGATCGCGTCGCTCGCGCCGACGACGCGCGCGAATCTACCGCGCGAGCGGTCGCCAACTGGGCCGGCGCCCCGGCCGGACGCGCCGAGAGGGTAGCTCGATGAAGGACTACGCCCGGTACAGCTTCTGGCTGGAGACCTGCGGCGACGACCTGACGCCGCGCCCGCCGCTCGACGGCTCGATCCGTGCCGACGTGGCGATCGTCGGCGCCGGCTTCACCGGCCTCTGGCCGGCCTACCACCTGCTGCGGCGCGAGCCGTCGCTGAAGGTCGTGGTGGTGGAGCGAGAGATCGCCGGCTTCGGCGCGTCCGGGCGTAACGGCGGCTGGTGCTTCGCCGGCTTCCCCTACCCGCCCGCGCGGCTGGCGGCCCGCTACGGGCGCGACGCCGCCCGCGCGGTCTCGCTGGCGATGTACGACTCGGTCAACGACGTCGGCCGCGTCTGCGCGCTGGAGGGCATCGACGCGCACTTCGCCAGAGGGGGAGAGCTCGAGGTCGCCCGCGCCGCCTACGACCTGCCGAAGCTGGAGGAGCTCTACGACGAGTACCGGGCGATCGGCCTGGAGGACCACTACGAGCTGCTGGACGCGGAGCAGACGCGGGAGCGCATCCGCGTCGCCGGGGCCGTCGGCGCCTTCTGGAACCGGGAGGGCGCGTCCATCCAGCCGGCACGCCTGGCGCGCGGGCTGGCGCGGGCGGTCGAGCAGTACGGCGGGACGATCTACGAGCAGACGGCGGTGACCGACTACCTTCCCGGCCCGTGGCCCCGGCTCGACACCGAGCGCGGCAATATCTCGGCCCGGGCCATCGTGCTGGCCGGCGAGGCGTACCTGTCGCGGCTGCCCAGGCTGCGCCGCCGCATCATCCCGGCGACCTCGCACATCGTGATCACCGAGCCGCTGTCCGACGACCTCTGGCAACAGATCGGCTGGGAGCGGCGCGAGGTCGTCGGCGGCTTCGGCACGACCGGCGCCTACCTCAACCACACGGCCGACGGGCGCATCGCCTTCGGGCCGTACCGCGGCCGGTACCCGTTCAACTCGCAGATCACGGACGCCATCGACCGGCGTGAGGACGTCTTCGAGCACGGCCGCCGGTCGGCGCGGCAGTGGTTCCCGATGCTGCGGGAGGCCGGCGTGCGCTTCACCCACGCCTGGGGCGGCGTCTTCGGCATCCCGCGCGACCACATGCCGATCATGCGCTACGACCGGCGCACCGGCGTGGCGCTGGGCTACGGCTATACCGGGGAGGGCGTGGCGACGTCCAACCTCTCGGGTCGCGTGCTGGCCGACCTGATCACCGAGCGCGACACCGAGCTCACGCGCCTGCCGATGACGTCCCACGCGCCGGTCGACTGGGAGCCGGAGCCGGTCCGCTGGCTGGGCTACTCGCTGGTGCGGCGCGGGCGCGACCGGGCGAACCGGGAGGTCGAGCGCACGGGGCGGTACCCGGAGCGGCCCGGCCTCGCCCAGCGCCTGTGGAGCTTCGAGCCGCCGGGCGCGTGGCGGGGGGCCTGGCGCATGGACGCGCGGGACTGACGGCGCCGAGCCAGAGACAGGCGTCGCGCGGCGCTTCGATCGACC
The DNA here is from genome assembly GCA_035702805.1 of Thermomicrobiaceae bacterium. GTDB lineage: Bacteria > Chloroflexota > Chloroflexia > Thermomicrobiales > Thermomicrobiaceae > DASSZN01. The sequence goes on along the minus strand of DASSZN010000141.1, from coordinate 821 downwards.
GGGCACAGTCTGAGGGCAGGAGGGGGAGCGGTGAAACGCGACAGCGAGGCCATGGGGCCGGGCACGCGCGCGGTCTGGGCCGGCGAGGACGAGTACCTGGTCGCGGGCGCGACCCAGGTTCCGGTGGTCCACAGCGTGTCGTTCGGCTACGACGACCTCGACACCTGGACCGACGTCGCCCAGGGGCGCCGCCCCGGCCACATCTACGGACGCAACACGAACCCCACGGTCGCGGCGTTCGAGGAGAAGGTGCGCGCGCTGGAGGGGGGTGAGGCCGCGACCAGCTTCGCCACCGGCATGGCGGCGATCTCCAGCACCCTCTTCACCCTCCTCTCCCCGGGCGACCGCGTCGTCTCGATCAAGGACACCTACGGCGGCACCAACAAGATCTTCCTGGAGTTCCTGCCGCGCTTCGGCATCGACGTGCGGCTGTGCGACACGACCGACGTCGACGCCATCGAGGCGGCGGTCGCCGGCGGCTGCGGCGTCCTCTACCTCGAGACGCCGACCAACCCGACGCTCAAGGTGGTGGACATCGCTCACTTGAGCGCGGTGGCCCACGAGGTCGGCGCGGTGACCGTGGTCGACAACACCTTCGCCACGCCGATCAACCAGAGCCCGCTCGCGCTCGGGGCCGACCTCGTCGTCCACAGCGCGACCAAGTTCCTGGGCGGGCACGCCGACGCGCTCGGCGGCGTGATCTGCGGCCGGGCCGACCTCGTGCGCGCCATCTACCACTTCCGCGAGATCAACGGCGCGACGCTCGACCCGACGGCGGCGTACCTGCTCCTGCGCGGGATGAAGACGCTCCACCTCCGGGT
>DASSZN010000330.1:0-5665 GCA_035702805.1 Thermomicrobiaceae bacterium | reverse complement strand
GTCGTGGAACTTGACCCCCGTGCGCAGCGTAAAGACGTAGGTCTTGGGGTCGGTGAGCTCCCACTTCACCGCTAGGTCGGGGACGATGTCCAGCGTATCGTTCGGCGCCACCAGCCCGTTGTACATGGTGGTGTAGACGCTGCGGTCGACACCCGACGTCGCGCCGTGCGGATCGTTGCCGATGATGTCCGACGCGATCGCGACGGTCAGCGTGCCCCCGGTTTTCGGCTGACCGGCGGCTGAGGTCGTGGACGTGGACGTAGCCGTGGAGGAAGACGAGGTGGCCGTGGACGAAGACGCCGACGTTGGCGTAGACGTCGACGTGCCGCTCGCGGCATTGCTGCCACCCGACCCCGGCGTCGGGGCTGTCGAGCCACCACCACATGCGGCTAACAGCCCGGCGATCGCTGGAGTCGCCAGACCGAGCACCGCGCCGCGCTTGACGAGATCACGTCGGTTCAGCTTGTTGTCCATCATCCCGGCAATTACCCCCGGTCACGAAACGCCACATCCGCTGCCGAACCCTCTCGGCTCGTTCGAGATGGACGGCGCGGCCACGAACCCACGGGCTCCAGCGGCACTCGCGCCCGGCCCACCGGGCACAGACCAACCGTGCCTGAGGTTCGAACGTCGCACCGGCTTCACTACATCGCGTTATTTCGCAGTGTAGACCGGACGATCTTCCCTGTCAATTGATCCTGCTTGCGCCCCGGAAGTTGGTTCAGACTCCGCGTTGACGGCCTGAACCGACCGGCGAATGCCACCTTGACGTCCGAGAACGGCAGGTCCGTTCCGGCGCCCACGCCGTACGCGCGATTGGCAATGGGCGCGTCGCGCCGAGGCTGCTGCCCAACTTCGAGCTCGCCCTGCAACCTCCGCTCAGGTCGCCGCGACCGGTGCGGCGAGCGGCAGGCGACGCACGCGGTCGAGGTGGGGCAGATCCCAGAGGGTACGTCCGAGCCTCTGGGCCGCCACCACCCCGACCACCTCGCCCGCCAGCTCACGGAACTTCGCGTCCAGTTCGACGTCGCTGAGCGGGTCGTCGGGGTCGCCCCGGCGCGTCCAGCGGTCCGCCGTCTCGACCCGGCCGTCGTCGAGCGTCACGCTGACGCGGGCACCGCGCAGCCGGGGAAAGGCCCGCTCGTGCTCGTCGTCGACCGCGATCTCGGTCCGCTCGATCAGTCCACGCAGGGCCGGATCGTCCAGCCGTCGCGCGTCGAAGGCGGCGAGCCGCACCGCGCCGTACACGATCGCGGTGGCGACGCAGAACGGGATGCTGAACTTGGCCTCGAACGGCGTGGACGGCCGCGCTATGCCGGCGACCTCGCGGGCGACACGGTAGGAGTCGACGCGGATACGGCGGATCCGGTCCGGGTCGATCCCGCGCTGGCGCAGGTCGAGTGCGGCGTCAACCGGAGCGAAGGTGTGCCCGCAGCCGACGTGCGGCTTGACCGTGGTGCGCGTGATGCGCGGGTCGTCGCCACCGGCGGTGACGGCTGACCAGTCGACCGCGCCGCTCATGGCGCGGCCGAAGCCGGCCTCGCCCTCCAGCACGTCGAGCGCGCCGGTGAAGCCGTCCGCCGCGGCGCGGGCAGCGAGCAGCCCCGCCTCGGCCGCGTGCCCGGCATGCAGCGGCTTGCTCATGGCGTCGGAGCGGAACGCCTGTTGCAGCCCCGCCCCCATCGTGGCGGCGCTGGCCAGCGCGTGCGCGAACCGCGCGGCGTTCAGCTCCAGCACCTCGGCCACCGCGGCCGCCGCGCCAATGGCGCCGACGGTCCCGGTCGTGTGCCAGCTAGCGTAGTGCGACGGGTTGATCGCCTCGGCGATACGGTCGCCAACCTCGTAGCCCACCACCAGCGCGCGCAGGAACGACGGCCCGTCCGCGTCGCGGGACTCCGCGGCCGCGAGCGCCGCGGCGATGGTCGGCGCCCCCGGGTGATACAGCCCCGGGCTGTAGATATCGTCGACCTCGGCCGCGTGGGCGGCCGCGCCGTTGACCAGCGCCGCCGTGCGCGCCGGTGCCGCCCGCCCGTCCGGAACCAGCCGCGCGGCGCCGTGGCCGATCTCGTCCCCCACCGCCGCCGCGAGCAAGCGGGTCGGCTCCATCGCCCCGCCGGCCACCGCCGCGCCGAACCAGTCGACGGCGCAGCGAACCGCCGCCTGGACCACGGCGTCCGGCAGCGGCCGTCCGCGCTGCTCGACGACGTACCGCGCCAGATCCTCGACGATCATCGGTCGACCTCCTCGGTCCGGCTCGAGGTGCCCGCGGGGCGGTCGGTCAGTCGTCGGTCGGCTCGGCCGGCCGTGGCGGACGCTGCGAGAAGTGCTCGCCAAAAACCTCGCCAGCGACGCGGTTCAGGAGCTGCTCGATCGAGCCCCCGGCGATCATCCAGCCGCGCGTCCGCCGAAAGATGTAGTTGAGCGGTGACTCGTCGGCGTAGCCGTAGCCGCCGAAAACCTGCAGCGCGGCGTCCGCGACCTCGAATCCGGCGCGGTTGCAGGCCAGCTTGGCCAGCGAGGTCTCGAGCTCCGAAGGCAGGCCGGCGTCGGCGTTGGCGGCGGCGCGATAGAGCAGCAGGCGGGCACCGTCCAGCTTGAGCTTCATCTCGGCAAAGCGCCACTGCAGCCCCTGGAACTCCGCCAATCGCCGCCCGAACTGCCGCCGCTCCTTCACGTAGGCCACCGCGCGGTCGAACGCCGCCTGGCCCAGCGCCAGCGACCGGCTCGCGTTGCCCAATCGCTCGACGTTGAAGACCGACAGCATGCGGCGGAACCCGTCCTCCGCGACCAGCACGTTCGCGGCCGGTACCCGGCAGTCGTCGAAATAGAGCATCCCGTAACGCTCGCCTGACATGAAGCTGTGGCTGCCGTCGACGGTGAAGCCCGGCGCGCCGCGCTCGACCACCACCGCTCCGGCGGAGCGCGAACTCTCGCCGAACTTGACCCAGACGACGAACAGGTCCGCGTGCTCGCCGTTGGTGGTGAAGATCTTCTGGCCGCGCAGCACGACCTGGTCACCCTCGAGGCGCGCCCGCGCCCGCAGGTCCGTCACCGCGGAGCCCGCCTCGGGCTCGGTCATGCCGATGCTGACCACCTTCTCGCCGCGCAGCGCCGGCGCCAGGAAGCGCGCCTTCAAGTCGTGTGAACCGTGCCGGGCGATCTGCTGGATGGCGCCGAAGTTGAGCGCCTGGACGCAGTCGCCGGCCGTCGGGCAGACCTGCGCCACCGTCTCGATGACCAGCACCGCGTCCAGCAGCGTGCCGCCCTGCCCGCCGTCCTCCGAAGGGAGCGCGATGCCGGCCAGTCCCTGGTCCGCCAGCAGCGACAGGTACTCGCGGGGGAACGCCCCCCGCTCCTCCCAGGTGAAGGCCGCTGGCCCAAAACGCGCCTCGGCGAAGGCGCGGGTGACCGCCACCAGGTCCCGCTGCTCGCGGCTCAGCTGGAAGTCCACCTCACTCCCCTCCCGGCGCGGCGACGCGAGTGCCGTAGTCGACCATCGCCCGCAGCGCCCGCACCGCGCGGTCCGGCATCGGAAACAGCGGCAGCCGCGACGCGCGGTAGAAGGGGACCGACTGCGGCGCCAGGAAGTCGGCGCCGACCCGCGTCACGATCACCGGCTTCGTTGCGCCCGCGGCGGCGCGCGCCACCCCTCTCGCCACCTCGAGTGCCGGCGGGTCGGCGTTCGTGGTCATCAGCACCAGCAGGGCGTCGATCGCCTCCTCAGCGAGCATCACCTCGACGATCGCGCCGACCATCCCCGGGTCCACCGTGATCTGCATCGTTACGTCGACCGGGTTCCGGCTGACGCCGAATGGCGGGATGATCGCCCGGATGCGCCGCTCGGCCTCCACCGAGAGTGGCGGCAGCGTCAGGCCGTGCCGGGCGCACTCGTCGGCGACCACGCTGCAGGCGCCGCCCGAGGCGGACACGACGCCGATGCGCGGGCCGCGCGGGGCCGGCTGCCAGGCCAGCGTCTGCGCCGCGTCGACCAGCCCCTGCAGGTCGTGGACGCGGACGACCCCGTGGGCGCGGAAGAAGGCGTCATAGGCCGCGTCGTCGCCCGCCAGTGACGCCGTGTGCGACAGCACGGCGCGCCGTCCGGCCTCGGACGCGCCCGTCTTGTAGACCACGACCGGCTTGCCGAGCGCCCGCGCCCGGCGACAGCCGTCGGCGAAGCCGTCCGGGTCGCGCAGCGACTCCATGAAGACGGCGACGACCCGCGCCGCGGGCTCCTCGACCAGGGCCATGAGGTAGTCGCTGACGGTGAGGTCGGCCTCGTTGCCGGCGCAGACCCAGTGGCTGAAGCCGATACCCTGCTCCCAGGAGCGGCTGAGCAGCGAACTGCCCAGGGCGCCCGACTGCGTCAGGAAAGCGATCTCTCCCGCCGGCATGCGCTCGACCTCGAACGCCATGCCGAACGCCGCACAGGTGGAGGCGGCAGCGTTGACGACGCCGGAGGTGTTGGGACCGCAGAGACGCATGTCGTGGCGACGCACGATGGCCAGGAGCTCGTCCTGCCGCGCCCGCCCCTCGTCGCCGACCTCGGCGAAGCCGGCGGTGTAGATGACCGCCGAGCGGATCCCCTTCGCGCCGCACTCCTCGAGCACGCCCGGGACGGCCTCGCCCGGCACCATGATGCAGGCCAGGTCTGGCGCTTCCGGCAGATCGGAGACCGACGGGTAGCAGGGCCGGCCCATCACCTCGGTTGCGTGCGGGTTGACGGCGTAGAGCGGCCCGCTGAAGCCGTGCTTGAGCAGGTAGTGGAAGAGTCGACCGCCCTGCTTTGCCCGGGTCGGTGAGGCGCCGACGACGACGATGCTGGCGGGATTCAGCAGCCGCCGGATTGCCTCGGTCGAGGACGCGGGCCGCGGTTGCGGCGCTGGCGTCGGTCCCACCAGCAGGCTGGCATCGACGACCACCGCACCGGCCGGCCCGGCCAGCGTCGGGTTCAGGTCTACCTCGACCAGATCCGGCCGCTCCTGCATCAGGCGCCCCACGGCCACCACGACGTCGGCCAGCGCCTCCCGGTCGACGGGCGGGGCACCCCGGTAGCCGTCGAGAATCCGTGATCCCCGCAGCTCGGCCAGCATCGCCAGCGCTTCGGCGCGATCGACGGGGGCCAGCCGCGCCACCACGTCACCGAGCGCCTCGATCCAGATCCCGCCCAGCCCGGCCAGGACCAGCGGCCCGAAGGTAGGATCGCGCCGCGCGCCGACGAACAACTCCAGCCCCGCGGGCGCCATCGACTGGACGAGGAAGCCGCTGAGGTCCGGGATGCGCCCCGCCATCTCCGCGGCGACGGCCTCAACCTCCGCGCCATGAGTGAGGCCCAGCCGCACGGCCCCCACGTCGCTCTTGTGGACCAGCCCCGGCGCCATCGCCTTCAGCGCCACCGGGAAGCCCAGCTCTGCCGCCGCCACCCCGGCCTCGGCGGCCGTCTGGACCACCCGCTCCGGCAGTGCCACGATGCCGTATCCGCGCAGGAGTTCGGTGGCCGCTGCCGGATCCAGCATTGCCGGCTCAGCCGCTCCGTCCGCCGGGTCGGCGCCGCTCGTCACCGCGGACGGTCGCGCCGTCTCCATCGAGTCCGCCTCCGCCCCGCCAACGGCGTCATGGTGCTTCCGCGATACCGGCATGGTACGGCCGGCTCGACGGCCTCGCAATG
>DASSZN010000139.1:0-5961 GCA_035702805.1 Thermomicrobiaceae bacterium | reverse complement strand
TTCTACGAACTGGTACCGGGCTTCAAGGCGATCCGGGTGCCGGCGCGACTGGGGTTGCTCGGGCTGGTGGGGCTGTGCGGGCTCGCCGGGTTTGGGGTCGACCTGCTGCTGCGCCAGCTGCGCCGCATCCCGATGCCGACGCTGCTCCGGCTCGGGGCGGCCGCCGTCTTCACCGCGGCGCTCGGGCTGGCGGTGCTGGCGGAGGACTCGACCCGGATCACTCCCGCTCCGCCGCTGCCGGTGACCCTCGCCGAGGCCCACAGCGCGGGCTACTCCTGGATGGCGGCGCACCCGGCGCCCACGGTCGAGCTGCCGATGGGGACGGGGATCATCTCCTCGGCGTGGCCGAACTACTGGTCGACGCTACACTGGAACCCGGTCGTCAACGGCTACAGCGGCATGGCGCCGCCCGCGTACTACGTGTTTCGCGACCGCATGCGGAGCTTCCCCTCGGCCGACGCGATCCGCCTGCTGCAGGGGATTGGCGTGCGCACCGTCATGTACCACCTGCCGCCGGGGATGCGCCCGGAGCGCGATCCCGTCCTGACGAAGATCGCCGCGTTTCCCCAGCTCACCCAGGAGACGGCCGGTCCGGACTACGCCTTCTCGCTGGCGCCCGACCCCTGGATGTGGAACCTGGCCGACGCGGTCCCGTCCGGCCAGCCGGTCGACCTGCCCGACCTGAATGCGCATCCGGCGACCTTCGGCATGCTCGGGGCCATCCTGCAGCGGACCGGCCATACCGTCTACGGGCACGGCACGCTCCAGCAGTGGGTACTCCAGCCGCCGCCCGCGTCGGTCTGCTACGGCGTGCGCGTGACCGGCGCCGGGAACGCCACCGGTCGCTACATCGGGGCGACGCCCGTGGCGAGCCACGGCGGCCTGACGCTCTACCGGCTGGTGGGCTGCGCGGGAGGATGAGGGACGCCGGGCAACGGTCAGCGTGAGTCAGCGATCGGGCGACGCGGCCGGCTCCGCGAGTTCCAGGTCCAGGATGCGGTGGCCTTCCATCTCGAGGGTGCCGACCTCGCGCACCGCAACGGCGTGGCGGAAGCGAGGACCGCCAAGACTGAAGCTGTGGTACTCACCGCGCTCACCGCAGGGGTCGACGTCGGACGCCCCGATTGCCTCGATCAGGTCCGCGTCGAACGCTCTGCCTAACCACTCGGCCCGGCCCAGGGCCAGGTTGACGCTCACGATGCGCGCTACGTGCCCGCGCGCGACGAACTCGCGTAGCAGGTCCGATGGCGCGTCGCCCCAGAGCGGCTCGACGTGGTCGAGTCCGCGCGCCCGGGCGCGCTCCTCGTACCAGCCGCGGATGTCGGTCAGGTGGATGTTGCCGAAGACGACGCCGCCGATGCCGAGCCCCGGAAGTTGGTCGAGCATTTCCAGGAAGACTGTCTCGTAGTCGCGCGGGTGCGTGTGTGCCTGGAGGAGTGGCAGGCCAAGCGCCTCCGCCTGGGCGCGGATCAGGTCCGCGCGCACGCCGTGGAAGCGGACGCGTCCGCTATTGCCCTCGTGGATGGTGAAGAGCGCCGCGACCTTGAGCCCGCGAGCGCGGGCTCGGTCCAGCGCCAGCAAGGAGTCCTTGCCGCCGCTCCAGCTCAGCGCGTAGCGCGTCATGCCTGCTCCCTCGAGATGTCGGCAGGTCCGGGTCGTTCAACTCTTGCGGAATTCGTCCTGCCGTCGACAATAGTGGCAGAGAAACCAAACGCGTGGCGTTGACAACGCCGTGCCCAGGTAGACGGCGCTCGACGCGGCGGACCGAGCGTGACCGGGCGCGAAATCTCATCTCGCCACCTACCCGACCGTGGCGACGGCCGAGTTGTCCGCCCCGCCGTGAAGGGAGAGTGCCATGTGCCGGTTCCCCAGCGTGGTCGCCGTGGTACTGCTCGCGCTCGGTATCGTCGCGCCGAGCGCCGCCGCCGCGCCCATCGCCAGTTCCGCGTTCTACACCACCTGGGCGCGGACCGACCAGCCGGTGGCCAGTGGGGCCGTCTCCCGCACCTGGATGTGGGGGCCGTCCGCTGACTCCGGCCCCCTCCTCGAGCCCTACGCCGAGTCCCCCGGCGGTCAGCGCCTCGTCCAGTACTTCGACAAGGCCCGCCTGGAGCTCACCCACCCCAACGGCGACTCCTCCTCCCCCTGGTACGTCACCACCGGACTCCTCGCCGAGGAGCTCATCACCGGCAACCTGCAACTGGGCGACACCACTTTCCACCACTTCGCCCCAGCCCAGGTCAACGTGGCCGGCGACCTGAATGACCCGAACGGCCCCACCTACGCCAGCTTCAGCGGCCTGATGGGGGTCGCGCCGCTGGCCAGCGGCGCCGTCATCACCCAGACGGTCGACCGGGCCGGCCGGGTCGGCAGCGACGGTTCGCTGGCGAGCGAGCACGTCACGGCCACGGACGTCGGAGCGCCGACCAACCACACCGTCGCCTCGGTCTTCTGGGCCTTCATGACCAGCACGGGACCGATCGAGGTCGACGGGCAGACGACGGCGGGTCCGCTCTTCCCGAACCCGTTCTACGCCACCGGCTACCCGCTGACTGAGGCGTACTGGACCAGCGTCCTCGTCGGTGGGGTGTCGAAGCAGGTCCTCGTCCAGGTGTTCGAGCGGCGGGTGCTGACCTACACGCCGAGCAACCCCGCCGGCTGGCAGGTGGAGTCGGGCAACGTCGGGCTGCAGTACTACGCGTGGCGCTACCAGCAGCTCGGGCTGCCGGTCGAGGCGGCCACGGTCTCGCCGCTGCCGGTCACCGGCGTGACCGTCAGCCTGTCGGCAGGACAGCCCGTGCCGGCGGTGGCCCACGTCACCGGCTACGTCCCCAACACCTGCGCCACGCCGCAGGCGCCGGTGGTCACGCTCGGCGGTCAGACGGTGACGGTGCGGATCGACATGGTGCAGCCGACCAACGCGGTCTGCGCCCAGGTGGCGACCCCCTACAGCCGCGACGTGCCGCTGGGCGCGTTCGCGCGCGGTGACTACACGCTCCTGGTCAACGGCTTCAAGACGACGTTCCACGCGAGCTGAGTTCGCGCGCGAGTGGGCAAACGGTGGCAGTGCGGCTGGACGCGGCGGGAGGCGGCGGGGCGTGACGCGGGGGGACCTGGACCAACGGGCGGCGCCGTTCCTCGACGCCTGGCTCGCCTACCGCGCGGCGGGAGTGGTCCCCTACTCGACGCCGGGACATAAGGGGGGACGCGGGGCGTCGCCGGAACTGGTTGAGGGATTCGGCGTGGCGGCGCTGGGCCTCGACATCCCGCACGGCGGCGGGGTGGACGACACGCACCTCTCCCACGGTTACCTGCGGGCGGCCGAGGGGCTGGCCGCGGCGGCCTGGGGCGCCGACGAGGCGCGCTTCCTGGTCAACGGCAGCACCACCGGCAACCACGCCTTCCTCCTTGCCACCTGCCGCGACGGCGACGAGGTGATCGTCGCCCGCAACCTGCACAAGTCGCTCCTCGCCGGGCTGGTCCTGAGCGGGGCACGCCCGGTCTGGGTACGGCCGGCCGTCGACCCCGAGACCAACCTGAGCCTGGACGTGGCGGTCGCGGACGTCCGGGCGGCGCTCGACGCCCACCCGGCGGCCAGGGCCGTGATCCTGGTCAGCCCGGCCTACACCGGTGTCAGCAGCGACCTTCCGGCGATCGCGGCGCTCTGCCACGCGCGCGACGTGCCGCTGCTGATCGACGAGGCGTGGGGTCCACACTTCCCTTTCCACCCGGACCTGCCCCCCTCGGCGATGCAGGCCGGGGCCGACGGCGCGGTGGCGAGCATCCACAAGCTGCTGCCGGGGATCACCCAGGCGTCGCTGCTGATGCTGCGGGGAGGGCGGGTCGACGCCGGGCGCTTCGGCGCGGCCGTCGAGATGCTGGAGACGACCAGCCCGGCCGCCTTCATCTACGCCTCGATCGACGCCTGCCGCCGGCAGATGGCGCTCGCGGGGCGGGCGCTGCTCGGGCGGACGCTGGCGCGGGCGGCGGAGGCGCGGGCGGCGCTGGCGGCGATCCCGGGCCTGGCGGTGGTGGGGCCGGAGGTGATCGCGGACCGGCCGGGGGCACGATTCGATCCGACGCGGCTGCTGGTCGACGTGCACGGGCTGGGCGTGACCGGCTACGACGCCGAGCGGATCCTGCGCGAGCGCTTCCGGGTCGGGGTGGAGATGAGCGACCTGGTGAGCGTGATCGTCATGCTGACGGTGGCCGACGACGCCGGGACGGTCGAGCACCTGGTCGCCGGCTTCCGCGGGCTGGCCGCGGCGGCGCGGGTGAGCGGCGAGGCAGGGCGAGCCGCGGCCGTCACGCGCGGGCATCGATCGAGCGGCGCGGTGATCCGGGGCGGCGAGCAGGCCATGACGCCGCGCCAGGCGACGACCGCCCCCGCGGAAACCGTCACACTCTCGGCGGCGGTCGGGCGGATCGCCGCCGAGAGTGTGACGCCTTACCCTCCGGGTATCCCGGTGATCGCGCCCGGCGAGGTGGTGACGGCCGAGATTGCCGACTACCTGCGCTTCGGCCTGGCCGCCGGGATGTACGTCAGCGGCCCGGCCGATCCCACGCTCGCCACGCTGCGCGTCGTCGCGCGCTGAGCCCGTTGGCTCGACGTCGAGGCAGGCACGTCGGGCTGCCGGGACGACTCCCGTCAGGCGTGCTGGCCGACGACCTCCTCCATGGCCGCGACGGCCTGCTCGATGTCCGCGCGCGACACGTCCAGGTGCGTCACCGCGCGCCAGCGCGTGCCGGACGGCGAGCCCAGGCGGACGCCGCGCTCGGTGAGCCCCTCGTAGAGCTCGCGCGGGGAGCGGCCGGTGCCGGCAACGTCGAAGAAGACGATGTTGGTCTCGACCTCCGACGGGTCGATGGCGATGCCGGGGATCTCGCTCAGGCCGTCGGCCAGGCGGCGGGCGTTGGCGTGGTCGTCGGCCAGGCGCTCGACGTTGTGCTCGAGGGCGTAGATGCCGGCCGCGGCGATGATACCGGCCTGGCGCATGGCGCCGCCGAACATGTGCTTGAAGCGGCGGGCGCGCTCCATCGTCTCGCGGTCACCGACAAGCACCCCGCCCACCGGGCAGCCGAGCCCCTTGGAAAGGTCGACCCAGGCGGTGTCCATCTTCTCGGCCCAGACGCTGGCCGGGATGCCGCTGGCGACGGCGGCGTTGAGGAGGCGGGCGCCGTCGAGGTGGGTCTTGAGGCCGAGCTCGTGGGCGGCGTCGGCGACGGCCTGGAACGTGGCCAGCGGCCAGACCTTGCCGCCACCGCGATTGTGGGTGTTCTCCAGGCAGGCGAGGGTGGCCGGCGCGGAGTGGAAGCCGCCCTGAGGCTGGACGGCCTCGCGCAGCTGCTCGGGGGTATAGACGCCGCGCTCCCCCTCGACGAGGGCGGTCATGACGCCGGCCAGCAGGCCGGGGCCGCCGGCCTCGGAGGTATAGGGGTGGGCGTAGCGCTCGATGACGATCTTGTCGCCGGGTTGGGTGTGGACCTTGATGCCGATGGCGTTGCACATGGTGCCGGAGGGGAGGAAGAGCGCGGCCTCCTTGCCGAGGAGTTCGGCGACCATGTCCTGCAGGCGGTTGACGGACGGGTCCTCGCGCAGCTGCTCGTCGCCGACCGGCGCGTCGGCCATGTAGCGGCGCATCTCGGCCGAGGGCCGGGTGGCGGTATCGCTCCCGAGGTCGATCATGGGGTGACTCCCTCTCCTCCCACAGTAGCCACGTGAACACGTGAACCGGTGAACCGGTGAACGACACGCTGTGCCAGGATTATGGGGGCTGGCGGCGGGGATGGCCATCCCCGGCAGGGCGACGCGCACTGGCGGAGTCTGCTGTCCGGGGGTCAAACGGACGCTGGCCGTGGACATTGTAGGGACGGTATCCCCCAGAGGGGCGTCGCGGCAACCGGCATGACGGTCGACTCCGACAGCAGGCTGACGGCGCTGGCGCCGGCCGGGAGCGGGAC
>DASSZN010000216.1:0-13108 GCA_035702805.1 Thermomicrobiaceae bacterium | reverse complement strand
GCTCTACCCCGGCGTCCACGGCTCGCTCGAGCTGCTGGCGGCCAACGACGACCGCCTGAACCAGGTCGTGTTCGCCGCCGGCCACCTCTGGGCCGGGTTGAACACGGCGATCAACCTGCCCACCGGGCCGACCAACGCCGGCGTCGCCTACTTCGTGGTCACGCCGTCCGACGCCACCGGGCAGCTCTCGGCGAGCATGGCGGAGCAGGGCTACGTCGGCGTGGCTAAGGAAGACGTGCTGTTCCCGTCGATCGGCGTGACCAGCGCCGGTAAGGCGGTCATGGCCTTCACCCTGGTCGGGCCGGACTACTACCCGAGCGCGGCCTACGTGCCGCTCAGCCTGACGAGCGGCGCTGGCCCGATCAGCGTCGCGGGCGCCGGACAACTGCCCGACGACGGGTTCACGGGCTACAAGGCGTTCGGCGGCAGCGGCGTCGGCCGCTGGGGCGACTACTCGGCGGCGGTGGCGGACACCAGCGGCAACGTCTGGATGGCGGCCGAGTACATCCCGAACGCGCCGCGGACGGCCCTGGCCAACTGGGGCACGTTCATCAGCAAGGTAACGCCGTAGGAGGCATCCGGGAGGTCGCGACGAGCAGCCACGGGGCCCGGCCAGACGGCCGGGCCCCGTCTCGTGTCTCCGGGCAGCGGCCCGGGAGCTACCGCGAGGCAGGGGCGGCGGGCGGCGTGGGCTCCGGGAGGAAGCGCTCCTCGACGACGTTGGCGACCATCAGTCCCCGCGCCGTGAGGCGTACGTGGGCGCCGTCCCAGCTGACCAGGCCGAGCCGCGCCAGGTCCGCGAGTTCGCGTCCGTAGACCTCTTCGAGGTGGCGGCCGTGGCGCGCGGCGAAGGCGTCCGCCGAGATTCCCTCCCCGGGCAGGCGCAGGCCGAGCATCATCGTCTCGCCCATGGCGGTCGCCTCGTCGAGCACCTCCCGCTCGGCGACCGGCAGCCGGCCGGCCCGGACCTCGCGGATGTAGGCCGCCGGGAGCCGCACGTTGCTCGCGCGCACGTTGCCCAGGTGCCCGTGGGCGCCGGCTCCGAGCCCCAGGTAGTGCCCGTTGCGCCAGTAGACCAGGTTGTGGGCCGAGGCGAAGCGGGGCTCCCGCGCCCAGTTCGACACCTCGTAGTGCCGCCAGCCGGCGTCGGCCAGGCGGGCGATGGCCCGCTCGTACATGTCGGCGGTCGCGTCCTCGTCGGGCGGGACCAGGATGCCGCGGCGCACCGCCCGCGCGTACGGCGTGCCCGGCTCGACGATCAGGGAGTAGAGCGACAGGTGCTCCGGCTGCCACTCCAGGATGCTGTCCAGATCGCGCTCCCAATCGGCGAGCGCCTGGCCCGGCCAGCCGAAGATGAAGTCGACGCTGAGGTTGTCGAGCCCGACGGCGCGCGCCGCCGCCAGTGCCTGCCCCGGCACGTCCGGCCGGTGCCCACGCCCGAGCACCTTGAGCCCGGACCGCTGCTGGGTCTGGACGCCCAGGCTGATGCGGGTGACGCCCGCCTCGCGGAACCCGCGCAGACTCTCCGCGTCGACCGTCTCCGGGTTGGCCTCGAGCGACACCTCGGCGTCATCCGGCAGCGGGAAACGCGCCCGCGCGGCGTCGACCAACCGGTTCACCTGCTCCGGCGCGAGGAGCGAGGGCGTGCCGCCGCCGAAGTAGATCGTCCGCGCCGGGTGCGGGCCGATCTCTCGCAGCGTCAGGTCCATCTCACCGACGAGCGATTCGACATAATCCGGGATCAGTTGCTCCTGGTGCGCGTAGGTGTTGAAGTCGCAGTAGGGGCAGATCCGGCTGCAGAACGGGATGTGGAGGTAGATGCCGAGCGGCGCGTCGGCCGGCAGCGGAGCGGTCACGGGTGTGGTGTTCCCTCGCGGACGTGAGCGACGACGGGGCGGCGCCAGGTGATCATCTACGCCGCCCGACAAGTCTACCAGGGGGTGAAGGGTAGGACTCGCGGCCTGGTCCGCGTTGACGCCGCCCCGCCCGGTCCGCCTGCCGAATCACCCGCACGGCTCTGCCGAACGGGCGGTGCTGGCAGACGCTCTTCCGTCGCACGCGGATGCTCTCGCCGGCCGGCGCCAGGCTGCAGGGCGCGCCCGTGCTCATCGTCGCCACCCGCTCCCGCATGCGCGTGCGCGTGCGCGTCCGGGGGCGGGACTACCCGGCCGACCAGGAGGTTTCCGGGTCGAGCGGGTAGATCGGGCGCGTCAGCTTGCGGAACTCCAGCGTCTCCAGCTTCGGGCTGGTCAGCCCCGGCGTGTCGACCTCGACGATCTCGCGGGCGACCGGTGTGAAGGCGGCCCGGAAGTGGACCGACGACTTGACGGCGATGATCTGCTTCGCCGTCGGCTCGATCCCCTGGCTGCGCAGCACCTCGAGATCGGTCGGCTGGTAGCGGTAGGTGCTCACCACCACCTCGACCCGGCCACCCCGCTCTCCCTCCAGTTCCAGCAGGGCGGTCGGGCCCATGTTCATCTCGACGCCGGTGCTCATCGGCCCGGTATGGACGAAGCGCCCGTCGCTCAGGCGCACGACCCGGCCGGTGACCGCCAGCGGCTCGCCGTGGAAGGTGTCGACCTTGCCGCCGAGCCGCAGCGCGACCCGCCCGCCGACGCCGGCCGCGAACGCCTCGCGCGCCGCCTCGGCGTCGTTGAGCGGCACGACGACGGCATTGGTCGCCCCGAGGCGGAGCAGCGCCTCCAGCAGCACCGTGCCGTCGGCCGGCGCGCCGCCGCCCGGGTTGTCGCCGATGTCGGCCAGCACGATCGGCCCGGCCGGCGCCGCCATCGCCCGGCGCACCGCCTCGTCGACCGGCACCGGCCGCACCACGAACTCGTCGCGGCGACCCCAGACGTAGCCGGCGAGACGGCGGGCGGCGTCGCGCGCCTGCCCGGGATCGTCGTCGCTGGTGACGATCACGCTGAAGCCGGCCGGGACGATATCGGCCCAGGGGAAGCCCGGCAGGTAGCTGACGTTGAGGATGCCGGGTTCGTGCTCGATCTCATGGGCCAGCCGCTTGACCCCCTGCATCGGCTCGGCGTGGGTGTACTGCCGCTGCAGCGCCGGCAGGAGCGGCAGCTTGACGATGGCGGCGGTCGGATGGGCGCCGCCGCGGACGACCCGCGCCATCAAGAGGCCCGCCTCGTAGCCCCGCTCGTAGGGGTCGGTGTGCGGGTACTCGTCGTAGGCGACGGCGATCGTGGCCAGGGCCACCATCTCCTCGGTGATGTTGCCGTGCAGGTCGAGCGTCACGATCACCGGCAGGTCCGGACCGACGACCTCGCGCACGGCCCGCAGGACGTAGCTCTCGCCGTCGTCGTCGAGCTCGGAGACCATCGCGCCGTGCAGGGCGAGGAGCACGCCGTCGAGCGGCCCGCTCGCGAGCGCGGCACCCAGCCCCGCGACCAGGCGCCGGGTGAGCGTCTCGGTCGCCTCGGCGGTGACCGGGCCACCCGGTGTGGCCGAGGCGAAGATGGTCGGGACGACCTCGAAGGCGGCGTCGCGGGCGGCATCCAGGAAGCCGCCTACCGGCGTCCTGGTCCCCTGGAGCCGGTCGATCAGGTCGTCGCCCTCGACGAGGCTACGCTGCTCGAAGTCGGCGAGCCGCGTCGGCACGGTCGCGAAGGTGCTGCTCTCGTGGGAGATCCCGCCGATCGCCACGCGCATGGGTCAGCCTTTCTGTCCGGGCGCGACGAACCGCACCCCTACCCGAACCGAACGCCGTCGGCGGCTACAGCGCGACGTGGCCGACGTTGTCCGCGACCCGGATCGTCGTGCCGAAGGGCGTCGACAGCTCGGACATCCAGCCGAGGATCTCACCGCCAAGCTTCGGGTCGGCCAACCGTCCCAGGCCTCGCCCGGGCCACGGCTGACCGAAGCCCAGCGAGAGCGGCACGAGCTCGATCGAGCGGACGTCGTGGCCCTCGAAGGTGACCAGCGGCAGCACCGTCTCCCAGTAGCGGCGGTCGGCCGGGAAGGAGCGCGTTGTGTCGGCGGAGATCTGGCGGAAGACCTCGGGCGCGGTCTTGTCCGCGTCGGCGTGGAGCGACTCGTAGTCGTCGGCCGGCAGGCGGGTCAGGTACTCGTACTGGAAGATGAAGTTGCCGACCGAGTAGAAGATCGGCTTGCCGCGGTACAGCTCCAGGCCGCGCAGCAGGTGGGGGCCGTGGCCGATCACCATGTCGGCCCCGGCGTCGACGCAGGCGTGGGCGAACTCGACGATGAAGTCGGCGGGTATCCAGCGCTCGGCGCCCTGCTCGTGCGCGTGGATGCTGACCAGCGTCAGGTCGGCCGTCTCGACGGCGTGCTTGACGGCGCGGACGTTGCCGGCGAGGTCGCCGGGGTGGGCCTCGGTGCGGATGCCGAACTCGTCGCCGACGATGAAGCTCCGCTGGGCGAACTCGAACTGGCCCTCGCGCTTGGGCGGCTCGTAGAAGCCCATCCAGTAGCCGAACTGGCGCATCTTCTCGGCGCCGGTACGCTCGGCGATCCGCCGGACCGCGTCCATGTGCTCCTGGTCGACGACGTAGAGGGTCTCGAAGCGCTGCGGGTTGAGACCGGGACGGCCCGGCGCGTCGTCACGCTGGATGCCCGCCTGCTGGCCCTTGGCGAAGGTCGAGGCGCAGCCGACCAGGCCGACGCGCCCGGCCGGGGTCTCGAGGAAGGCCGGCAGGCGGGCCTCGGCCAGGGTGCGGCCGGCCCCGGCGCAGACGAAGTCCGTCTCCGCCAGCGCGTCGAGCGTGGCCAGGCAGCCCTCGATGCCGTAGTTCAGGGTGTGGTTGTTGGCGAAGGCGGTCAGGTTGAAGCCCAGCCGCTGCAGGTCGCGCGCGACCCCGGGGTCGGCCGAGAGGTTCATGCCGCCGCTCTCGGTGACCGGCATGCCGCGGTAGCGGCTCAGGACCATCTCCATGTTGGTGAAGGCCACGTCCGCGCCGCGGATGCGGTCCACCATGCCGGTGAAGGCGGCATCCCGGTACTCCGGCAGGCGTCGGCTGATCAGCGCGTCGCCGGTGGCCGTCACGACGAGCCGTTGAGCCATGATTTCCACTCCCCCTCTGAATGTTCCGGCCGGCGTCGTTGCCCGGCCGTCAGTCCCGCCCGCGCGGGTCGAGCGCGTCGCGCAGCCCGTCGCCGATCACGTTGAAGGCCAGCACGGTCAGGCTGATCATGACGCCCGGCGCGATGGCGATCTGGGGGTAGGTCTGGATGTAGGCGCGGGCCGAGGCCAGCATGGCACCCCAGTCGGCCGTTGGGGGCTGCACGCCCAGGCCGAGGAACGACAGCGCCGCCTCCAGGATGATGATGCTACCGACCGACAGGGTGGCCAGCACGATGATCGGCCCCAACACGTTGGGCACGACGTGGCGCGCGATGATGCGCGCGTCGGTGGCCCCGGCGGAGCGCGCGGCGGTGATGAAGTCGCGCTCGCGCAGGCTGAGCACGTCGCCGCGGGCGACGCGCGCGTAGGAGGCCCACACCGTCAGGCCGATCACGAGGATGGTCGTGGAGAGGCTCGGGCCGACCACCGCCACCAGCGCGATGAGCAGCGCCAGGGTCGGGAAGGCCATGATCGTGTCGACGATGCGCGACAGGACCGTGTCGACCCAGCCGCCGAAGAAGCCCGCGGTTGCCCCGACGATCACCCCGATCGCCACGGAGATCGCCGTGGCGAGCAGCCCGACGATGAGGGCGACCCGCGCGCCGAAGATGATGCGGCTGAGTTCGTCGCGCCCGATCTCGTCCATGCCCAGTGGGTGCGCCAGGGAGGGCGCGGCGCCGAGCAGGTCCGGGTTGGCCTGGTTGGGCGAGTAGGGGGCGAAGAGTCCGGGCGCAATCGCCAGGACCGCCAGCACGACCAGGAAGGCCAGACCGACCAGTCCGGGGCGGTAGCGCGAGAAGCGGTGCCAGGCGCGCGACAACTCGGACCGCCGCGCGCGCTCGACGGTCGCCAGGGCGCTGCGATCGACCTGAGCCGTGGGGCTGCTCTGTTCGTCACGTGTGGTGCTCATGCCCAGCCCCTCGTCTACGTCAGCCGGATGCGCGGGTCGATGAACGCGTAGAGCAGATCGGTCGCCAGGTTCGCCAGGACCACGAGGACCGTCAGGATCAGCACGATGGCCTGCACCACCTGGTAGTCGAGGTTGTAAACGGAGTTGACGAAGAGCTGCCCGATCCCCGGCACCGCGAAGACCGTCTCGATCACGATCGTCCCGCTGAGGAGGAAGGCCAGCCGGTACCCGATGACCGTCACGACCGGCAGCAGGGCGTTGCGCACCACGTGGCGGACCAGCACGAGACCCTCGCGCAGTCCTTTGGCGCGCGCGGTGCGCACGAAGTCCTGCCCGAGCGTCTCGATCATGGTGCCGCGCATCACCCGGGCGATGATCGCCGTCTGCTCGGCCGCCAGCACGATGACCGGCAGGATGTATCCCTTCCAGTTGGACACCCCGAACGGCGGGAGCCAGCCGAGCTTGAGCGCGAACAGGATGATGAGCATCAGCGCGATCCAGAAGCTGGGCACCGAGACGCCCAGCGTCGACCCCAGCGTGCTGAAGTAGTCGAAGACCGAGTACTGCTTGACGCTGGCGAGAATGCCGGCCGGGATGGCCACCACGATCGCTAACAGGAGCGCCAGGGCGTTCAGCTTGGCGGTGACCGGTGCCGCCTGCACAATCAGCTTGCTGACGGGCACGCCGGTCTCGACCACCGACTCCCCGAAGTTCCCCTGGAACATGTGCCCGGCCCAGGTGAGGTACTGGACGTAGAGCGGCTGGTCGAGCCCCCAGTAGTGGCGGATCTGGTTGATCTGGGCCGTGGTCAGGTTCACACGGCCGCTCTCCCCGATCAGGATGTAGATCGGATCGCCCGGCGTCAGGTGCAGGATGCCGAACGTCGCCAGGCTGATGAGGAAGACGACGATGAGGCCCTGGAGCAGGCGGCGGATGACGTAGCGCAGCATCGGGCTGGGTCCGTCCTCTCTGGGCGGGCCGGCGGGGAGCGGATAGGCGTTCCGCCGCTCCCCGTCGATCGGACTAGTGCGCGCGCCCGGCTACGCGATCCACCACTGGTAGGCCTTGGCGTAGAGCTGGCCGCCGTTCAGGGCCGTCTTGGGCAGGCCCTGGATGCGCTTGGCGAAGTGGTTGAACCACTGCCAGTACATGATGTAGAGGAACGGCACGTCGTCGGCGACGATCGACTGGATCTGGTCGTAGATCGCCTTGCGCTTGGCCGTGTCGGTCTCCTTGAGTCCCTGAGACAGCAGCGAGTCCACCTGCGGGTTGTTGTAGTGCGAGAAGTTGCTCCCGCCGTTGGAGGCCAGCGTGTCCGAGGCGTCCGGGTCGCCGCCGCTGCCGCCGTAGGTCCAGTTGAAGAGCGAGGCGTCACCCTTGCCGGAGAGCAGCCCCTGCAGGATCGTCGAGGCCGGCTGCTCCTGGATATTCATCTCGACGTTGACGGCCTTGAGGTACTGCTGGACCAGTTCAGCCTCGGGCTTGCGTGCCTGGTCACCGGTGATGACCCAGCAGGTGAAGGAGAACTTCTGGCCGTTCTTGGCCCGGATACCGTCCGAGCCGACCGCCCAGCCGGCGGCGTCGAGCATCGACTTGGCCTTGGCCGGGTCGTAGCTGTAGGTCGTCACGTTCGGGTTGTACCAGGCCTTGAGGTTGGGGGCGAGGTTGGTCGTGGCGATGACCGCCGCGCCGTAGAACACCGTGCTGATCAGCTTCTGCCGGTCGATGGCGTACATCAGCGCCTGGCGCACCTGCTTGTCGGCGAAGTAGGGCCGCTGGTTGTTGATCGGGAAGTGGTTGACCGCCACGCTGACCGACGTGAACGAGGTGAAGTGAGCGGTGTCGGAGTTGAGCTTCAGGTCGTCGGGCACCAGCAGCGGCCAGACGGCTGAGTCGGCCTGCCCGGTCTGCAGGGCGATCATGCGCACCGAGGGCTCCGGGACGTTCTTCTCCTCGAAGGTATCGAGGTGGGGCCGGCCGCGGAAGTGCTGGTCGAACGCCTCAACGGTGGTGTGGTCGGCCGCCACCCACTCCTTGAGCTTGAACGGCCCGGTCCCGATCGGTTTGGTCCGGTAGACCTTCTCGCCGACCTGAGCGTGGTACTTCGACTGCACGATGAAGGTCGAGGCACCGAGGGCGATGAAGGCGGCGTTGGGCGCCTTCATCTTGATGACGACCGTGGTCGGGTCCGAGGCGGTGACGGTGCCCATATTGGCGAAGTCGTTGGCGATGACCGAGCCGTTGGACGCGTTGCTGTAGAAGTCGAAGGTGTACTTGACGTCCGCCGACGAGAAGTCGGTGCCGTCCTGGAACTTCACCCCCGGGCGCAGGTTGAAGGTGTAGGTCAGCCCGTCGGACGAGACCGCGAACTTCTCCGCCAGCACCGGGTTGAAGACAAAGTTCTCGTCCATCTCGAGCATCGCGTTGTGGATCTGGGTGATGATGTCCCACTGATCGCTCGGACCGGTGTCGTTGGGGCTGAGGCCGGCGATCTCCTGGTGGCCGACCACGACCATGTTACCGCCCTGCTTGGGCGTGCCCGGGGCGGCGGCAGCCGGCGAGGCGCTCGGGGTGCTCGCGCCGGTGTTGACCTGGGTGGTCGGGATCACCTCGGCGGTGGGGGAGGCGGCGCCGGACGAGGATGTCGTCGAGGTGGTGGGGGCCGCGGTGCTGCCGCCGCAGGCCGCCAGCAGGGTGCCGACGACGGGGGCTGCCATGCCGAGCGCGGCGGCCCGTTTGAGGAAGGTGCGGCGGTTGGTGGTGCCGGGGCCGGCGTCAGGCGCCGGGTCGACGAACTGGCTCATCGGTCTCCTCCATCTCCTCCGACCACAGTGTCGCTCGCGTGCGCGAGGCGCCGAGCACGCAGGAACCGCATGGACCCGCTCGCCGGTGGCGGACGCGCGTTCAACACGCGGACCGGTGTGGTAATGCCGTGACCGCATATGGGAGCTGCCGCGCTATGACCGGATGCGGGTTGCGAGTGGGCGCATCATAGAAGCCCCGACTGCTCGCTGTCAACCCGGACAGCGAGGCAATTCCGGAGAGCGACCGAGAAATCCGCAGGGGCCGTCGCCCACAGGCCCCTGGATGGGCGCGATCGACGGCCGGGTCGTCCCGCCGCGCGTGCGCGCTCAGCCCTGTCGACGGTCGAAGGTGGACCAGGCGACGCGGGCCCGCTCGGCCGCCTCGGCCGGGGCCGGCTCGGCGCCGTAGCGGGCCGCGTCGTAGACCGCGGTGAGGTCGGCGATCTCGGCGCCGGATCCCGGGAAGCGCCCCGCCAGCGCGCGCTCGTGCTCGTCGGGCGTGGCGCCGGGCGCGAGCGGCGTTCCGGCCCGCGCGCCGCGGTGGAGCAGCTGGCGGTAGGTCTCGCGGATAGCGACGGTGTGCGCCCAGCGCGGGTCGCGGCGTAGCTGCTCGAGCGAGTCGCGCGGCGGGCGGCGCAACCCGAGCAGCCGCCGGACCGGCCCGGCCAGCCCCCCGACCGCCTCGTCCCAGGCGAAGACCGACTCGCGCTGCTCCGCCACCTCGTCGCGCCAGCGCCGCCGTCGCCGGAAGGCGTAGCGCGCCAGGGCGGACACGATCAGCGAGATGACCGCCCCGGCCACCAGGTAGCGGATCGGGTCGGCGATGTGCAGGCTGCTGTGGGCCAGGTGGTCGAGCTGGGCGAACGGGCTGATGGCGTGCGGCAGCTGGCCGGTGAGCGGGAAGCGGTTCAGCCCCTGGCGCTCGAGCAGCCAGAGGATGGGCGCGATGATGAGGAAGGCGATCAGCGCCACCAGGATCACCAGCGCGCGGATCGCCTCGCCGACCAGCCAGAGGAGGGGGCCGAGCACGACCAGCATCGTGTCCAGGAAGCTGCGGGAGAAGATGCCCGCCGCCACGACCGCCAGCAGCACGACCGCCACGATCGGCACGGCGAAGGTCGCCAGCCAGTGGGGCCCGAGCGGGCTGCCGCTGCGCACCCCCTCCAGCCGCAGCCGGGCGAGGCCGATGGCGGCGAGGGCCCCCGCGAAGTAGAGGACCACGGCCCCGGCCATGGTCGAGCGGATCAGTCCGCCGAGGGGCGCCGCCATCAGGATGAGGAGGAGCGCGATCGTCGTCGCCAGCGTGCCCCAGCGGAGCATCTGGTAGGCGGTCTCCAGCATCGGCTCGGCCCGGGTGCGGCCACGCCACCAGGCGTAGGCGACGACTCCGACGATGGCCCAGGGCGGGCGCACCGCCGGGCTGGGCCGGACGATCAGCGCCGCCACGGTGCCGCGCGGCCAGGAGGTCGACAGCCAGGCGTCGTGCGGGAACGCCCCGACCTTGAACGCGACCAGCAGGGACAGCACGACCGTCACCGTGAGGACCGTCTCGTAGCGCGGGTTCCAGACGCGCAGCTCGTCGAGCAGGTGCGGCACGTAGTAGGCGACGGCCATCAGCCCGAAGATGAGCCAGCCGGGGAAGGGGGCGTAGGGCGCGCTGGACTCGGGCAGCAGGACGCCGAGGGCGAGGTAGACGATCGCGCTCTCGGCCACGATCAACGACCCGGTCAGCGCCTCCTCGCGCCAGTCCAGGCGCCGGCGCAGCTCCGCCGCGACCGCGCCGATCCCCAGCGGGTCCCCCGCGATCACGTCGCGCCCTCCCGCACGTCGATCGAGACGGCGTAGCGCCGGTGCTCGCCGTGGCTCGTCCCGAGCAGGTTGTCCGGCAGGCGGTGGACCACCAGACCGCGCAGCGGCGCGACCGCGTAGTCGCCGACGCGCACCAGCACGACCCGGTGGCCGGCGTCGAGCAGCTCGGCGAGGACCGACTCCAGCGGCCCGGTCATCAGGGCCGAGACGACGACCACGGTGCTGCCCCAGGGGAAGCGGCGCGCCTCCGCGCGCAGCAGGCGCGAGAAGTTCGTGGCCGCGAGCGGCGTCAGCTTGGCCAGCCCCTCCAGGATGGCCGGCAGCTGGCCCGGGCCGCGCCCGGGGGCGATGCGGAGCGTCTGGTCCGACCCGGCCAGCACGCCGTTGGCGTAGACGCCGACCGAGTAGCGCCGGTCGAGCCCGTGGGCCGCCAGCGACGCCGCGCCGACGATGGCGCTCTCGGCCCGCTCGTAGTCCACCCCCTCCCAGTAGCGCTCGTAGGTGTCGAGGCTGAGGAAGACGCCGAACTGCACCGACACGGTCGGCTCGAAGACCTTGACCTGGACCTCCTGCAGGCGGGCGGTCGCCTTCCAGTGGATGAAGCGGAAGGAGTCCTCCGGCCGGTAGTCGCGCACGCCGATGGTGCGGGACGGGTCGGTGATCAGGTGCTGGGGGACGCGCTCCTCGCCGAACGGGTGGACGGCCGGGAGGCCGATCTGGTCGATTGGGACGATGCGCGGGTAGACGATGAAGCGGTCGGCCAGCTCGAGGCGCTCGCGCCGGGTGAAGAAGCCGAACAGGTCGCCGGAGCGCAGCGAGACGGGGCCGAGGCTGAAGGCGCCCCGCTCGGGGCAGTCGAGGTGGAAGGTCCAGCTGACGCGCTCGAACCAGCGCACCGAGGTGGTGATGCGGAGCACGGTGGTGCCGGGGCGGCTGCTGGGGAGGGTCTCGCGCTCGCGCACCTTGACCCGGTCGGAGATCTGGTCCTCGACCTCGAGCCAGGCGAGCGGCAGCCACTTGCGGTTGACGATGCTGGCGGTCAGCTCGATCGTCTCGCCCCGGAAGGCGCGCACGCTGGAGAGGGTGCGCCGGTAGTCGACGCCGTCGAGGCTGGCCCGGCTCCAGAGCAGGCTGCCGCCGGCCGTGACCAGGGTGAGCAGGGAGAGGATCGAGAGGGCGGGCTGGCGCAGCGCCATGCCGAGCAGGAGGAGGATGGCCGCGCCGTAGAGCCAGACGGCGTTGAAGAAGGTGCTGCGGACCGGCGGCACCTCCAGGCTGCCGGGGTCGGCCGCCTCCCCCGGCGAGCGCCGCCGCAGGCCCGACCACCGGCCGCCCGGGCGCATCACACCTGCTCGACCGGGACGCGGACCGCGGCGACGACATCGTCGACGATCTGGTGTGCGTCGCGCCCGCGCAGGCGCGCCTCCGGGCTGAGGATCAGCCGGTGGACCAGCACCGGCCGGCTGACCGCCTTGACGTCGTCGGGCAGGACGTAGTCGCGGCCGCGCAGGGTGGCGCGGGCCTGGGCGGCGCGGAAGAGGGCCAGGGTGCCGCGCGGGCTGACCCCGAGCTGGACGGCGTCGTGGGTGCGGGTGGCGCGGGTGATCTCGACCACGTAGTGCCGCAGGTCCTCGTCGACGTGAACGCGGCGCGCGAGCTGGGCGACCGCCTGGAGCTCGTCGAGCGTGATGACCTGCTGGAGGTCGTCGAGCGGACTGGCGAGCTGGTGGCGCGCGAGCATCTCGAGCTCCTCGTCCTCGCTGGGGTAGCCGACGTCGAGGCGGAGGAGGAAGCGGTCGAGCTGCGCCTCGGGGAGCGGGAAGGTGCCCTCGAGCTCGACCGGGTTCTCGGTGGCCAGGACGAGGAAGGGCCGGGGCAGCGGCATGGTGTCGCCCTCGACGGTGACGGTGCGCTCCTCCATGGCCTCGAGGAGGGCGGACTGGGTGCGCGGGGTGGCCCGGTTGATCTCGTCGGCGAGGAGGATGTTGGCGAAGACGGGGCCGGGGCGGAACTGGAACTCGCCCTGCTTCTGATTGAAGTAGGAGATGCCGCTGATGTCGGAGGGCAGCAGGTCGGGGGTGAACTGGATGCGCCGGAAGAGGCCGCCGATGGAGCGGGCGACGGCGCGGGCGAGGGTGGTCTTGCCGACGCCGGGGACGTCCTCGACCAGGATGTGGCCCTCGCAGAGGAGGGCGACGAGCACGAGCTCGGTGACGTCGTCCTTGCCGACGATGACGCGGTCAACGTTCTCGATGATCCTGCGGCCGAGCGCCGCGCCGCGGTCGACCACGTTGAGCTCCCCCTGCTGCTGATGGCGTTGGCTGCACTATATCACAGCGCGCGGATTTGGCCCCCGGGTTTGCCGGCGGTCGGCCGAGCGTGGGTGAAGATTGGCGGATTCCGGGCACTTGCGGCGTCGTCCGGGATCGTCCCGGGCGACGTGCGTGCCTGCTGCCGTGTCGCGTGGGGTCAGGGCGCGGTGAC
>DASSZN010000361.1:0-3524 GCA_035702805.1 Thermomicrobiaceae bacterium | reverse complement strand
GAAGTGCGCCGTCACGCGAGCCCCACCTCATCCGAGGAACTCCGCTACCCACGGTCAATCTCGGGACGTAGCGGTTACTCGTACGATCTTACCAGTCAACGCGCACTGTCTCAGGCCGCCGCACGGAGACGTCGGTCCCCGGCGCGCGGCCCAGGAGCGGTTTCCAGACGACCGGTCGCGCTCGTTGTCGCGCCGCACGTCGTCGGGTTGTTCGATGTCTGCCGCATCGCGTGTGCCCGACGGCCCCTCCCACGGCGTGACCATCGCCGGCCGGTGCCCGAGCCGACCGCGGCCAGACAGCGGCACCACCGGCGACTCCGCCACGCGATCAGCCAGCGTCGCCGGTGCGGTCAGCGCAGCCCGCCAGCTGGCCGGCGATGGCGTCGCGCGGCGACACGTGGTCGAGGATGCCGTCGCAGCGGTCGCCGTCGACGAAGGAAGCCGGCGTCCCGCCGACCCCGCCGCGCACGCGGCTCATGAAGTCCTCGCGGACCCGCCCGGCACAGCTGTGGTCGTCGAGCACGCGGCGGAACCGGTCGACGCCGAGACCCAGGTCACCGGCGTAGCGCGACAGGTCGCCCGGGTCAAGCGCGTCCTGGTGCACGAAGAGCGTGTCGTGCATCGGCCAGAACTTGCCCTGGGCGCCGGCCGTCCCGGGCGGGCGCGCAGCGAGACCGCCTGATCGGGGGTGAAGTGAGGCGCGCGGGTTCCGGAGGAAAGCGGCCGCGGCTGGCCGTCTCCGTGGTGGCCTGAGGACGCCACGGCTGAGATCCCTCTCGCCGACCTCCTCGATCCGACCGGCCACGCCGGCCCAGCGCGCGGTGCGCAGGGGTCGGCCCGCTGGAGAGCCCGCGGGTCAGGCGAGCACGACCTCCACCGCGGCGTCGGGGACGCCGGGAGCGGCGAACGCGAGCAACCGTCGCCCCTCGTCGATCACGCCCACGCGGTCGTCGTCGGAGAGCGGCGCGAAGAACGTGATGCGCAGCGTCGCGGCCCCGCGCCCGCGGTCGAGCCGCCACCAGCCGCGCACGAAGCCGTCGACGATGACGGCGGGCCGGCCGATGTTCGGCACGACGACGTCGCGGTGTTCCTCCGGGATGACGCGTATGCGGTCGGCGTGTGCCAGGAGGAGGTTGTCGTAGTCGCCGAGGAAGCGCACCGGAGCCGGCGTCTCGGGGTCCGGCAGTGGGGTGCTGGGGAGGTCGAGCAGTTCTCGCCCCCGCTCGTCGCGGTACCTCCGCAGTTCCGGCCGCAGCCGCTCGACCGCGTCGCGCAGCCCGCCGAGCCCCGACCAGGCGCGCACGTCGGCGACCGTCGCCGGACCGTAGGCGGCCAGGTAGCGCCGCACCAGGCGGTCGGGGGCGGCCTCGGTCCCGACCGGGCGGCCGAGCCACCCCTCGGCGGTAGCGTGCCGCGCCTGGCCGCCGCGCCCCCAGAGCCCACGCGGCGGACCCTGCACCAACGGCGTCTGGAGCTGCACGGCGTAGGCAAGCGCCTCGGCGTCGTACTCAGGCCAGCGCTCGTGGAGCAGCCGACCGAGCTCCGACTTGGTCAACGGGCTCGCGTCGAGCAGCGCCCGGGCGGCCGAGAGGAGCGCCTCGTGGTCCACCCCCGCGGTGCGCCGGCCAAAGGGGCTGTTGACGTGGAGGGTGCGCGTGAGCACCGGCTGGATCACCGGTGCCAGGGCCAGGCAGTCGTCGGCGGTCACGAGATGGACGGTGGCCCGCAACAGCGAGAGCCGAACGGCGCGGCGGTCCTCGATGAGCGCCGCGAGGTGGTCGGGCGCGAAGCCGTCGAGCCGCGCCCACAGGCTGTAGTACGGCGCCAGCGGGACCTGGGCCTGCATGGCGACCAGGTGCGTCAGCGTGTCGGACACCGAGCGCCGCTCCCGGCGGAGGAGCAACTGCCGCGCGAGCAGCGAGCGATTGAGCGCCCGCGCGCCCAGTACCGCCCCCTCCGGGACGCTCCGGTCCGCTCCTGAAGAGGACGGGGACTCGGCGCCGGCCGGCGCGCTCGGCGGCGTGGGACACAGTTCGTCCACCCGTAACCCTCCCGGCCGACGGCCCACCGGCCGCTCGACGTCGCCTGACCATCGACGAACACGAGTATGGCAGGGATCGGCGCGCGCCGGGCCGACCGCCGGGAGTCCTGTGCTTCAGGCCAGCCGCGGACGAACCACGCCCGACCGACGTCGTCCGGCCGAAGTCCCCGACCGTCGCTCGGTGGCGGCCTTCAGGGATATGGCGCGCGAGCAGCGTCAGACCGTCGCCGCACCGTCCGCCACCGCCCGGTAGGCCAGCAGGTACATCCCCGCGTTCCACGCCTGGTCGGCCGCACCCAGCGGCTGGCCCGTGCGCGGCTCGATCCACTCGTGGAAGCCCCAGGCGCGTCCCTCCCCCAGCCGGTTCGCCGCCGCCAGCGCCGCCAGCTGTGCCTCGGCGTCGGCCCGGCGCCCGGCCCGCAGGTGCGCCAGCACGGAGAAGCCGCCCACGTACGGCCAGACCGCCCCGTTGTGGTAGTGGTACGGCGGGTTGCGCCAGCGCGGGTGCTGGAGCCCCTCCGCCGCCTGCAGCAACTCGCCACCCGGCCCCTCCGCCCCGATCGCGTCCGGCCAGCACCTGCTGGGATATGGCGTGTCCACGCCGGCCGCCGCCAGCCCGTCCAGCACCCACCCCGCGCGCTCCCCCTCCGCCACTCCCCACAGCACCGCCAGCAGGTTCGCCAGCACGTCACAGACGTCGGTCACCCGCCCCCACGACACCCCCGCCAGGTAGTGCCACCGGTCGGGCGAGACGGCCGCCTGCCAGGCCCCGCGCGTCGACTGGTGCGGCCAGCTCGCGTCGGCGCCCGGCTGGCGCGTGACGTGCGCGAGAAGCCCCGCGAAGTCGGCCCCCGCCTCCGGCCAGAAGAGGAGGTTCAGCCGGCGGCGGATCCCCTCCGCGTCCGCGACTGCCGGTTGGCCCAGCCCGCCCGCGAGCCGCTCGGCTGCCCAGGCCGCCCGCTGGTAGAGGACGTTGACGTGGAAGACCTTGCCGTGCCGGTTGAGAGTCGAGTCCATCCAGTCGCCCCCCGCCGGCGAGTCGATCAACCCGACGTTGTTGGCGTCCTGGTAGCGCAGCCAGGTCAGCGCCCGCCCGACGGCCGGCCAGAGCGCCGCGGCGAGGGCGGCGTCACCGGTCGCCCGGACGTGGTGCTCGGCGGCGATCACGAACAGGGCCGTGGCGTCGGTGCAGCCCGCCTCGCCCCAGTCCCAGTAGCCACGCGCCGGCCAGTAGGCGTTCGGGATCTGCCCCAGCGGCGACTGCAGCCGCGCCAGGGTCTCGAGGGTGCGGCGCGACGTCGCCACGAGCGCCGGGTTGCCGCTGACGTTCGCGCCCAGCGAGGTGATCGCGGCGTCCCGCGCCCACACCGCCGCGTAGTGCGGCAGCGACGGCGACGCGACGAAGCCGGCCTCGCCGGCGCAGTGCTCCAGCAGATCGATCGCTCGCGACCACCCCTCGTCCACCACCCGACCGTCGTCCACC
>DASSZN010000357.1:0-7996 GCA_035702805.1 Thermomicrobiaceae bacterium | reverse complement strand
GCGGGTCCAGCTGCGCCCGGTCGAGGGCTGAGGGAGGCGAGCGGATGGGACGCCTGGACGGGAAGCGGGCCATCGTGACCGGCGGCGGGCGCGGCATCGGTCGCGCCATCGCGGCCGCCTTCCTCGCCGAGGGGGCGCGCGTGCTGCTGGACGACGTCGACGCCGGGCTGCTGGCGGAGGCGGCGGCCGCCCTGGACGCGCCGGCAGAGCGGCTGGCGACCGTCCGGGCCGACGTCGCCGACCCGACGGACGTGGCGCGGCTGGTCGAGGCGGCGCGGGCGGCCTTCGGCGGCGTCGACGTGCTGGTCAACAACGCCGGCATCGGCGGCGTGGGCAAGACGCTGCTCGAGCTGTCGCTCGACGAGTGGCAGCGGATGATCGACGTCGACCTGACGAGCGTCTTCCTCTGCTGCCGCGCGGTGGTGCCGCTGATGCTCGAGGCGGGGCGGGGCAGCATCGTCAACCTGTCGTCGATCACCGGCGTCGAGGGGACGGCCGGCAGCGTGCCCTACTCGGCGGCCAAGGCGGGCGTCGCCGGGCTGACCAAGACGCTGGCCAAGGAACTGGCCGCCCACCGGATCAACGTCAACGCCATCGCCCCGGGCCTGATCGACACCGAGATGTCGCGCGCCCGCGGCCAGGACCTCGCGCGGCGCGGCGTCCTCTGGCCGCGCATCGGCCGGCCCGAGGACATCGCGGCGCTCGCCGTCTACCTGGCCTCGGAGGAGTCGGAGTTCGTGACCGGCCAGGTGATCGGCATCAACGGCGGGGCGCGCATGTAGCGCCGCCCGCGAATGCGCGTGGAGCCAGGAGACACCCTGCGATGAGGATCCGGTCGGTCGAGGCGATCCCGCTGCGCTACGACGTGCCCGAGCCCTACGGCAGCGCCCGCGGCACGAGCGCGGCCCGCGTCACCTGCCTGGTGCGCCTGGAGAGCAACGAGGGCCTGACCGGGGTAGGCGAGGCGTTCGGCCCGCCGCTCGTGGTCGCCGCGCACGTCCGCGAGCTGGCGCCCCTCTTCCTGGACCGCGACCCGTTCGACCGCGAGGTGATGTGGGCCGAGGCCGTCAACGGCCGCTACCACTGGGGCCGCACCGGCCCGCACGTCGGCGCGCTCTCCGGCATCGAGACCGCCTGCTGGGACCTGATGGGCAGGGCGACCGGGCTGCCCGCGGCGAAGCTGCTCGGCGGCTGGAGCCGCGACGCGGTGGCCGTCTACGGCTCGACCGGGTACTTCATGGAAGCGCCCGACGGCTTCCAGCGCCAGGTCGAGGGTGCGGTCGAGGAGGGGTTCCGGCGCGTCAAGATCAAGTGCGGCGCCGGGCTGGACGTGGACCTGGCACGGATCGCGCTGGCCTTCGAGATCGGCGGCGCGGGGCTGGAGCTGCTGGTCGACCTGAACGGCAACTACACCGCCGACCTGGCGCTGCGCCTGTGCCGGGAACTGGAAGGGCGGCGCGTCGGCTGGCTCGAGGAGCCGGTGCCGCCCGAGGACCTGGACGGCTACGCCCGCGTCCGGGACGGGACGAGCGTGCCGCTCGCCGGGGGCGAGGCGGAGTCGCTGCGGGTCGGCTTCCGCGAGCTGATCAGCCGGCGGCTGGTGGACGTGGTCCAGCCGGACGTGACCTCCTGCGGCGGGCTGGGCGAGGCCCGGGCCATCGTGCAGCTGGCGCAGACCTGGAACGTGCGCTTCTCGCCGCACGTCTGGGGCGGCGGGGTGTCGCTGGCGGCCGCGCTCCAGCTGTGCGCGGCGGTGCCGGCCTACCCGCACGCGCCCGCGCTCGACCGGGAGGCCTCGCCGATCCTGCTCGAGTACGACCGGGGGCCGAACGCGCTGCGCGACGAGCTCCTGAGCGAGCCGCTCGCAGTCGACGGCGAGCGCATCGCGGTCCCGCGCGGCCCCGGCCTGGGGGTCACGGTGGACTGGGAGGCCGTCGAGCGCTACCGGATCGACCGGACGTAGTCGTTCGCGACGACACAACCGGGGCGGGTACGACGGCCGCCCCGACGAGACGCGATCCGCGTGCGGACGAGCGCGGATCGCCGGGGTGACCGGAGAGGGGACGAGACCGGTGGGGAACTCGCTGCGGGCGGCCGACGCGGCCGTGCGCGTGCTCGAGGAGTTCGGCGTCCGCTACGCCTTCTGCGTGCCCGGCGAGAGCTTCCTGGGCCTGCTCGACGCGCTGGCAGGGTCGGCGATCCAGGTCGTGGCGGCGCGCCACGAGGGGGGCGCGGCCTTCATGGCGGAGGCGGTCGGCAAGCTGACCGGCATGCCGGCGCTCTGCATGGGCACGCGGGGGGTCGGCTCGTCCAACCTCGCCGTCGGCATCCACACGGCGCACCAGGACTCGACCCCCATGCTCGCCATGCTGGGGCAGGTCGAGACCCCCTTCCGCCATCGCGAGGCGTTCCAGGAGGTGGAGCTGGCCGCCTTCCTCGGCGAGCTGACCAAGTGGGCCGTCGAGGTGCCGGGCGGCGAGCGGTTACCCGACCTGGTGGCGGAGGGCGTGCGCCGGGCCGTAACCGGCCGTCCGGGTCCGGTGGCGCTGGCGCTGCGCGGCGACATCCTCGACGAGCCGGCCCCGGGCGACGTGCCGGCGGTCGGTGCCCTGCCGGCCTCCGCGCCGCGGGCGGAAGACACGCGCGAGGCGCTCCGGCTGCTGGCCGGGGCCAAACGCCCGCTCGTCATCGCCGGGGAGGGGGTGCTGCGCGACCGGGCGACGGACGCGCTGGTCCGGCTCGCCGAGCGGACCGGGCTGCCGGTGGTGACCGGCTTCCGCCGCCACGACGCCTTCCCCAACGACCACCCGCTCTACCTCGGCTCCCTCTCGATCGGCGCGCCCCCCTGCGTGCTGGAGCGCGCCCGCGCCGCCGACGTCGTGCTGGCGCTGGGCAGCCGGCTCGACCACACGACGACCCAGGGCTACACCGTCCCCGCCCCGGGCGCCGCGCTGATCCAGGCGATCGACGCGCCGGAGTCGCTCGGCCAGAGCTTCCCGGCGCGGCTGGCGATCGCGGCGGGCGCGGGGGAGACGATCGAGGCGCTGCTGGCCGCGGCATCCGAGGTGGACTGGCCCGACCGGTCGACGGAGAACCGGCGCGACCGCGAGGCGTTCGTCGCCGCCACCACGCCGCCCGCGGCATCGACGGTGCCGGAGCTGGTGGACCCGGCGCTGGTCATCGCCGAGATGCAGCGGCAGCTGCCGGCGGACGCGGTGATCACCACCGACGCCGGCAACTTCTACACCTGGCTCTCCCGCTACTACCGCTTCCGCCGTCCGGGCACCTTCCTGGGTCCCATCTCCGGGGCGATGGGCTACGCCGTGCCCTCGGCCGTCGCCGCGGCGCTGGTGCGCGACAGCCAGGTGCCGGTGGTGGCCTGCGCCGGCGACGGCGGCTTCATGATGACCGGCAACGAGCTGGCGGTGGCGGCACAGCTCGGGCTGCGGGTAACCTGCCTCGTCTTCGACAACGCCATGTACGGCACGATCCGGATGCACCAGGAGCGGGAGTACCCGGGGCGGGTCAGCGCGACCGAGCTCTGGTCGCCCAACCTGGCGCGCTACGCCGAGGCGTTCGGCGGCATCGGCATCCGCATCGACGACGACGCCGACGTCGCCGACGGGCTGCGGGCGGCGCTGGAGCACCCGGGGATCGCGGTGGTGCAGATCGCGGTGTCGCGCGAGGCGATCGCGGCCGGCCGCTCCCTGTCGGCCGAGCGCGCCGGCTGAGCGGGGCGCGGGCGCGGACATAAACGACGAGCACGAGGAGGGTCCGGCGATGAGCGGCGAGCAGGCCAGGCGGTACGACTACGTGATCGTGGGAGCCGGCTCGTCCGGCGCCGTCCTGGCCGGGCGGCTGAGCGAGGACCCGGACACCAGGGTGCTCCTCCTCGAGGCGGGCCGCGACTACCGCTCCGGCGACATCCCCGACGAGATGCGCAGCGCCAACTGGCTGGGGATCATCGACCCGCTCCGGCAGCCGGACTACCAGTGGCCGGCCCTGCGGGCGCGACGGGCCACCGGGCAGGCACCGGCCCTCTACGAGCGCGGCCGCGGGATGGGCGGCAGCTCCGCCATCAACGGGATGGTCGCGCACCGCGCGATGCTGGAGGACTACGACCTCTGGGCCGAGCAGGGCTGCGACGGCTGGTCCGGCGAGGAGCTGCTGCCGGCGATGATCCGCCTGGAGAAAGACCGCGACTTCGGCGACGCCTTCTACCACGGCCGCCAGGGGCCGATCACGATCGCCCGCCCGCCGATCTCGTCCTGGGGCAAGATCCCACTGGCGGTGCTCCAGGCCGGGCTCGAGCTGGGCTACCCCTGGTGCGCCGACCTGAACGCGCCGGGCTCGACCGGCATCTCGTCGCTGCCGATGAACCGCGCCGACGACTGCCGCGTCTCGACCAACGACGCCTACCTCGAGCCGGCGCGCGGCCGGGCGAACCTGACGGTCCTCGGCAACACCCAAGTCGACCGGGTGATCGTCGAGGACGGGCGCGCCACGGGGGTGCGGGCGATCCGGGACGGGCTGGCGACGACCTTCAGCGGCCGCGAGGTCATCCTCTCGGCGGGCTCCGTCTTCAGCCCGACCATCCTGATCCGCTCGGGGATCGGGCCCGCCGAGGACCTGCGCGGGCTCGGCATCCCGGTGCGGGCGGACCTCCCGGTCGGCCACAACCTGACCGACCACGGCTCGGCGGGGCTCCACCTGCTGCTGCGCCCGGAGGCGCACGCCCGCGCCTGGGACGACCTGTACATCAACTGCTACATCCGCTACAGCTCGGGGCTGGCCGGGGCCGGCGAGAACGACATGATGGTCTCGGTGCGCAGCCTGGGCGGCTACGACGAGGGCGGGCTGTCCTCCGGCGGCGTCCGGGCGTGCCTGTGGCAGTCCTTCTCGCGCGGCGTGCTTCGGGTCGTCGACCCGGACCCGCTGGCGCTGCCGGAGATCGACGAGCGGATGCTCTCCGACGAGCGCGACCTGGTGCGGCTGCGAGACGGCGTCCGGCGCATCATCGCGATCGCCCGCCACCCAGCGGTGCGGGCCATCACCGAGTCGGTCGTCCCGGCGGCGGGGTTCGCCAGCGGCCCGATGCCCACGCTCGACGAGCTTGAGGACGAGCGCGCGCTCGACGCCTGGCTGCTGGCGACGGTGCGCGACACCTACCACCTGGTTGGCACCTGCCGCATGGGGGCGCCCGGCGACCCGCGCACGGTGGTCGACCCCGACTGCCGGGTGCTGGGGGTCGCGGGCCTGCGGGTCATCGACGGCTCGATCATGCCGGACGTGCCGCGGGCCAACACCAACCTGACCTGCATCACGATCGGCGAGCACATGGCGCGGCGCCTCCGCGCCGGGCGGTGACGGGCGCGGGGAGCGGTCCCCGGGCGCGGCGCGACGCCGGCGCGGTGAGCCGCCCCGCGAGCTCGTCGACGACGGCGCGCCGGTCAGGACTTCGCCAGGTACTCCACCGCCGACTCACCGGCCGCGCGGCCGAAGACCGAGCCCGACATCAGCCCGGCGCCGCCCGGGTAGTTGCTCGAGAAGAGGCCCCCCACCAGCTCACCGGCGGCGTAGAGCCCGCGGATCGGCCGGTCCTCCATGTCGAGCACCTCGGCCCGCGTGTTCACCTTGAGCCCGCCGAAGGTGAAGGTGATGCCGCAGGTAACGGCGTACCCCTCGAAGGGCGGCGCCTCCAGACGCAGCGCCCAGTTGGTCTTCGGCGGCTCGAGGCCGGCCGTGGCCTTGCCGTCCTTGACCGTCGGGTTGTACTCGCCCTCCTGAACCGCCGCGTTGTAGGCCGCCACCGTGCGCTCCAGCCCGGCCCGGTCGATGCCCAGCTTGTCGGCCAGCTCGCCGACCGTGCTGGCGACCGCCCTGGTGACCTGCGGGATGCGGTACTCGGCGCGCAGCAGCTCCATCACCTGCTGGTCGAACAGCTGGAAGGCGGTGCGCTCGGGCTGCTCCAGGATCGCCCGCCCGTACTTGGCGTAGGTGTAGTTGCGGAAGTCGGCGCCCTCGTCGACGAAGCGCTCGCCGCGCAGGTTGACGATCAGGCCGAAGGGGTAGGAGTGCTTCTGGAAGCCGTCGCCGACCTTGCGGTCGCCGAAGATCGGGGCGTTGAGGTCCCAGGCGACGGCGTGGCAGCCGGACCAGTTGCCGTAGGGCTGGGCGCCGGCCTCCAGGGCCATCAGGATGCCGTCGCCGACGTTGTGCCGGGTGCCGCGCACCCGGGCCTGGTCCCAGCGCGGCCCGAGCCACTGCGCCCGCAGCGCCGGGTTGGCCTCGAAGCCGCCGCTGGCGATGATGACGGCCCGCGCCGGGATCTGCTCGCGCCCCTCGGCGGTCTCGACCTCCACCCCGGTCACGGTGCCGCGCCGGTCCTGGAGGAGGCGGCGCGCCCGCGTGCCGTAGGCGACCGGGACGCCGCGCTGCTTGGCGACGGCGAACCAGCGGTCGGACAGGCCGGCGCCGCCGCCCGAGCCCTCGACGGTGAGCCCGCCCCAGAAGCGGAAGACGTCGCCGACCTTGAACGCCTGGCGGCCGGTCATCAGGGCGTAGGTCATGCCCTGCTCCTGCATCCAGCGCATGGCGGGGTAGGAGCGGGTGACCAGGAAGTTCGCCAGCTCCGGGTCGGTCTGGTACTCGGTGACGCGGAGCATGTCGTCGTAGTACTGGTCCTCGGTGTAGCTGCCGACGTCGGTGTGCTCGAGGTCCCAGTCGGAGAGGTCGGGGATGAGGGGGCGCACCTGCTCCATGCCGTCGTAGGCGAAGCGGTAGCCGCCGCCGGTGAAGTAGCTGTTGCCGCCCCGCTCGGCCTCGGACGCCTTCTCCAGCACCAGCACGCGCCGGCCGGGTCCGGCGACCGCGAGCGCCGCGCACATCGCGGCGTTGCCGGCGCCGACCACGACCACGTCATACCCGTTGCTCCCCATAACCCGCTCCCTCTTTATCCCCTGGTGCTCGAGACCGGTCGGCCGCGCATCCGGAACGCCAGCGACTTCGCCCCGTCGACGCTCAGCCGCATCGCGCGCTCGCGGAAGGCCGACCAGTCACCGTCGAAGCGCGCGAAGGGGACGAGCCGCGTGGTGCCGCGGCTGGCCGCCCCGCCCATGGCCGTGGCCTCGTAGGGGATCCGGATGCCGCGCCACGGTCGGCTGGGCAGATAATACAGGGTGCCGGGATACAGGATGACGTGGAAGGGGCCGGCCTCGTCGACGTCGAGGGGTGTCTCGCCCTCGTCGTCGCCGGCGTCGTTCCAGAAGCGCGCCAGCGTGCCGCTCGAGTGGGTGTTGGTGGCGCGTCCGGCGAGGGGCAAGGCGCGGGCGAAGGCGTCGGCGGTCCGCGGCGCGACGTCCTCGAGCAGCGTGGCCTTCACGGTGACGCCGTCGAAGGCGACCTCGACCAGCCGGCCGCGCGGCGCGGGTGGGGTGGCGAGGGGCGACGTCTGGTCGTCGGAGCGCCGCCAGCGGATCGGCCGCGCGCCGTCGAACTGCAGGCGGGTCGCCCGCGCGGCGAGCGGCGCGAGGTCCCCACCGAGCTCGGCGAGCGGGACGGGGCTGGCCGGACCGGTCGGCAGGTTCAGCCGCCCCTGGCCGTAGCAGATGGCGAGCTCGCGGCTCGCCGGCTCGAGCATGACCAGCCCCGGGTACTGGAACCCGGCCACGCGATCACCCGGCGGCGCCTCGAACGGCGCCTCCTCGAGCATACGGAAGAGGTCCCCGCTCCAGATGCCATGCACGGCCCGACCCTCGAACGGCAGCGCGTCCCAGAGGGCGGCCGTCGCGTGCGGCGCGCGCTCCTCAAGCAGCCGAGCCCGGTAGGACACGCCGTCGAGCTCCACGTCGATGAACTTCACGATCCGCTCCCTCCCCGCCGCGGCTCGCGGCCTCCGGCGTCGCTCACGTCGCACCGCCCGCGGCACCGACGATGTCCTGGCCGAACAGGCGCGCCCCGCGCAGCAGGTCGTCGACGTCCCGCGCCAGGAAAATGA
>DASSZN010000318.1:0-10439 GCA_035702805.1 Thermomicrobiaceae bacterium | reverse complement strand
CTCACGATCGTCGGGGCCGTGAACTGGGGCCTGGTCGGCCTGTTCAAGTTCGACCTCGTCGCCACGCTCTTCGGCGACATGTCCGCCCTCGCGCGGATCGTCTACAGCCTGGTGGGGCTGGCCGGCCTCTGGCTGGTCTGGTTCGGCATCCGGGCGGCCCGTCCGGCGACCGTCGAGGTCCGGGCGCGCTAGACGATCATCCCCGCTCGACGCCACCTTCCCACCCCCGACCGGGGCCGGTCACCTCGCCGGCCCCGGTCTCTTCGTATCCGGCGGCGCGCCGTTCCTCGCCAGCCGGGTCGTTGTCGGAGAGCGCGCCGAGCGGTGCGACGGACGAGCGAGCGGAGCCCTGATCACGCCGGCTGTCCCCCGGCCCCCACCGTCGAGGGGTGGACGAATCGTCGCGTGCCGGACGCCGCACCGCGGCCGGATGGCGCGAGCACCCGCACCCAGGTGAACATGCCCGCTCGCCACCGGCTCGTCTCCGGCGCGGACCGCGGCGCAGCCATGGGCAGGGCCGCGGCGGACGGGTTACCGACGACGCGCCGAGACCGCGGCGCCCACGCGGCCGGCAGCCAGGTCCTCGCCGACCAGGTGACCGGTGATCCGGGCGGAGAGGAGGGTGCCGGGGAGCCCCGCGCCGGGGTGGGTGCCAGCGCCGACGAAGTAGAGGCCCGGCAGGTCGCCGGAGCGGTTGTGGGGACGGAAGTAGGCCGACTGCAGCAGGGTGGGTTCGATCGAGAAGGCCGATCCGTAGAGGCTGCGCAACTCCGTCGCGAAGTCGCGCGGCGTAAACCGTCGCTCGACGACGATGCTGGACTCCAGCCCGTCGAGCCCGACCTCGTCCTGGAGGTAGTGGACGATCCGGTCGCGGAAACGCTCCGACTCACGGTCCCAGTCGAGCGGCGGGCGATGGCCCAGGTGCGGCACCGGCGCCAGCACGTAGAGGCTCTCGCCGCCGGGAGGGGCGAACCGCGGGTCGGTGCGCGTCGGCGCGTGCAGGTAGAGCGCCAGTTCGGACGGCAGGCGGTTGCCGTCGAAGATCTCGCCGAGGACGCCGCGGTAGTTGCGCGGGATCACGACGGTGTGGTGGCGCAACCGCGGGTAGGTCCGGTTGAGGCCCAGGTAGAGCAGGAAGCAGCT
Organism: Thermomicrobiaceae bacterium; assembly: GCA_035702805.1. Taxonomy (GTDB): domain Bacteria; phylum Chloroflexota; class Chloroflexia; order Thermomicrobiales; family Thermomicrobiaceae; genus DASSZN01. The sequence continues at coordinate 9,296 of DASSZN010000318.1, read as the reverse complement.
CATGGAGTAGTGGAAGCGGCGCAGTCGCGCGGCGGTCACCCGGCGGCGGTGCTCGGGCGGGACGAGTTCGAGGTAGGTGGTGGCGACGTCGCTGTTGGCGACCACGGCGTCGGCCGCGATGCGCTCGCCGCCGGCGACCTCCACGCCGGCCACCCGGCCGCTCGCGACGACGATCCGCTCGACCGGGGTCGCCGTGCGGACCTCACCGCCGAGGCTGATGAACAGCCGCGCCATGGCGTCGACGAGCGCGGCCGTGCCGCCCGCGACGAAGTGGACGCCTCCCTGGCGCTCCAGGAACGGGATGATGCTGTAGATGGCGCTGGCGCGCAGCGGGTTGCCGCCGATGAAGAGGGGGTGAAACGAGAAGACGCTGCGCAGCCGGGGATCGCGAAAGTAGCCGGAGGCGAAGGCGTAGACGCTGCGGGCGGCGCCCAGCCGAACGAGCTCGGGTACGACGCGCAGGAAGTCGCCCAGGGTCAGGAACGGCTGGCCCGCCAGGTCGCCGAACGCCCGCCGGTAGATCCGCTCGGTCGCGGCGAGGAAGGCGTGGTAGCCGGCAACGTCGCGTGGCTCGAAGCGAGCGATCTCGGCCTCGTCCGCGTCCGGGCTCCCGCCGTACTCGAACCGGGTGCCGTCCCCAAAGTGGACGCGGTAGAACGGGCTGAGCGGGAGGAGGGACACGTCGTCGGCCAGCCGGCGGCCCGCCGACGCCCAGAGATCCTCCAGCAAGTCCGGCGCGGTGACGATCGTCGGGCCCATGTCGAAGCGGTAGCCCGCCTCCTCCAGGAGGTAGGCCCGACCGCCGAGGCGCTCGCGCGCCTCGACCAGCGTGACGCGCGCCCCGCCGGCCTGCAGCCGGATGGCCGCCGCGAGGCCCCCGAACCCGCCGCCGATGACGACGACGTGGCTGTCGCGCCGCGCCCGCGGCGCGATGACCGCCGGGGTCTCGATCGTCGCTCGCACGCTCATGACCTCAGGACCTCCTCGGCCGCGGCGGCCGCTCTGGCGACGGCCGGCTCGGCGGATGCCGAGAGCGACCGCACGCGCTCCTCGACCGCGCACAGGAGCGCCGCGCGGTCTCGATGCTCGTCGACGTAGAGGGGACGACCAAGGCGGAGCGTCACGTGGCGGCCATCCTCGGCGTAGGTCAGCCCCGCCGGTACGATCGGGACGCGCGGGCCGTCGCGCTCGGCGCGGGCCGCCAGCGCGGCGACGCCGGGACGGAAGGGCAGGAACTCGTCGCCGCGCTTCGGGGTATAGGTGGGATCGACGTTGGGGTAGCCCTCGGGGAAGACGACCAGCACCTCACCGGCGCGGAGGAGCGCGACCGCCTCAGCGATGGCGTGGCGCAGATACCGGCGTGCCTCGTCCTGTCGAAAGGCCCCGGAACGCGCGCCGCCCCGGGCGCCGCGGACGACGACCGGCCAGCGCGCGGCGGCGCAGGCCCGCTCCATCAACCGACGAAGCACTGGGCTCGATACCCAGTCGAGCGCCACCAGGATGTGGACGGGGCGCGCCAGCGCGGCGACCAGCGCGGCGCCGTCGTAGAGGTGGTGGTAGTGGCGGGCGGCGATCAGGACCGGGCCGCTCGCGGGCAGGTGCTCGCGCCCCTCGACCCTCAGCGCGAGCCGCCGCCGGACGATGATGCGCGACGCGAGCCGGATGCTCGGCGTGGCGCCCAGTGAGGCGATCCCGGAGCGCCCCGGCAGCCCGCGGAGCGCGAGCGAGGCGGGGAGCAGGCCGAGCGCGAGGGCCAGGAGCGCGGGCTGCCAGAGGCCGACGCTCAGGTCGAGCGCGACGGCGAAGGCCAGGTTCGCGGCGTACACCCCGAAGGGGAGCCAGGCCGGGAACTCGGCCGGACCGACGTCGCGCCGCCAGGCGAGGCGGCTCAGGGCCATGAAGAGGAGCCCGGTCATGGCCCAGCCGGCGAAGTTCTGGACCGGCATGCCGAAGTAGGGGCCGCTCGTGTGCCAGGTCCAGAAGCGGATCGGCAGGGAGGCGTTCGCCATCGCCGGGTCGAGCGCCAGGTCCCAGACCGTGAGGAGCCAGACGCCCAGGGCGAGCGCCCCGGCGGTGCGGTGCCGGGCGGCGCGTCCACGCGCGTCCAGGATCGCGTTCGCCAGCAGGTAGACGGTGAAACCCATGTAGAACCAGGAGAGCGGGATCGTGAAGGGCACCCGGCCGAGCACCTTGTAGCCGAGGCCCGCGGTGTAGGCGTAGGCCCCGAAGGGCCAGCCCGTGCCCGTCCCGAGCAGTTCCATACCGAGCGGCAGCAGCGTCGCCAGCGCGAAGAAGACGAGCGTGCGGCGCCGGCCGAGGCAGACGAGCCCGAAGGCCAGCATCGTCGCCGCGCCGAGCAGGATGTGGACCGTGCCGGCGTACTGCATGCCGAAGAGGTAGACCCGCGCCGCGTTGGGGCTGCCGGCCCAGAGTTGCGGATGAGGCAGGGCAATCAGGAGCCCGCCCAGGGCAAAGCCGAGCGCGACGAGGTGGGCCAGGAAGAGCAGCCGGACCCGCGTCATGGTCGTCCTCCCGTGACGAGCACCCGGCCGCGCCAGACGTGACGGCGGCGGAGGGCGCTCGCGCAGAGCCGCGCGGCGACCGGGAGATCGCCGAGCGGCGAGAGCCAGTAGGTCCAGGGCCGGTGGCGGTAGGCGCGGGCCGTGCCGACCAGGACCCCCAGCCGGGCGCAGGCAAGCACCGCGTTGATGGCGACGGCCGGTCCGCGCCGCCGGGCCAGCAGGAGCGCGGCGAGCAGCGGCAGCGGCAGCGCCTGGACGAGGGCGACCTCGGCGAGGCCGAGCGGCAGGCCGATGCCGGCGTACCGGTCGCGCATCGGCAGCGAGCGGGGCCAGTTGCGCCAGGCGTCGCCCACGGTGGCGTACATCCGCGCCGTCACGAGGTCGCCGGCCTCGTAGAACCCGACCTCGTGGCCGTCCGCCGCGAGCACCCGGGCCATCGTGACGTCCTCGCAGCGCGAGTCGCGGGCCCGGGCGATGGCCCCGGTTGCGACGAGCAGGTCGCGCCGAGCCAGGAAGCACTGGCCGTTAGCCTGGACGGCGGCGACGCGCCGGGTCGCCCGGCCCGGGATGCCGAAGCGGTAGACGAGCGTGGTCAGCAGCGACGGGTGGAGCAGCGCCTCGGCGGGGCCGGAGACGGTCTGAAGAGTCGCCGCGCTCAGCGCCGGCACGCGGGTACGCCGGGCGTGCGCGGCCAGGCTGCGGGCGAGGGCGGGCGCCGGCCGCACGTCGGCGTCGACCATCAGCACCCAGGTCGCGGTCGGGCGGCTCGTCTCGAGGCCGACCTGCAGGCCCCAGGGCTTGCCGTTCCAGCCCGCCGGCACCGGGCTGGCGTCGATCAGCCGGATGCGGGAGTCGCGCGCCGCGTGGGCCGCGACCAGTTCCGGCGTGCCGTCGGTGGACCCGCCGTCGACGACCAGGATCTCGGCGACCTCCGGCCCTTGGGCGACGAGGCCGTCGAGGCAGGGGGCCAGCCGGTCGCGCTCGTCGAGCACCGGGACGACAACCGCGACCGCGCCGGTCGGGACCGCGCCGGGCGGCGCCGGATCGATCCGGGTGCCGCCCGCGGTGCGGACCAGCCGAAGCAGGACACGCGCGCCCAGCACGGCCTGCAGGGCAACCAGCACGGCGAGGAACCGCCCCCGGCCGGCCGGCGGGAGACGGGCGTCAGGGACGGGCCGGGTTCGTGGACGCATCACCGAACGCTCCTTCTCCCACATCCCATCGCTCGCCCCCGTCGTCGATCGACCGGCGCCGTCGCTCGCCGTGGCGCCACAGCCGGTCCAGCATGGCGGCGATGGCCGCCTCGCGCAGCTTCTCGGCGCGGGTCGTCGCGGCGCGACGGCGCAGCGTGTCGTAGTCATTGGCCTCGATCACGTCGAGGATGCGGCGGTAGAGACGCGCGGCGATCAGGACCGGCAGGCGACAGTCGGGCGGTAGCAGCCAGATGCCGGCCATCCCCCGCGCGTAGTACTCGCGCGCCTGGGTGAGCTGCGCCCGCATGACCGCGCGCAGGCGGTCGTCCGGTCCGGCGCCCCGCGCCGCGAGCTCCTCGACATCCGACCGGGACAGGCCGCAGCGCGCCAGTACGTCGGCGGGAAGGTAGAGCCGGCCGCGCCCCAGGTCGGCGCCGACGTCGCGCAGGATGTTGGTCAGCTGCATCGCGGTCCCGAGATCACCGGCGGCGGCCAGCGCGGGCGGCGAGGTCGCCCCGAGGACGTGGGCCATTGCCAGGCCGACGGTGGCGGCGACCCCGTAGCAGTAGCGTCGCAGCGCCGCGGTATCGGCGACGTCGCGCAGGGTCAGGTCTTCGGCGAGGCCGTCCACGAGGTCCACCAGGTAGCCGGTCGGGATCTGGAACCGCTCGATGACCCCGGCGAGCGCGGCGCCGAGCGGCTCGCGCGGCACTCGCCCTTCCCGGCCGCGCTCCAGCCACGTCCGCCAGGCGTCGAGCTCGGCGCCGGCGACCGCCGGCGGGTTGGCGCCGTGCGGCTCGTCGACCAGGTCGTCGAGCGTGCGGGAGAACGCATAGAGGACCGTGACCGGCTGCCGCAGATCGGCCGGGAGGAACCGCGCCGCGAAGTTGAAGGTGCGCGCGTGCGTCGCCAGCAGGTGCGCGTGCGGGTCGGACGGCCCCGCTCCGCGCGGGAAGCCCCGGACGAACTCCGTCCCTGCCGACCGGTTGCTTGATGCGCGGGCCATCTCGCTCTCCCTGCGTGTCGGCGTTGTCGAGGCGCTCGCCGGCCCCGCTGCCGTTGCCGATCGACCGGGCGTCGCGGGCGCCGCGGCGAACGGTGATACGCGGAGATCACCGGATCCGATCAGTTGGGCGGATGCACGTGGGCGGAGTGGAATCCTCCGGTCGGCAACATCCGGGGACGCGCGGTCCGCGCTCGGCCGGACGCCGACCGGGGAGTACGTGAGCCGGCCACCCGCGCCGGTCCAGCGCGCCCGGTAGCGCGACCACCACCACTGCCGGACAACTCCAGCGGCCCGGGACTGACGCGCCGTTGCGATGCGCGGCAGCGCGCGCGGCGCGACTTTGTGACGGCGGCCCCGCTACGCTGGGAGCGGCGGCCGGGCCGGGCGTGGGTGGCGCGCCACCCGCTGGGCCGGCGCCAGGCCGCGTGGCGGAGCGGAGGCGAGCCGTGGCCCGTGAGATCGCGCGCCGGAGGGGCGCGACCGGTGTTCTCGCGCCGGGGCTCGGGCTCCGGGCGACCGTGCGGCGGCATCCGGTGGCCGCCTACTTCGTGGCGGCCTACGCGATCTCCTGGTCGCTCTGGCTGCCGCGCGTGGCGACGGCTCAGGGGTGGTGGCGCCACGACGTGCCGGCCTGGTGGCACTACGCGGGGGCGTTCGGCCCGCTCCTCGCGGCGGCGCTGATCGCCGCCCTCTCCGGCGGCCGCGCCGCGCTGAAGGCGCTGGCGGCGCAGTACGCGCCGTCGCGGGTGCCCCGGCCGTGGCTGGCCTTCGCCGTGGCGAGCCCGCTCGTGCTGGCGGCGGTCGGGCTGGTCGCGGCGCGCGCCGTCGACGGTTCGTGGCCGGGCCTCGCCGCGCTGTCGCGCGCCGGAGACCTGCCGCCCATGGCCATGCCGCTGGCCCTCCTCGTCCAGGTCCTCACCTTCGGGGTCGGCGAGGAGACCGGCTGGCGGGGCTTCGCCCTGCCGCGGCTGCAGCGCGACCGCCCGGCCATCCGGGCCACTCACCTGCTGGCCCTCGGTTGGGGCCTGTGGCACCTGCCGGCCTTCTTCGAGAACGCGTCCTTCATGGACATGGGGATCCTGCAGGTCGCCGGCTGGGCGATCGGGCTCTGGATGGGCGCGATCTTCCTGACCTGGCTCTACAACAGCGGCGGCGGCAGCCTGATCGTGGTCGCGCTCTGGCACGGCCTGTTCAACCAGTTCTCCGCCTCGCAGGCCAGCGGCGTGGTGGCCATGACGATCACGCTGGGGGTGATCGTCGTCGCCGTCGCGGCGCTGCGGCTGGCCGGTCCGCAAGACCACACCGGGCTCTCGCCCCGGGCCGGCGCGCGCCAGCGCTACCCCGCGATCGGCTGAGCGCGGCCGTCCCTCACGCCTCAGGCGCGGCCCAGCCGCGCGCCCGCTCGACGGCCCGCTGCCACTCCCGGTAGCGGCGCGCGGCCTCCTCCGCCGGCATCCTCGGCTCGAAGCGGCGCTCGAGCCGCCAGCCGCGCGCGACCTCCTGCTGGTCGGCCCAGAAGCCCACGGCGAGCCCGGCCAGGTAGGCGGCCCCGAGCGCGGTCGTCTCGGCCACCGCCGGGCGCTCGACCGGGCAGCCGGCGACGTCGGCCTGGAACTGGAGCAGGAAGTCGTTGGCGACCATGCCGCCGTCGACGCGCAGCGCGGCCGGGTCGACCCCGGCGTCGGCGCGCACCGCCTCCAGCACGTCCCGCGTCTGGAAGGCGACGGCCTCCAGCGCGGCGCGCGCGATCTCGGCGCGTCCCGAGCCGCGGGTCAGCCCGACGATGGTGCCGCGGGCGTAGGGGTCCCAGTAGGGGGCGCCGAGGCCGGCGAAGGCGGGCACGAGGTAGACGCCGCCGGTGGAGTCCACGGCGCGGGCGAGCCGCTCCGACTCGGCGGCGTCGGCGATGATCCCGAGCCCGTCGCGCAGCCACTGGATGGCGGCGCCGGCGACGAAGATGGCGCCCTCGAGGGCGTAGCTGACGCGGCCGTCGAGGCTCCAGGCGACGGTCGAGAGGAGGCCGTGGCGGGAGGGCCGCGGCCGGTCGCCGACGTTCATCAGGAGGAAGCCGCCGGTGCCGTAGGTCTGCTTGGCCATGCCGGGCGTGAAGCAGGCCTGGCCGAAGGCGGCGGCCTGCTGGTCGCCGGCCACCCCGGCGATCGGGATGGCGCGGCCGAGCAGGGCGGGGTCAGCGTGGCCGACCACGGCGCTGGAGGGGCGCACCTCGGGCAGCAGCGCGCGGGGGATGGCGAGGGCGTGGAGGATGTCGTCGTCCCAGTCGAGGCGGTGGATGTTGAAGAGCATGGTGCGCGAGGCGTTGGAGGGGTCGGTGACGTGGACGCGGCCGCCGGTGAGGCGCCAGAGGAGGAAGGTGTCGACGGTGCCGAAGGTGAGCTCGCCCCGCTCGGCACGGGCGCGCAGGCCGTCGACATGGTCGAGCAGCCAGGCGAGCTTGGTGCCGGAGAAGTAGGGGTCGAGGAGGAGGCCGGTGCGCTCGCGGACGGGGGTCTCCCAGCCGTCGGCGCGGAGGCGCTCGCAGTGGCCGGCGGTGCGGCGGTCCTGCCAGACGATGGCGGGGTAAACGGGCCGGCCGGTGGCGCGCTCCCAGAGGAGGGTGGTCTCGCGCTGGTTGGTGACGCCGAGGGCGAGGACGTCGGCGTCCGGCCGCGCGGCGAGGGCAGCGCGGGCGGTCTCGAGCTGGCCCGCCCAAATCTCGTCGGGGTCGTGCTCGACCCAGCCGGGCTGGGGGTAGTGCTGGGTGAGGGGGCGGCCGCGCGTGCCGAGGGGCCGGCCGTCGTGGTCGAAGAGGATGGCGCGCGAGCTGGTGGTGCCCTGGTCGAGCGCCAGGATGGCGGGGGTCATGGCGTCCTCCCGGCGATTGGCCGACGACGGAGCCGGTCGAGACACGCGTGGGTTCACGGTCTGGGGCGAGAGACGGCCGGCGAACAGATCGCGCCCCTCTCGTCGTGCCATTCACCTTGCCGCATTATCCACAGTCCGACATACTGACGACGCTGGTAACCGACAACTACTGACGCGGCGGAGGGTGTGCATGGCAGTCGGCGGGTTCGCTCCCGGCGTCGTCGAGAGGCTCGGCTACTACGTCTACCTGCTCATCGACCCGCGCGACGGCAAAGTGTTCTACGTCGGCAAGGGCACGGGCAACCGATGTTTCGCGCACCTCGCCGAGGCGCGGAAGACGCAAGCAGACACGGTGGGTGAGTACGCCAAGCTACGGCATATCCGGAACATTGAGGCGACCAAAGAGCCTGTCCGGATCGACATCCTTCGGCATGGCTTGACCGAGGACGAGGCGTATCGTGTTGAGTCTACAGCCATCGATGCTCTGGGCTTCGAGCGCCTCGACAATCGCGACCTCGGCCACCACGCTACCCGTATGTCCATCGATCAAATCAACGGCCAATACGGGTCGAGTCCCGTCATTATCGACCCGATCCGTCGCGTCGTTCTCATTCGAATCAACCGCCAGTTCAGCTACGGCATGACCGCCTGCGCACTCTACGAGGTGACGCGGCAGTGGTGGAAGATTGGCCCACGAAGGCGTGATTCTGGCTCCGGGTGGGCGCCGCAGTGGGCGATGGCCGTGTACGCCAGTGTCGTCCGCGCCGTCTACCGTATTGAGGGTTGGTCCCCGGACCCGAAAGGCAGTGGACGTTGGGCGTTCGAGGGAACGCGTGATCCCGATATGGAAGCGTTCTACCTGTACGGTGACGTGACGGGCTACCTGCGCGGCGCGAATGCGCGGTACGCCTCGCAGAACCCGTTGCGGTTCGTGAATTGCGGCCCCGGAAAGGCAACGGACAGCAGCGATAGTTCCGCCTGAGGTCAGGCGGTCCCGGATGGGTAGCCTCGTCGCGGTAGGCACCCTCTGTCGAAGATCGGGCTAGGACCGGAGCGTGTTCATGTGAACATCCCACCGGCCGGGACGATCGTGTCGGCGCGCCAGTATGAATGGGACGCGATCCAGGCGAACAACCTGCTCGAGTACCCCGATCCGCGACTGCCCACGCTCGAGGGGGCGCCCGAGTGGGTGACAGGCCCCCTCGTCATTGAGCACGTCACGACGCGCTGGGGGTCGTATACCCGCTACAAAGTCGGTCGCTGGTCGGTCGACCCGACGACGATCAGCCCGTTGAACTGACCGACGAGGCGGGCAACAGCCCCTCTATCGCCGCGAGAATGTATTTCAGATCGCCGTCCTTGAGTTTTGTGAGTTGGACCGTCGGGTACTTGCCGGTCCAACCCGCCTTGCGGGCCTCATCGATCTTACTTTTCAGCGGGCCTATTGCCTCCAAGGAACTGACGAACTTGTTGAACTGGTCGTCTGAAACGCGGGCCTTGATTTCGCCCGGGTAGAAGTACATTGATGGGCCGTCGTTCCCTGCACCGGTGTTCGTGCTGGCATTCCAGATTTTTTGCTGTGGCCCACTCACAAGGCGGTACAACCCGGAAACCCCCGGCGAGGCGCCCTTGCCCCAAACCAGGTGACCGCGGTGCTTGTCCACATGGGTGAACAGCTGCTCGAACGCGGGGACCTGGGGCTTACACCGGATC
>DASSZN010000162.1:0-2224 GCA_035702805.1 Thermomicrobiaceae bacterium | reverse complement strand
AGCCGGACGGGCGCGTCCTCTTCTCCTACGAGGGCTGCGTCGAGTGCGGCACCTGCCGCATCGTCTGCTGCGAGTTCGACAACGTCGAGTGGACCTACCCCCGCGGCGGCTACGGCATCCAGTACCGCTACGGCTGAGGCGGCGCGGGCGCTCTCCACAGGCTCGGGATCAGGCGCGACCCTCAGCCGGTGACGCAGCGGCGTGCCCCGCGGCGGGCCGGACCGGGTCGCCGACGTGGATGGTGCCGTCGGTCAGGATGGCCGCGCGCAGGCCGCCGCGGTGCACCAGCGGCGCGTTGACCGCCTTGCCGGTCAGTTCCTCGAGGTAGTGGCAGGGCTCGCAGAGGCGGATTCCCTCGCAGAGCACGTCGCCGACGGTGAAGCGCTCCCCGACGAGGTCGTTGAGGCGCACGCCGCGCGTGGTGAGGTTCCGGCGCGCCTCGGACGGCCCGAGATCGATGCCGGTCTCCCCCCGCAGCGCCTCCAGCACCTCGACCTCGATCAGGGTCAGCTGGCGCCCGCCGCCCGGCAGCGGACGCGTCGAGTAGTAGCCCTGGCCGGTCTGGTAGCGGTCCCCCGCCAGCCCCGACCCGGCGACGGCGCGGGCCTCGACGAGCGCCCGCATCGGCGCGCCGGCCTCCGTCGTGATGAAGATGGCCTCGACCCGCCCCGCCATGGTCCCCTCCTCCTGCGTCGCGACCCGTCCGGCGCCCCATCCACGCCGCATTGTGCCAGCCCGGGCGCCGCCGACCCACCGCCCCTGCCCGGGCTGGCTGTACGGCGTGGCAAGACAGGCATTGCGGCGGGTGGCCGCTCGGGCGATGCTTGGCCCGCTCCGACCGGCGCGGCGATCGGCGCGGAGGCGCGGCTCTCGGATGGGAGACCACGGTGTCGCCCCTGGCCCTGGCGCTGGTCCTGATCGCGGCGGTGATCCACGCCGGGTGGAACCTGCTCGTCAAGCGGGTCGACGGCGGGCCGGGCTTCGTCTGGCTCTTCGGCGTCGTCTCGGCCGTGATCTACGCGCCCGTCGCCGTCGGGGTCTTCCTGGTCGACCGGCCGCGGCTGGGCGCGACCCAGTGGGCCTTCCTGGCGGGCAGCGGCGCGCTCCAGGTCGTCTACTTCCTGCTGCTGCAGCGCGGCTACCGCGTCGGCGACCTCTCGGTCGTCTACCCGCTGGCGCGCGGCACTGGGCCGCTCCTGGCGACGCTGGGCGCGATCGTCCTGTTCGGCGAGCGTCCCGGCCCGTTCGCGCTCCTGGGCGGCGGTCTCATCATCGTCGGCGTCTTCGCCCTGACCGGCGGCGTCCAGATCCTCAAGGACCCGTCCGCCCACCGCGGGGCTACCTTCGGCCTCCTGATCGGCTTCCTGATCGGCACCTACACGCTGTGGGACGCGCACGCCGTCAGCACGCTGGCGATCCCGCCGCTGGTGCTGAGCTGGGCGCAGGAGCTCTGCCTGGTCGTGGCGCTGGCGCCGCTGGCGGCCCGCCGCTGGGGAACGGTCCGCGAGCTCTGGGCCCGGCAGCGGGTACCCACCCTTGCCGTGGGGGTGCTCAGCCCGCTGGCCTACATCCTGGTGCTGACGGCGCTGCGCTTCACCCCGGTCAGCTACGTCGCGCCGGCCCGGGAGATGAGCATCCTGATCGGCACGCTGATGGGCGCGCGGCTCCTGGCGGAGGGACAGGTCCGGCGCCGGCTGCTCGCGGCGGGGGTGATGCTGGTGGGGATCGTCGTCCTGGCGCTCGCCTGAGCGGCATCTCGACCCGGATCAGCCCGCCGCCGGCGCCGCGCCGATCGCGTCCGGCTCGAGATGCCGGCGGACGAGCGCGACCAGATCGTCGAGCTCGAAAGGCTTGGACAGGAGCCCCTCGATCGGCAGCGTGCGCGCGATGGCCAGCAGGGTCAGCCCGGCCGAGAGGGCGATGATCGGGATGGGAGCGGTGGCCGGGTCCGCGCGCAGCATGCGAATGGCCGTCACGCCGTCCATGACCGGCATGCGCAGGTCCATGATGATCATGCCGGGACGGCTGGCGCGGGCAGCGGTCACGGCGTCGCGGCCGTTGGTGACCTCGACCGTCACGTAGCCTTCGATCTCGAGAATCTCGCGGATGAGCCCCCGAATGCTCGAGTCGTCGTCCACGACCAGGATCGGATGCACACTACCCCTCGTCGTCCCCCGAGTCACGCGCCGAAACTACTATCCGGGCGCAAGCTCCGTGCCACGAG
>DASSZN010000150.1:0-4929 GCA_035702805.1 Thermomicrobiaceae bacterium | reverse complement strand
ACCTCGTAGTCCATGCTGACGCCGAAGAGGAGGCAGAACATGACCACCGGCAGCGAGGCCTCGACGTAGCCCATCGGCGCGAAGTCGAGCAGCCGGCTGAAGTGCCCCTGCTGGAAGATGAAGACCAGCGCGCCGTAGCTGGCGACGATGCTCAGCGTGTTCATGACGACCGCCTTGAGCGGCAGCAGCAGCGAGCGGAACTGGAGCAGCAGGATCAGGTAGGTCGCGGCGACGATGATGGCGATGGCGATCGGGAAGGCGGCGTACATCGCGTTGACGACGTCGACGATCTCGGCGGTGCCGCCGCCGACCAGCGCGGTCAGGCCGGGGCCGGGGGGAAGGGCGCGCACGTGGGCCAGCAGCTGCTTGGCCTCGTTGCTGCCGGGCAGGGCCTGCGTGTAGACGTAGATGACCGTGGCGTGGCTGCCGGCGAACTGCCGGTAGAGCGGGGCGACCAGTGGGTCGCCGATCCGGGCCGGGTCGGCGTAGAGGAGCTGGTACTGGGCGAGCGAGAGGCGCGGGTCGACGGTGACGATGCTGTCGATGCGCCAGACGCTGGGGTCGGCGGCGATCTCGCGGGTGTAGCGGTAGAGCGCGGCCACGTTCTGGGGCGCGTTGATCGGGCCGCTGGACTGGACGGCGATGACGAGGGGCGAGATGGCGCCCGCGCCGAAGCGCGACGCCAGCAGGTCGAACGCCTGGCGCGAGGGGGTGCTGCGCGGCAGGATCGTCGCGTCCGGCGAGCTGAGGTTGACCTGGGTGAAGGGGATGCCGAGCAGGCCGATGAAGGCGACGACCGGCAGGATGACCCGCCAGGGGTGTGCCATGACCCGGTCGGCGAGCCAGTGCCAGAAGGCGCCCGTGCGCTCGCCGCGGCGCATGACCGCGAGGGCGTTGACGCGGTGGCCGAGCATGCCCAGGGTGGCCGGGAGCAGCGTGAGCGCGCCGGCCAGGGCAAAGGCGACCACCAGCGTGCCGGCCACGCCGACCGAGCGCAGGAACATGAAGTCGAACACGATCAGCCCGCTCAGCCCGATCAGGACGGTCAGCCCGGAGAAGAAGACGGCGCGCCCGGCGGTGGCGACGGTGGCGGCGACCGCGCTCTCGACCGACACGCCGCGCGCGAGCTCCTCCTTGAAGCGGCTGGTCAGGAAGAGGGAGTAGTCGATGGCGAGGCCGAGCCCGAGCAGCGTCGCCAGGTTGAGCACGAAGATCGACAGGTCGACGACGTGGGCGAGCAGGAAGATCGCACCGAGGACGCCCGCGACGCTGATGCCGCCCACCAGGACCGGGACGCCGGCCGTGACCAGGCTGCCGAAGACCAGGATCAGCGCGGCGAGGGCGAAGGGGATGGCGACGATCTCGGCGCGGCGCAGGTCCTGCTCGGTGACGCGCTCGATGTCCGCGTAGAAGGCGGGCGCGCCGGCCATGCTGACGGTCAGCTGGGTCGGCCGCAGCCGGGCCCGCATCGGCGCGACCAGGCGCTGGGCGACCTCGGGCTGCTGGTCCAGGTTGACCACGGTGTACGCGGTGTGGCCGTCCGGCGCGACCTGCTCGGGGTTGGCGGTGAAGGGGATGACGCCGGTGACCTCCGGCATCGTGACGACGTCCTGGATGGCGGCGGTGGCCTGGCTGACGAAGGCGGGGTCGCTGACGCGGAGCCGGCTGCTCTGGAAGATGATGATGACGCTGGAGGGGCTGTAGGACGGGATCTGCCGCGCCAGCACGGCCAGCGCGCGCTCCGACTCGATGTTGGGGCTGGAGAAGCCGCCCAGCGCCAGCACGCCGGGGACGTGCGGCACCACCGGGAGGGTGGCCAGGAAGAGGAGCGCCCAGAGCCCGGCGATCAGCCGCCGGCGGCGGTAGGTGAAGTGACCGAGACGCTCGAACATCCGCAGGTGGCTCCCTCGGGCCGGCGCGCGGCGTAGACGGCCAAACTTATCACCGCCCGTCGCCGGGCAGCCAACGCGATCCGCGAGTGCTATGCTCGGCGCGCGAACGGCAACGGACGAGGGAGGAGAGGCGCGTGAGCGACAACGGTGGTACGGTCGATCAGGCCGAGCAGATCAAGCAGCGGGTACGGGAGCAGTTCGGGGCGGCCGGCGACGCCTACGTGCGCAGCGCCGGGCACCGCGAGGGGGACGACCTGGGGCGGCTGGTGACGTGGGCCGAGCTGACGCCGCAGACGCTCGCCCTCGACATCGCCACCGGCGGCGGCCACACCGCGCTGGCGGTCGCGCCCCACGTCGGCCGGGTGACGGTGACCGACCTGACGCCGCAGATGCTCGACCAGGCGCGGGTCCACCTGACCGGCAAGGGGATCACCAACGCGGAGTACTGGCTGGCGGACGCCGAGGACCTGCCCTTCCCCGACGCCGCGTTCGACGTGGTGACCTGCCGCATCGCGCCGCACCACTTCGCCGACGTCGACCGCTTCGTCGCCGAGGTCGCCCGGGTGCTCCGGCCGGGCGGGCGCTTGATGCTGGTCGACAGCGTCGTCCCCGAGGACGCGCAGCTCGACGCCTTCGTCAACACCCTCGAGGCGCGGCGCGACCCGAGCCACGTCCGCTCGCTGCGCCTCTCCGAGTGGGTGGGGCTGCTCGAGGGGCACGGGCTGGCCGTCGAGGGCTCCGAGATCTTCACCAAGCGCCACGAGTGGGAGGACTGGACGACCCGCTCCCGGATGACCGACGCCGACCGCGAGGCGCTCGAGGCGTGGGTGCTGGCGGCGCCCGAGGACTGCCGGGAGTGCGCCCAGATCGAGGTCGCGGGGGGCCGGCTGCTGGCCTGGACGGACGAGAAGGCGCTGATCAAGGCCCGCAAGCGCGGCTGAGCGCCCGCGCGTCACTCGGTCGGCAGGCGCGGCGGGACCGGCAGCGCGTTCTCCCGGGCGAACTGGCGCGCGTGCTCGACGCGCTCGGCGACCGGCGGGTGGCTGTAGAGCAGGTAGTGCACGAGAGCGGGCGGCTCCGGGTCGGACAGGTTGACCTCGGCCAGCCGCTCGAGACCGGACGCGGCGCTGAGCGGGTCCCGGGTGAGCCGGAAGGCGAAGCCGTCGGCCCGGCGCTCGATGGCGCGCGAGTAGGCGTTCTGGATCGGCCCGAGCGCGACCCCGGCCAGCGAGAGGAGCCAGCCGAGGAGCGGCAGGGTGGCGATGTCGGCCAGGTTCGCCACGCCGATGCGCGTGCCCAGATGGTCGAGCAGGCGGCGCGCCAGCCGGTCGACGACCCACGAGGTGGCGACGGTGAAGAGGGAGCCGACGGCCACCAGCCGCCAGATGTCGCCGTGCGCCTGGTGGGCGATCTCGTGGGCGACGACGTACTCGATCTCCTCCGGGGTGAAGTTCTCGAGCAGGGTGTCGGCCAGGACGATGCGCTTGGTGGCGCCGAGCCCGGCGAAGAAGGCGTTGGCCTTGCGCGTCTGGCGGCTCATGTCCATCTGGAGCACGTCGGCGACGCGGACGCCGGAGCGCGCGGCGAGGTCCTTGAGGCGCTGGGCGAGCTCCTGGTCCTTGAGCGGCTCGTACTTGTTGAAGATCGGCGCGATCAGGACGGGGAAGAGCTGCGCCATCACGACGGTGAGCGGGATGGAGGCGGCGCTGACGATGGCCCACCACCGGCGAGGCCAGCGGCCGATGATGGCGTAGAGGCCGTCGACGAGCGGGACCTCGAGCGCCAGGCCGAGCCCGAGCGCCTTGAACTGGTCGATGGCCCAGGCGCGGTGCGTCTGGTTCGACAGGTCGTAGCGGTGCTCGACGACGTAGCCGCTGTAGTAGCTGAGGGGCAGGCCGGCGAGCCAGCCGAGGAGGGAGAAGAGGGCGACGACGGCGCTGCGGCCGGCGAGGCCGCGGCCGGTCTGCCGCTCGACGCGCGCGCGCAGGTCGGCGCCGCGGCCGGTGAAGACGACGAGGGCGCCGGCGACCAGCCCGACGGCCATGCCGAGCAGCTGGAGGCGCTCCTTCTCGCGGTTGTAGCGGCGGGCTCGCTGGAGCTGCTGGGCCATGGTCCGACTCCTCCTCACGTATCCCCGGGGATATCCTGCCACGACCGCCGCGCACGGGCCATGCCCGGCGTGGTCGCGGCGCGGGGACGAGCGCGCGGTGGCGCGAGGTGGGGGCGGCCGCGTTCGATCGGGAGGCGCCCGACGCCAGGCACCCGGCGGTCTGCGCCGTCGTGGAGCTCGCGGGCGTGTCGGATGGTTGGACGGTTGGACACCTCTGGACGGATTGGACAGGAGATTTGAGACCATGGATGGGGTCTCTCAGCGTGCTGAGAGCACCTGGTGGGACTCGCCCGTCCGCTTCGCCGCCCAGGACGTGGTGGTGCGGGTCAACGCCGCAGCGCGCGAACACGGGCTGACCGACGACACCAGCGACTTCACCACTGCGAAGAAGATAGGACGGAATCTGAGTACGCAGCGCATGAGGATTAGGAGGATGGGGGGAGACAGCGGACCCGCGAGCGGGAGGTCACCGGCCGTGCCGCCTCCCAACTCCTCCGCGCCTACACGCCGCCTCGGACCGCCCGGACGGAGCCGTCCGGGGCGCGCGAACCGGCGCGGGACAGGGGCACGTCGCCGACGGCACCTCAAAAGTTACTGTCCAAACCGTCCATTACTGTCCAACCGTCCAACCGTCCCACCCCCGAACCCCCGGGACGTCCCGTCGCCGGAGTCGGCGGCGCGGCAGGCGGCGCTGGCGGTTTGACCACGCTCACGACGTTCCGCGTTACTCGTCGCGCGGAGGCCGGGCGGCGGGAGTCATGACCCGCGGTCCGGCCCGCCGGGCGCGGTGCGCCGCCACGGTCGGCGCATCTCTAATCCGGGCTGCAGAGGTCGACGTAGTGATGCGGCTCGCGGGGCCACTCAATCTCAATAGCCGAGAAATCTACCCCCGCCAGCCCGCCTCTAGATTGCAGCGCGTGGAGGTGC
>DASSZN010000340.1:0-12607 GCA_035702805.1 Thermomicrobiaceae bacterium | reverse complement strand
CCGACCGGGTGGTCGCGCGGGCAGAGGAGTTCGGCGACCGCCGGGTCGCGGACAATCTGGCGGATCTTGGCCCGGTGGAACGCGGCCGCCGTCTCGTTGGCTTCCCGGCTCGTCAGCAGGTCGGCAAAGGCCGAGGTGAAGCCGAAGCCGCCGTGCTGCCAGCGCCGCTCGTACTCGCGCTCGCGCTCCTCCGGCGTGACCTCCAGCGCCGACTGCTCGTTGCGCTCGACGACGAACCCGCCCCGCGACTCGCGCGCCGCCTGGCGGAACTCGGCGTAGTGCGCCTTGAGCCAGCGCTCGTACGCCGGGTCGAGCGGCGCGTTGCGGGCCGGGAAGGCGAAGTTCGGCGTGCGCTGGAAGACGGAGAGGTGCGCCGCCTGGCGGGCGATGAGCGGGATGGCCTGGATGGCGGAGGCGCCGGTGCCGATGATGCCGACCCGCCGGCCGGTGAAGTCGACCGGCTGGTGCGGCCAGTTGCCGGTGTGGAAGGTGCGGCCGCGGAAGGTGTCGCGGCCGGGGATGTCCGGCACCTGCGCCGCCGAGAGGCAGCCGACGGCCATGACGCAGTAGCGCGCCGAGATGCGCTCCCCCCGGTCGGTGGCGATGGTCCAGCGGTTCGTCGCCTCATCGAAGTGGGCGGCGGTGACGCGCGTCGAGAACCGGACGTCTCGGCGCAGGTCGAAGCGGTCGGCGACGTGGTTGATGTAGCGCAGGATCTCCGGCTGGGTGGCGTAGCGCTCGCTCCAGTGCCACTCCTGCTGCAGGTCGTCGGAGAAGGAGTACGAGTAGTCGACGCTCTCGATGTCGCAGCGGGCCCCGGGGTAGCGGTTCCAGTACCAGGTCCCGCCGACGTCGTCGCCGGCCTCGTAGACGCGCGCCGAGAGGCCGAGCCCGCGCAGCCGGTGGAGCATGTAGAGCCCGGCGACCCCCGCGCCGACGACGACGGCGTCGAACCGGGTATCCTGCCGCGGCGTGGCTGCCGCCGGCTGCGCCTGCACCTCGGCCATCGCGTGCCCTCCCTGAGCGTGGCGCACCGTGTTCCCTGAGGACGACGAGGTGAGCCAAGGGTACGCCGGGAGCGCCGCCCGTGTCGAGATCGCGGGCGCCGAGCCCCAGTGCCTACAGCAGGTAGCCGCCGTCGACCGGCAGGGCGACCCCGGTGACGAACGCCGCCGCATCGGAGCAGAGCCAGACGACGGCCCGGGCGACCTCCTCGGGCGTGCCGAGACGCCCCATCTGGCGCCGCAGCAGGATCGCCAGCTGGTCCGGGTCGAAGCCGCGCTCGACCATCGGCGTGTCGATCAGGCCGGGGCAGACGGCGTTGACCCGGATGCCGCGGTCGCGGAACTCCCGGGCCGCCGAGCGGGTCATGCCCACCACCGCGTGCTTGCTGGCACCGTAGGCAAAGAGCCCGGGCGAGCCGCGCAGCCCGGCGACCGAGGCGGTGTTGACGATCGCGCCGCCGCCCTGGGCCAGCATCCGGGGGATCTCGTACTTCATCGAGAGCCAGACCCCCTTGAGGTTGACGGCCAGCACCCGGTCGAAGACCTCCTCGGGGTAGTCGAGGAGCGAGCCGCCGGCCCCCTCGATGCCGGCGTTGTTGTGGGCGTAGTCGAGCCGGCCGTAGCGCTCGACGGCAGCAGCGACGAGGGCGGCGACCTCGGCGGCCACCGTCACGTCGGCGCGGACGAAGGATGCCTCGCCGCCGGCCAGGCGGATCTGCGAGACGGTCTCCTCGGCCCATCCGGGCACGATGTCGGAGACGACGACCGCGGCGCCGGCCGCGGCGAAGGCCAGCGCGGAGGCCCGGCCGATCCCCGAGCCGGCGCCGGTCACCAGCGCCACCCGCCCCTGCATGCTCTGCGTGCCTGGCGTGCCCGGCATACCCGGCAACGCCCGCGGGTCGTTCGTCGTCACGTGCGCACCTCCGCCGCTGGCGTCCCGGCGATCGTGACCGGGAGCCCGGTCGCCTACAGCGCGTCGATCCACCCGGCCAGGAACTCGGCCACCTCCAGCTCGTGGCCGTCATACCCGTGGTCGGCATCCTGGAACACGCGGGTATCCACCCGCGGGGCCGCGGTCGCCCCGGCGCGTATCGTCTCCAGGTCGGCCGCGCTCAGGGCCTCCCGCTCGGTGCCGGCAATCGCCAGCAGCGGGCAGCGGATCCGGGCCACGGCCGGGTTCGGGGTGTCCAGACCGGCGACGTCCAGCTCGGGCCGGAGCCAGGAGAGGAACGTCCCGGCGCTGGCGTTGTGGCCGCCCGGCAGCTGCCCCCACGGCATGAGCTCCTGGCCCCGACCTTCGGCCACCAGGTGCTCGGCGAGCGCCCGGATCTCGTCCGGCGCGCCCAGCATCCGCTGCCGCAGGTGGACGGCGGGCGACGCCGCGACCAGCCCGCGCACCCGCGGGTCCTGGCGCTCGGCCTGGTACACCAGGACCTTCAATCCACCCAGGCTGTGCCCGACCAGCACGACGCTCCCGAAGCCGAGCCGGACGGCGAACGCGATCCAGGCGGCGATGTCGTGGGAGGACTCCTCGCACCGCTCCCACCACCCGCCGCCCAGGACGCGCTGCCCGTCCTTCGAGCCGATGCCGACGCCGACGTGGTGGCCCCGGTTGTTGCCGGTCACGACGGTGAACCCGCGCCGGGCGAGGTCGCGGCCGATGGCCACGATGTAGCGCTCGTTGAAGTGCCCGGTCAGGCCGTGGACCCAGACCACCGCGAGCGGCTTGGTCTCGCCTCCGGTGGGCCGGAAGACCGCCCCGTCCAGCTCGACGCCGTCGTCGCTCTGGGTGAAGACCAGTTCCTCGAGGTGATCCGCGTCCATCTGCTCCCTCCCGGACCAGTCGTTGCCGCGGCCGAGATGTGCGTCGCATCAGCCCACGCCGTGCGCCCGTTCGACCGGCGGAGGTCGAGTGCCACCAGGAACCACCGGGGCAGCGCCGCGGCGAGGCCAACGCGCTCGGTCGGGCCGCATGGTCAGCGGCCCGACCGTTGAACCTGCCACAGAGAGCTATGCGCGGAGCATCTCGCCGCCGCCGCACGCCGTCAAGCACGGCACGCAACACATGCCAGGCGGCACGCGCCGCACCGGGCGGCGTAGCGGCTGTCTGCGGTGCGGACGCGCCGGAGATGATGGAGGCAGGCGAGCGCTCGCCTGCCCCCACGCGTGTCGTCACTCGCGGCCGCCGGCCGGCCGGGACGTTCCCGGGGCGCGGGGACCGCCGTCGAGCGAGCACCGGCCGGCGTCCGGCGGAGCAGGCGGCTGCGGTATGATGCGGACACGGGGTCCAGACGAGCCGGGCAGCAGGAGCAGGAGGGAAACGGCCATGGCCGAGGCGGGCGGCGCGGGCGAGCGGATCAACGCGGAGGTTCTCGAGCAGTTCTGTGCCGACGTGCTGACGAAGTTCGGCCTCGAGCCCGAGGACGCCGCCATCAGCGCGAAGGTCCTCCTCGCCTCCGACCTGCGCGGCATCGACTCGCACGGCGTCCCGCGCATGCCGATGTACACCAACCGGCTGCGCGAGGGGGCCGTGAACCTCCACCCCAACTTCCGGGTGGTGGCCGAGACGCCGGCCACCATCGCCTTCGACGCCGACAACGGGATGGGCCACCCGGCCGCCTACCGGGCGATGAAGCGCTGCATCGAGAAGGCCAAAGAGACCGGCCTCTGCATGGCGACGGTGCGCCGCAGCAACCATTTCGGCATCGCCGGCTTCTACGCCATGATGGCGCTCGAGGAGGGGCTGTGCGGCATGGCGATGACCAACGCCACCCCCCTCGTCGTCCCCACCTTCGCCAAGGAGCCGTACCTGAGCACCGCCCCGATCGCCATCGCCATCCCGGCCGGCAAGGAGCGCCCGATCGTCATCGACATGGCCACCAGCACGGTCGCCTGGGGCAAGGTCGAGATCGCCCGCCGCGAGGAGAAGCCGTTGCCGGCAGGCTGGGCGCTCGACCGCGAGGGCCGCGACACGACCGACCCTGAGGCGGCGGTGTCGCTGACGCCGCTCGGCTGGTCGCGCGAGCTGGGCAGCCACAAGGGCTACGGGCTGGCCCTCTTCGTCGAGGTCCTCTGCGGCCAGCTGGCCGGCGCCGCCTGGAGCCGCTACGTGTCCGGCTCGCGCACCGTCCCGCCCCGCCCGGCCAACATCGGCCACGCCTTCATGGCCTGGCGCATCGACGCCTTCCGGCCCGAGGAGGAGTTCCGCGCCGAGATGGACCAGATGCTCGGCGAGCTGCGCGCGGCCGAGCCGATCGCCGGGCACGACCGCGTCTACGTCCCGGGCGATCCCGAGGACATCGCGCTGGCCGACCGGCTGGAGCGCGGCATCCCGGTCCATCCCAAGGTCGTGGACCAGCTGCGGGCGCTCGGCGAGGAGACCGGCGTCCCGGCCCCCTTCTAGGCGCCGGACGTCGCCGACCGCCCTCAATCCGCACGGTGGGCTGAACGCCCGGAGCTAGGCGCGGGGCGACGCCTCCGCCGCACGCGCCGCGAGCGCGGCGTCACCGCTCGTGGCCAGCACGGCCAGCGCCGACCGCACGGCCACATCCCCGGGGTAGCACAGCCGGCGTCCCAGCTGCTCGACGGCGAGCAGCCGGCCGGCCGGGTCCGCCCCGTCGGCCTCGCCGAGCAGGTAGTCGCGGTAGCAGTCCAGGTAGTGGTTCTCGAAGGCGAGCGTGCGGGCGCAGAGGTCGCGCAGGCGGGCGCGCTCTTCCCGCCCCGCCGGCACCAGGTAGCTCCAGCGCCCCTTGCCCCACTGGTAGGCGTCCTCGACGAGCCCGGCCCACGCGCCGCCGACATCCGCCCGGTAGCGCGCGACCCCCTCCGCCTTGGTCCGCGCCAGCTGCCCCGACTCCATCGCCGCCAGGACGCTCGCGATCCAGCAGATCGTCGCCACCAGGGACTTCACGTTGTGGGCCGGCCCGCCGCGCGGCGGCAGCGTGGGGGCGTCGTAGCCGTAGAACTCGCCGGTGGGGTCGGGGTAGTCGACGGGGGCGGTGAGCCGGTCGACGCGGCGCAGCACGCCGGCCATGTAGTCGACGGGCGCCTGGCTATAGCGGTGGAGCCAGCGCGCCGGGGTCGTCGGCGGCAGCCTGTCGCGCACGTCCTCGCCGGCCACGAGGGCGCTGGCGGTCTCGAGCCGGAAGTGGCCCTCGCCCAGCAGCGCCGCCTCCTCCAGCACCAGCACGTCGGGGAGTGGCGGCCCGTCGCCGATGGCGCGGGTCGCGGTCTCGGCGGCGCGGGCCGCCTCGGCGGGCAAAGTTCTGCCCCGCAGCACCACGAACAGGTCGAGGTCGCTGGTCGGCACCGCGCTGCCCTCGGCGTAGCTGCCGAACAGGTAGAGGCCGAGCATCCGACCCGGCAGCGCGGCGTCGAGCACCGCGATGGCCCGGTCGAGCGCGGCGTCGACCTCGGAATGCCCGGTCGAGAACTCACGTCGGCGCACCGGCGACTCCTCTCGCGAGGCCGACCGTCCCGCCCGGCCGCCCATCACCCTAACGCTGGTCGGGCCGGATAGGTGTCACCACCCGCGCCGCGGCGCCGCGATCTGCCCGCCGGTGTCCGAGCCGATCTCCACGTCGACGGGTGGGGTATCGAAGGGCGGTCGGGGAGAGTAGCCGAAAACGCGAGCGCCCGTGGGGAAGCCCACGGGCGCGGTCACGGTGGCGGGCATCACTTGATCTTCACGTCGGCCGGTCCTCCCTCCCTGACAACCCGAGGCCGGGCCGACCGGCGCTGTCTCGCTCGTCCACAGCGTCCCTCATCCGGGGCCGGTTACGCCACTCGCTCCCCCGTCAGCACGGCGTCCAAACTCGCTGCCGGGATCAACGCGTCCGCCGGTCTGGCACGGTCAGATCATCGGCCAGATCCGCGTTGGGCACCACGGACGGAGGTCCGGCTTGGCACCGACCACTCGTCCCGGTCCCCCGCGCGGACGCGCCGCGATGGGCCGGATCAGTGGATCGCGACGCGGATGTCCCCCTCGTTGCCGAACGGGTGGCTGGAGAAGACGAAGGTGAGGCCGGTAACGGTCGTCGGGACCGCGAACCCGATCTCGCCGGTGCGGCTGCCGCCCGCCTCGAGCGGTGAACTGATCGGGGAGTCGGCGTTCGCGCTGGCCGTGACGTCCGGCGCGTAGACGTTGCCCGACCCGTCCACGAGGCGCGCCTCGAAGGTGGACGACACGTCGCGGCTGACCTTGCCGTGGTTGGTGACGGTCAGCTCGATGATGACGAACTGGAGGTTCTTGACCGGCGGGTCCAGGCCGGCGGGCGGCTGGCAGAAGGCCCCGTTCACCGTAATGGTGAGCGGGCCGAGCGGCACGGCCTGGCCGATGGGGTGGGCCACGACCGGCGTCGCCACGGGCGTGCCGGCGCCCCAGATACAGCCAACCTTGTTCGCCAGCCCCTGGCCCGGCGTCGCGCCGGGGACGCCGGGCTGGTTGATCCCCATCGCCGTGGTGATCGAGGCACAGCCACCGGCCAGCACGGCCACGCAGGCCAGCAGCGCCAGCCGGATGCCGGCGCGCTTGATCAGGTTGGGCACGATCGCATCCCATCTCGCGCCGGACCCGGCGCTTCACCTCGCCGCGACGCCGTTGGGCACTGCCGAGCACCGGCAGGCACGGCCGCCGCGACGGTTCCCCAGGCGGTACAGGAGACTCTCAACGGTGGTGCCGGCCGGCGCCCCGCCGGAGGAGCGGGGCTGCTGGTGGCGAACGGTCGAGCGACGCCGGATGCCTCTCCGTCCCGGAGCGCCGGCCCTCGTCGGCGCGTCCGGCCTCCAGAGTATAGACGGCGGCGTGGCGATGGCTAGCCGTCGACGCGGAAGAGGTAGACCCCCCAGCCGACCGCGTCCCGCTCCCAGCGGAGGTAGCGGTCGCGGCCGGCCCGGTTGCGCGCCAGGATCTCGGGAAGGTCCGGGTCGTCGGGGTGGGCGACGGCGTAGCGCTCGCCCGCCTGCCAGCGAAGCGCCTCGTAGCGGTCCCAGTCGTCATCGCTGCTCACGAGCGCGTAGTGGAGCGTCAGGCCGAGGGGCTCACCGGCCGCCGCGTTGTCGGCGTGGCTGCGCTCGCTCTCGAGCTCCGCGTCGACCGGCAGCGGGCCCGCATTGCGCCGCAGGTACGGCTCACCGACGAGGACGAGCCCGCCCGGCCGGGTGAAGCCGGCCATCGCCCGCAGGGTGCCCTCGTGGCCGCCGAACACCCAGCTCGCGCCCACGCACATGGCCAGGTCGAAGCTGGCCGGCTCGCCCCGGTAGTCGGCGCCATCCAGCTGCAGGAAGGTCAGATCGGCCCCCGGCACGCGCGCGGCGGCCTTCTCCCGAGCGTCGCGCACGCAGTACGGCGAGATGTCGATGCCGACGCCCGAGGCGCCCCAGCGCTCGATCAGGCGCACCAGCAACTCCGCCTTGCCGCAGGCAACGTCGAGGACGCGGCTCCCCGGCGCCAGGTGCGCGAGCTCGACCAGTTCGTCCACCTTCTGCTCGCTCAGCGGGTTGCAGAGGACATGGTCCCGGTGAAGGACGTCGTAGAACTTCCAGCGGTCCATGGACGGGCATCTCCCTGCTGCGCCGAGTACCGGCGGGCCAAGCATACGGGGAGACGACGCGGGCCGCGAGCGCTTCCGGTGGGGCGGACGGCGCGACGGCACGGCGCTGGCGACGGGTCACCGTGACGGCGAGTTCGGCCCGGTCAGCGA
Source organism: Thermomicrobiaceae bacterium (assembly GCA_035702805.1). GTDB lineage: Bacteria > Chloroflexota > Chloroflexia > Thermomicrobiales > Thermomicrobiaceae > DASSZN01. The sequence goes on along the minus strand of DASSZN010000340.1, from coordinate 4,902 downwards.
TGGGGGGCGGCATGGCGGCAATCGACCTGGCCCACGACTCCATCTGGCGCGTCGACGCCCGCGACGGCGCGGGGGCGGCCGCGCTCTTCGGCCCCGACGCGCTCGTCGCCGACCCGTCGGGCCGGCAGTACCGTGGCCGGCAGGCGATCGCCGCCTTCGTCGACGCCTCGCCGCCCGGCACCCTCGCCCAGCTGGCCGAGCGCGCGATGGGCACCGGCCACGCCGTCCTCCACGGCGTGATCCAGACGCCCGGGCTCTCCCCGGCCCAGGTCGAGTGGGTCTTCGAGACCGACGGCGACCAGATCCGGCGGCTGGAGATCAACCACCTCCCGGGCTAACCCCAGCGGGACCTAGCGCGTCTTGGGTCAGGGCGACGAACCCGGTAGGATACCCGGCATTCGACGGCCACCCCTCAACCCTGCCCGGCGGGCCGTTCGCCGCGCGGGCAGGAGAGCGGGCAGGGCCGTGAGCGTGAGCCTGGCTGCGCGAGAGGATGCGCCCGGGTGCCGGTGGATCGACAGCAGCCCGCCGCGACGGCGCGCCCCACGACGACGGGCGGTCCGACCGCGCCGGGGGAGCACCTCCGGCAGCTTCGGGGCGGCCCGCGCCTCACCACGTTCCTCTTCGTGCTGGCCTTCGTCTGGTTCGGCCAGGTCGCGGCTCGCGGAGCGCGCGTCCTCTTCGCCGTCCACACCGAGCGGGCCTGGGTCGGGCTGACCGTCAACCTGCTGATCGGCGCCGGACTGCTGGCCTGGGCGCTGCTGCGGGTGCACGCGCACTGGGGGCCGGACAGCGTCGTCGCTCCGGGCCCGCGCGACGCCGCGCCCGAGCGGGTGGCGGCGCCGCGGACGCGCCGCCACCCGCGGATCTCGTCCTGGTTGAGCTGGCTGCGCTGGGTCATCGCTGCCGCGGCGCTGGTGCTGGCCGGCGCGGCGGTCGCGGCGCAGTGGGGAACCCTGCGTGAGGCCCTGGAGGAGCTCACCCACCTGGACTGGCGGTGGCTCCGCTGGGCCATCTACGCCGAGGGGCTCTCGCTGGTCGCCTTCGCCACCCTCCAGCGGCTGCTCCTGCGCGCCGGCGGCGTCCGGCTGGGCCTCGGCTCGCTGCTCGAGCTCACCCTGGCGGGCAACGCGCTGGCCGTCTCGCTCCCCGGCGGGGCCGCCTGGTCGGCGAGCTTCTCCTTCGACCAGCTCCGCCGCTGGGGCGTCAGCCGCACGATGGCCGGCGCGATGCTGGCCGCTCGCATCGCCGTCACCACCCTGGCGCTGGTGACGCTGCTCATCGTCGGCGTCAACCTGGCCGGCGGGAAGGGGCCGCTCGCCTCCGCCCGGCTCGCCGTGACGGCTGTCGGAATCGCCCTGGGGCTGGCCGGCATCGGCATCGAGCTCGTGCTGCGCTGGCCGCTCGCCCGGGAGATCGCGGGGCGCCGGCTCGCAGCGCTTCCGCGCGGCCCGCGCTGGCGGCGCTGGGTGGCACCGCAGCTGCAGCAGGCGGCCGAGCGGCTGGCGGGGGTACGCGTCGGGCCCCGGCTCTCCGCCGCCATCTTCGGGGCCGGGCTGGGGTACTGGGTCGCCGACGCCGCCTGCCTGGCGATGGCGATCCTGTGCGTGTTCGGCCGGGTGCCCTGGCAGGGCCTGGTGACCGCCTATGTCCTGGCGCAGCTCGCCGCGGACCTGCCGCTCACACCGGGAGGGCTGGGGGTCGTCGAGGGCGCGCTGACGGTCACCCTCGTCGCCTTCGGGATGCCCAGGAGCACCGCCATCGCGGCGGTGCTACTCTACCGGCTCATCAGCTTCTGGGCGCTGCTGCCGATCGGCTGGAGCATGCTGGGCAGCCTCGTGCTGCTCCGGCGCCGGGGCCGGGTCGCCGCCGAGGCCGGCGGCTAGCGCCTACCGTGCTCGGCACCGGGCGGAAGCGCGGGCGGGGCGACCCGGAATCGCGGGGGAATCCCCCACGACGAGGAGCGGCGATGGCGGACGAACTCCGGGTGATGCTCGAGATCGGCCCGCGGGGCAAGCGCGTGGTGGCGGTAGCGCCGGACTGGCCCGGCCTCGAGCGTGGAGCGAAGAACGAGGAGACCGCGATCGAGCGGCTGGTGGCCTACCGGCCGCGCTACGCGGCGGTGGCGACGCGCGCCGGCATGGCGGACCGGTTCGCCGCCGAGACCGCCGTCGACGTGGTCGAGCGCTATCCCGGCGTGGGCTCAACCGACTTCTGGGGCATCTCGTTCGCCTTCTCGGGGAGCGACCGCTGGGCCATGTCGTCCGACGAGCTGGAGCGTGAGCTGGCGCTGATGCAGGCGTGCTGGGCGTTCCTCGACGACGTGCGCGGGCGCGTGTCGGCCGAGCTGCGCAAGGGCCCGCGCGGGGGCGGGCGCGACCGCGACCGGATCGTCCGCCACGTCGTTGCCGCGGAAGAGCAATGGGCGAAGAAGCTCGGCGTGCTCGCGCCGCCGGACGCCGCGCCGCTCGACGAGGGGCTGCGCGCGCACCGCGACGCCTACCGCGAGGCGATCCGGTCGCTGCATGCCCAGGGCAAGCCGGCGCGCACCTGGCCGCTCCGCTACCTGATCCGGCACACCGCCTACCACACGCTGGATCACGCCTGGGAGATGGAGGACAGGGACCTGACCGCCCGGGAGGCGTGACCCGGCGCGGCGCGGGCTTCCCCGGGCGCGGTGGGCGCCCTCAGCTGCAGCGGCAGGCGACGAACTCGAGCCAGCCCGGCACCTCCGCGGGCGCCATCACCCGGTGCGCCGCGTCGGCGACCGAGGCGTCGAAGACGATGCCGTAGCGGTCGGCGACGAAGAGGGCCGCGCGCGCATCGGAGTCGGGGCCGACCAGCCCGTAGCGGCGGTGGACCGCCAGGTCCGCGTCGGCCACGACCGGGAAGCCGAGGTCGAGCTCCAGCGCGAGCGCCATGGCCGCCTCCGGACTCGCCGGGACGACCGCCACGATCTGCCCGACCTGAGCCCGGGCGGCTCCCACCTGCCGGGCCAGCCCGCGCAGCAACTCCCGGCAGGCAGCGCAGTCCGGACCGTGGGTGAAGGCCAGCGCCAGGTTGCGGCGCAGGTAGAGGTCACGGCTGCGCAGAGTGGCGCCGTCGGCGGTCGGCGCGGTGAAGTCGGGGATGCGGTCGCCGCGGGCCGGCGTGGCCGGCATCGTCACGCGCTCCATCGCGGGCTCCTCTCGTGCTCGTGCCGGTGTCGCGCGCCGGCTCACCGGGTCCGGCACCGCGCGGGCGTCGCGCGGCACCGCGTCGACGGCTACAGGGTCACGCTCAGCCCGGCCAGCGGCGGCTCCGGCGCGACCCCGGCGCCGAGCACCAGCACCCGGAAGCGGCCCATCCCGCCCGGATCGATCAGGTGCATGACGGCTGCCCGCGCGGCCTGGTACTCGTCGGCGGTCGTGCCCGGGCGATGGCCGAGCGCGACCAGCAGCTCGCCGATGCCGGCACCGGCCAGGAAGTCGGCCTGGGTCGTCAGTCCGAGCGCGACCAGCCCGCGCGCCTCCGCGGCCTCCTGGAGCGCGCTGAAGTCGACGTGGGCGGTCAGGTCCTGCTCGCCGACGGCACGGTAGGGGTCCTCGTGGACGGCGTGCCGGAAGTAAGCCTTGAGGGTGCCGCCGCTCCGCGCCGGGCCGTACAGCTCCGCCGCCGGGTAGCCGTAGTCGAGGACCAGCGCGTAGCCACGGCGCAGCCCCGCCGCGACCTCGTCGACCCAGCCCCGGATGCCCAGGCAGACCTCCGCCCGCTGGCCCTCGGCCAGCGTCACCCCCTCGCGCTCGAGGCGGGCCGCGATCTCCGGCGTCGAGGGCGACCCCATTACGTCGGCGAACCAGCCGTCGCGCCAGGCGACGTAGACCTCGTGGAGCGCGCCGTCCTGGACCACGACCCGGTGGACCGGCAGCGCGTCGAGGAACTCGTTGGCGAGGACGCAGCCGACGATGCGCGTGCCCGGCTCCGGCTGGACGAGGTGGTCTCGCAGGCCGGCCTCCTCCAGGCGCCGGGTCAGCTCGGCGCGGCGGGCCGGGTTGATCTCGACCGGCTCGTAGTGGATCGCGCCCAGGAGCTCGTCGCCGGCGTCGCGCAGCGCCTCCAGGACGTCGAGCGCCAGGGTGCCGGCGCCCGCGCCGTACTCGCGCAGGGTGAAGGGCGCCGGGCGATCCAGCCGTCGCCACATCTCGCCGAACTGGCGGGCCAGCGTCTGGCCGAAGATCGGGTGCGCCTCGGGGGCGGTGATGAAGTCGCCGCCGCGCGACGCCCGTGCCGGCGCGGTGCGGTAGTAGCCGTGCTCCGGATGGTAGAGGGCCAGCTCCATGAAGGCGGCGAAGGTGATCCGGCCGCCGGCGTCGTCGATCCGGCGCCGGATGATCTCGACCAACTCGGGGTTGCTCGCGTCCCGGTGACGGCGGTCGTCCATGGCCTCATTATAGGGGTAGGGAAGTGCACGTTCGATCACGACTAGCCCGAATGGGTTATCGCACTGCACCTGCGATTGCGCTAATCTTCGGCAATATTCTGACCCGATATCGCAGCTGCGTCCCGCGGAATGAGGACGTTCAAGGGAGGTTCGCCCATGCTCCCGTCGCTGCGCCGGCCCCACCCCGGCACCATCCGCCGCGAGATCCCGCTCCTGCTCACCGCCGCGGCCCTCCTGCTCGCCGCCTGCGGGGGCTCGTCGAGCACCCCGACGGCGCCCACGGCCACGACCGCGAGCGCCGCGGCCGCCACCACCGTGCCGAGCGGCACCCAGGCCGCCACGAGCGCGGCCGTGGCCGCGGCGAGCCCGACGGCAACCACCGCGCCGACCGCGACAGCGGCCGCGACGACCGCCACGACGGCGTCGACGGCCTCGACCGGGTCCACCGGCAGCGGCACGTCCGCGGACCTGTCGACGCTGAA
>DASSZN010000290.1:0-5004 GCA_035702805.1 Thermomicrobiaceae bacterium | reverse complement strand
CGCGGTCGGGACCCCGGTGCGCGTCATCGCCGTCGAGGGGCTCCACCTGTCCGTGCTGCCGACCGAGAGCCTGCAGCCGGAGCCGTTGGATTCCACGCTGACCGGTGACTGAGGAGGTCGGGAGATGTCGGGCGTGTTGATTCTGGTTGCCGTGCTGGTCGTGCTGGCGCTGATCCTGATCTCGGCCACGGTCAAGGTCGTGCAGGAGTACGAGCGCGGCGTTATCTTCCGCCTGGGCCGCCTCGTCGGACCGCGTGGTCCGGGGATTATCTTCCTGATCCCGTTCGCCGAGAGGATGACCCGGGTCGACCTGCGCACTCTGACCATGGATATCCCGGTGCAGGAGGTCATCACCCGCGACAACGTGACCATCAAGGTCAACGCGGTGGCCTACTTCCGGGTCCTCGACCCGAACGCGGCGATCGTGAACGTGGCCGACTACGTCCGCGCCACCTCCCAGATCGCTCAGACCACTCTGCGCAGCGTGCTCGGACAGGCCGAGCTCGACGAGCTGCTCGCCGAGCGGGAGAAGATCAACCAGGAACTGCAGCGGATCATCGACGAGCAAACCGAGCCCTGGGGCATCAAGGTCAGCATCGTCGAGGTCAAGGACGTCGAGTTGCCCGACATGATGCAGCGCGCCATGGCGCGGCAGGCCGAGGCCGAGCGCGAGAAGCGCGCCAAGATCATCCACGCCCAGGGCGAGTTCGAGGCCTCGCAGCAGCTGTCCGACGCGGCGGCGGTGATCCACGCCCAGCCGGCGGCGCTCCAGCTGCGCTACCTGCAGACCCTGACCGAGATCGCGACCGAGCGCAACAGCACGATCCTCTTCCCGGTGCCGCTGGAGCTGATCACGCCGTTCCTCCAGGGGCACCTGTCGGCCGCCACCGCCGCCACGGTCGACGGCAAGGGGACGACCGGTGAGCCTGTCTGAGGACGAAGCAGTCGACGAGGTGATCGACTACCTGCGCCCGTACATCGCGCCCCTGGTCGTCCGCATCGACGCCGACGAGTTCACGACCGTCGAGTTCATTGAGGCGATGCAGCAGGACGAGCCGACGCGCCTGGCGTACGAGGCGGTGGTGCGACGCTGGCCCGAGCGAGACGAGACCCGTGCCAGGATGGTCATTCACGGACAGGCGATCCCGGTGCTGCTGCGTCAGAGCGGCCTGGTCGAGTGGGCCGGTTACGCCTACGGCGAGGACGACAGCTATGCCGTGCCCGCCTGGTGGCGCAAGCTCACCGGGTGAGAGCGAGCCGTAGGGTCTCCCTACTCGGAAATGCCGTCGTCGTCGACCTCGATCAACTCCGGGTGGTAATGGCGTAACCGCTGGCTCTCGATCAAGGAGATGACCTCCTTGGCCGACTCCTCGATCGACTTGCCGGTGATGTCGACGATCGGCCAGGGGTGCCCGCGGCGCACCACTCGCCGGCAGTAGGCCAGCTCCTCGGCCACCTTGTCCGGGTCGGTGTACTCGCCGTTGCCGTGGTGCGCGCCGAGCGCCCGTACCCGGTGCTCGCGGATCCGCACCAGCTCGTCCTTGTTGATCGTCAGGCCGACGATCTTCTGCTGGTCGATCTCGGCGAGCTGGCGCGGCGGCTCGACGCCGAGCACGATCGGGATGTTGGCAACCTTCCAGCCGCGCATCGAGAGGAAGATGCCGAGCGGCGTCTTGGAGGAGCGCGACACCCCCACCAGCACGATGTCGGCCTCGTCGAGGGTATCAGCGCCCTGGCCGTCGTCGTGGCGCACGGTGTACTGAATCGCGTCGATGCGGCGGAAGTACTCGTCGCTCAGCCCCCGCGATACGCCCGGCCGCAGCAGCGGGCGCATGCCGACGTGCTGGGATATCTGCCCCAGCAGCGGCCCGGTCAGGTCGACGTGGTCGATCACCCGCTGGCGGCACTCGCGCAGGAGGAGGCGCCGGATCTCGGTGATGACGATGGTATGGACGATGATGCCGTTGTTCCGGGAGGCGTCGTCCACCACCGCCAGCACCTGCTCGCGCGTGCGGACGCCAGGGTGCCGCTCGATCGAGAAGTCGACCCCCGGGAACTGCACGGTGATGGCGTCGGTCACCGCCTCGGCGGTGGCGCCGCCTCCGTCCGACACGATGTAGATGACGGCGCGCTTGGGCTTGCTGCGGTCCATGCCCGGCCAATCCTGGTACGTCGTCCCGCGCGACGCGCGGGACGCCAAGAGGTACGCACGGCGTCGTGGCCCCGATGGATACCACAGGGGTCGGGACCCGGCAACCGAAACGTGGCCCGACTCAGCCGCCCGCGTCCAGCAGCTCGAGCACCGGCGCGAACGCCTCGATCCCGCGCGGCGAGTTCGGCTCAAGCCAGATCTGCACGTGGGCGATGCCCGCCGCGGCGTAGCCGCGAAGCGTCGCCGCGATCTCTTCTGGGGAGCCGGCGATAGGCGCGCGGCCGGAGGGGTTGGCCGACGAGCGGCGCGCCCCCTCGCCGGTCGCGTCGATCAGCAGCGCGGCGGTGCGCGTCAGCGTGGCCGGGTCGCGCCCGACGTCGATGCAGGCCGCATCGACCGAGGCGGTCAGCGGCTCCAGGTCCTGCGGGAAGTAGACGTTCCACAGGTCGGCGTAGCGGGCCGTCAGGCGCAGCATGCGCGGGCGGGTAGTCCCCATCAGGATCGGCGGGCCGCCGGGTCTGGGGCCGCGCGGGCGTAGCTCACACTCCCGCGCGGTGTAGTAGCGGCCGGTGAAGTCGATCTGCCCGTCGCGCAGCAGCCCGTGGATGATCGCGAGCGCCTCCTCGAAGCGCGCGACGCGGTGGTCGAACGGGAAGCCGAACGCCGCGTACTCCGGCTCGTGCCAGCCGGCGCCAAGCCCCAGGATCAAGCGCCCACCGCTGATCTCATCGACAGTGTCGGCGATCTTCGCCAGCAGCGCCGGGTTGCGGAAGCTGGTGCAGCTGACCAGCGGTCCGATCTCGACCCTGCTGGTGGTCGCCGCCAGCGCCGCGAGGAGCGACCAGCACTCCCAGGGCCCTTCGGTCGGCCCGCCGGTGACGTCGCCACGGAACAGCAGGTGATCCTCCACCCATACCGAGTCGAAGCCGACCTCCTCCGCCCGGCGCGCCATCGCCGCCAGGTCAGCCCACCGCGCGGTCTCCCCGGCCATCTGGCCGACCGCGTCGGGCAGCCCGATCCCCACCTTCAGCGGACGCTTGGCTGACACGCGCACCATCCCTCTCTCGGCGTGCCGATGCATCACGAGCCGCGACCAGCGGTGTATGGGTCGACGGCCACGGTGTAGAATCCCCTGCAAAACCTCGACTGACGCGATCGCCACGGTGATCCTACCCGACAGGACGTCAGCCCGGTATGGACCAGATTCAGATCGACCGTGCCGGCGCCCTCGAGCTGACCCGCGACCGGGGAACTCGGACTCCTTCGGCGGCAGAATCGTCCGCGATCCAGCGGTGGCTCGCGCGGGGCGTCACCGTCGAGAGCCTGCTCTACGCCGGCATCCTCTTCGCCGCGATCCTCTCCCGCTTCTGGGATCTCGGCTCGCGCGCGCTCCACCACGACGAGTCGCTGCACTCCTACTACTCCTGGCTCTACGCCGAGGGCTACGGCTATCAGCACAACCCGCTGATGCACGGCCCCTTCCTCTTCCACCTCAACGCCCTGCTCTACCTCCTCTTCGGCGCTAACGACTACGTCACCCGCATCGGCGCCGCCCTCGCCGGGGTGCTGATCGTCATGCTTCCCTGGCTGCTGCGCGGCCGCGACCTGCTCGGCCGCTGGGGCGCCCTGTCCGCCTCGCTGCTGCTGCTGGTCTCCCCCTCGATCCTCTACTACTCGCGCTTCATCCGCCACGACATCTACGCCGCCCTCGGCGCCGGCCTCCTCTTCGTCACGGTCGTGCGCTACCTGGAGCACCCCGAACGTCGCTGGGTCATCCTCGGCGGCATCACCCTGGCCTTCATGTTCACCAACCACGAGGTGAGCTTCATCGTCGTGTTCGGCTTCGTCCTCTTCCTGGGCGGGGCGATCGCCCTGCGCGTCGCCCCGGCGCTGGTCGGGGTCGTCGGCGGCGCGGTCCTGGCCCTCGGCGTGGCCGCCAAGATCCTCCGTGCCCTCGGGGTCGGGCCGCTGCCCGGCATCCCCTGGGAGACGCCCACCGTCAGCCAGGTCGGCCACTACACCGTCGCCCTGATCACCCACCCGCTGGTGGTCGCGGCCGTCGCCATCGGCCTGCTGGCGCTGGCGGCGGCCCTGCGGATCCTCGACGTCCGCCGCGGCGACGCGCCCTGGGTCGACGGGCTGCTGGGGGATGCGCCCGATGGCTCGACGGCGGCGGGGCTGCGGGCGCTGCTGCGCGACCCGCGAGGGCTGGCCATCGGCGCCGGCATCGGGGCCCTGATCTGGGTAGCCCTCTACACCAGCCTGTTCAGCAACATGATGGGCCTGCTCAGCGGCTCGATCGGCTCGCTGGGCTACTGGCTCGGCCAGCAGCCGGTCCAGCGCGGCGAGCAGCCCTGGTTCTACTACCTGCTGCTCATGCCCCAGTACGAGTTCGTGGCAGTCGCGCTCTTCCCGATCGCGACCGGCTGGACCGCCTGGAGCACCTGGACGGCCTGGCGCGACCACGTTGCGCCGCCGCGCCGGGTCTACGTGCGGGGCTTCCTGGTCGTCTGGTCGCTGGTGATGCTCGGGGTCCTGTCCTGGGGCGGCGAGAAGATGCCCTGGCTGACCATTCACATCGCGCTGCCGATGATCTTGCTGGCGGCGGCCGTACTGGGGGAGGCCATCGAGCGCGTGGAGCGGGGCTGGGCCGGCTGGAGCGTGGCCCGGCGCGGCGAGGTGCTCGGGGTCGGGGCCGGGGTGATCGGGCTGGCGGCGGCCGGGTTCCTGGTCATGGCCTGGGCCAGCGCCGGCCCCTACGTCACCATCGGCCAGACGCTCACCCGCACCGTACGGCCGTTCGCGGCCGCGCACTGGTGGCTGGTCTACCTGCCCTGGCTGGGGCTGGTCGC
>DASSZN010000233.1:0-6323 GCA_035702805.1 Thermomicrobiaceae bacterium | reverse complement strand
CCGATGCCGACGTTGGAGGAGTTGCCGCCGACGACGAGGTCGGCGGAGGTGCCGAAGTTGGTGGTGGGGCTGCCGCTGTCGACGTAGGTGTCGGCCGTCGGGGCGAACGTCAGCGTCTGGGCGGCCGCGCCGGTGACGCCGGCCGGCACGCCGACCAGCGTGATACCCGCGCTCGCCCAGACGAGCGCGGCCGCGATCAGCCAGCGCAGCGGGCGCCCGGAACGCGGCGGGTGCGGGCCCCGAGAGCCCCTGGAGGTGCGTCCCACCGGATTGTCCCCTCCCTGACCGGCCGTCCCGGTCAACCCGTGTCTACGGGCGGCAGGATACCTGACCTGGGTACCGGGCGTATAGGGAAGAAGGTACTCACGGGCAGGGACGAATGGACGCCAGTTTATCGGTTACGGCGCAGCGCGGCACGGGCGGCCTGGTAGCCGCACATGCCGTGGACGCCCCCACCCGGCGGCGTCGACGCCGAGCAGAGGAAGAGGCGCGGATTCGGCGTGGAGTAGGGGGAGAGGCGCGGCGCCGGCCGGGTGAAGAGCTGGCGGAGGTTCTGCAGCCCGCCGTTGATGTCGCCGCCGACGTCGTTGGGGTTGTAGCGCTCGAAGTCCCGCGGGTCCATGACGTGGCGGGCCACGATCCGCTCACGAAAGCCGGGGGCGAAGCGCTCGACTTGGCCCTCGATCCGCGCCGTCATGTCGAAGGTCGAGCCGTGCGGTACGTGGCAGTAGGCCCAGGCGGTGTGGAAGCCGGCCGGCGCCCGGGTGGGGTCGAAGCGGCTCGGCTGGGCGAGCAGCACGAACGGCCGCGCCGGGGCGATCCCGCTCGTGGCGTCGCGCTCCGCCGCGGCGATCTCCGGCAGCGTGCCGCCCAGGTGGACCGTGCCCGCCGTCGCGCATTCCGGCGCGCGCCAGGGGATCGGCCCGTCGAGCGCCCAGTCGAGCTTGAACACGCCGGGGCCGTAGCGGAAGTGCCCGAGTGTCCGCCGGTAGCCGGCGGGCAGGGCGTCCCCCGCGACTGCCAGTACCTGCCGCGGCGTCAGGTCGAGCAGGACGGCGGGGGACGGGGGCACCTCGGCCAGCGACGCCACCGGCGCGTCGACCCGAATCTCGCATCCCAGGTCCAGCAGGTAGCCGGCGAGCGCGTCGGCGATGCGCTGCGCACCGCCGCGCGGCAGCGGCCAGCCGACCGTCTGGCCCAGCATCGCCAGCATCAGCCCGACGGCGGCGCTCGGCGGGCGCTCCAGCGCCAGCATCGAGTGGGCGGCCATCCCGGCGAAGAGGGCCGCCGCCTGCTCGCCCCGGAAGCGGGCGCGCGCCAGCCCGACCGCGGAGCGGACCGCCGACGCGCCGAAGCGTGCGGTGGCCAGCGGGTGGCGCGGCAGGCGGAGCGGGCCGAGCACGTCGTCCAGGATCGGGTCGAGGTCCGCCGCGAGCGGGCCCATCAGGTCGGCCCAGGCCGCCGCGTCCTCGCCGAGGCCGGCCGCCGTCTCCGCCACCGAGCGCCGCAGCTGGACGACGCTGCCGTCGTCCAGTGGGTGGGCGAGCGGCACCGGCGGCTCGATCCACTCCAGGCCGAAGCGCGCCAGCGGCAGGGTCCGCAGGAAGGGCGAGGCGACCGCCAGCGGGTGGATGGCCGAGCAGACGTCGTGGACGAAGCTCGGCAGGGTCAGCTCGGCCGAGCGCGCTCCCCCGCCGACCCGGTCCCGTGCCTCCAGCACCAGGACCGAGCGGCCCGCCCGGGCCAGCGTGATTGCCGCCGCCAGCCCGTTCGGGCCGGCCCCGACCACCACGGCGTCGTAGCGACGCCCGCTCACGCCCGCACGTCCATGGAGCCTCCGGTTGGCCGGCGCGACCCGTACCCGTGGACGGCCGCGGCCCGTCGCGAGACGCGGCTCTTCTCAACGCGTCGCCACGCCCGGGTCTCCATCGTACCCCAGCGACACCGGGCGGGCGCGGCCCGGGGCGCCGGCCGGCTCAGCAGGGGTTGACCGTGCTGTAGATCGAGGTGGATGGTCCCCCGACCCGGCACCGCTGGTCGTCGACCAGCAGCCGCCCGCCCTGCTGCACCGCGATGAGGTCGAAGCGCTGGCTTCCGTAGTCGACGTGGATCACGCCGCCGGTCGCGGTGACGTCCGCCGTGACGGTGCGCGTTGCCGCCGGGTTCTGGCAGCGGCAGAGGGTCACCATGACCTGCTGCAGGCGCTGCTTCAGCCGGCTCGTGATCGGGCAGGCTTCGTAGACGTTGCCGCCGTTGCTGCACTCGATGTAGGCGTTGCCGTCGGGTGCGGCGGGAAAGATCGCCTCACCGACGGCCACGAGGGCCGCCACCGTCACCATGCCGGCGGGCGTGCCGGGCGTGGCGACGGCCTGCGTCGGAGTCGGGCTGGGACTGGGCCGGGAGGTGGCGGTGGGTGACGGGATGGCCGCTCCTCCCCCCGTCGTGGACGTGGGCTCCGTGGCCGGCACCGCGCTCCCGCCGCAGGCCGCGGCGAGGACGGTCATCAGCAGCACGGCGACGGCGGCCGTCCGCCGGGCCAGCTGGGTCGCGCGCATCTCGGGTACCCCCTGATCTGACGCCGGCCTCCCGCCGGCGCCGGGTTGCCGCGCGGGCGGCGCTAACTGGCGCGGCCCGCTTCACTGGTTACCATTGTAGAGCGGCCTGTGGTAACCTGTCAATTGATGGTATCCGGTTAGAACGGGAGGTTGGAGACCATGGCGACGGCGGCGACCGCGATCGACGAACTCGAGCTGGTCGGAGGGGCCCTCTGCCTCGACTTCGCCAACATCGCGGGCCGGCACCCGTCCGTTACCGACGCCGAGCGGCTGCGCGGCTACGCGGACCTGATCGCCTGGAGCCGTCACGTGGGGAGCCTCGACGCGGGCGAGTCCGTCGCGCTCCTCGAGGCGGCGGCGGACCGGCCGGACGCGGCCGACTCAGTCTGGCGGCGGGCCGTCGAGCTCCGCGAGCTCATCTACCGCCTGTTCGCCGGGCTCGCGGCCGGTTCGCCGACGGCGCGGGATCTGGCGGCCTTCAACGCCGCTCTGGCGGATGCGCTCGGCCACGCCCGCGTCGTGCCGGGAGACGGTGGCTTCGGCTGGGGCTGGGACGACGGCCCGGCCGCGCTCGATCGGCCGCTCTGGCCGATCCTGCGCTCGGCTGCCGACCTGCTGACCTCCGGGCGGCTGGACCGCGTTCGGACGTGCGCCGGGCACGACTGCGACTGGCTGTTCCTGGACACCAGTCGCAACGGCACGCGCCGCTGGTGCTCGATGGAGACGTGCGGCAATCGGGCCAAGGTGCGCCGCTACTACGCGCGCCACGGGCGCTGAGCAGCGGAGCGCGTGCCGGCGACGGAGACCGCCGGGGCTCCGCTACCCGCGCGACGTCCCGGAGGACGGTGCTGCCGGCTCGAGCAGTTCCGTGCGGTTGCCGAAGGGGTCGGCCACGTAGCAGCGCTCCCAGCCGGGCAGCGGCTCGTCGGTCCAGGCGCGGTATCCGGCCGCCGCGAGCCGCTCACGCAGCGCCGCCAGCCCCGCGACCGCGAAGGCGGCGTGGGCCTTCGTCGCCGGGCGGAAGTCGGGGTCGACGCCCAGGTGCAACTGGAGGGTCTCGGTCTGGAACCAGACTCCGCCGCGGGCGCGCAGGTTCTCCGGCTTGGCGATCTCGGGGAGGCCGAGCAGGCGGCCGTAGAAGTCGCGCGCGCGGCCCTCGCCCCCGGCCGGGATCGCGATCTGCACGTGGTGCAGCGAGACCATAACCCCTCCGTGACTGTGGGCAGTGACCGGGTCCGCCCCCGGCGCACGCGCGGCCACGCCGATCGACACGGCCGTTGACGGCGTCAGTATATGCCGCGCAGGCGCATCCACCGGTAGCCCAGGCCGTCGAGGCGGAAGCGGCGCGTCCCGGGCTCGAGCGGGCGGTAGGGGCGATCGGTGAAGAGGTCGGTCGCGGTGGCGATCTCCTCGTCGCACAGGTCGACGGCGACGGTGCGGCGCTCGGGTGACAGGTTGTTGTAGACGACGACCGTGCTGTCGGGCACGTCGAAGCGCAGGCCCAGCACGGCGTCCTCGCCGGTGTCGAGCATCGAGCAGGTGCCGTCGCCGATCTCGCCGCACTCGCGGCGCACCCGCATCAGCGCCGCCATCCAGTTGAGCAGCGAGTCCGGCCGGCCGCGCTCGGCGCCGACGCTCACCTGCGGGAAGCCGTAGTCGCCGTCGACCATCGGGCGTACCAGCTGCTCCGGCGGCGCCGTCGAGAAGCCGCCGTTGTCGTAGGGCGTCCACTGCATCGGCGTGCGCACGCTCAGGCGCTCGGGCAGCGCCAGGTTCTCCGCCATGCCGATCTCCTCGCCGTAGAAGAGCAGGGGCGCGCCGGGCAGCCCGAAGAGGAGGCTGTAGGCGAGGCGGATCCACGCCTGGTCGTTGCCGAGCATGGGCGCGAGCCGGCGGCGGATGCCGCGCTCGTAGATGCGCATGGTCGCGTCCGGGGCGAAGGCCTCCTCCAGCGACTCCCGCTGCACGCGGGTCAGCCGCGACAGGTTGAGCTCGTCGTGGTTGCGCAGGAAGTTGACCCACTGGCCGGTCTCGGGGATGGTCGGGAGCTGCTTGAACGCGAACTGGATCGGGTCGGCGCTCCGCTGGAGCAGGGCCAGGAAGAGGTAGCGGCTGAGCGGGAAGTTGAACAGCGCCTGCAGCTCGTTGCCGCCGCCGAAGTAGTCGGCGATGGTGCTCACGCTGACGTCGACCTCGCCGAGCAGGATGGCGTTCCCGCTGCGGACGGCGGCGAAGCCGCGCAGGTCGTCGAGGAACTCGTGGGTGTTGCCGAGGTGCTGGCCGGGCGCGACGTCGGCGAGGCTGTCGATGAAGGGCGCGGCGTCGATGCGGAAGCCGTCGACGCCCAGTTGCAGCCAGAGCCCCATGATCTTGCGGAACTCGTCGCGCACGGCCGGGTTGGTGAAATTGAGGTCCGGCTCGAAGTCGTAGAAATGGTGCAGGTACCAGGCGCCGGCCGTCTCGTCGAAGGTCCAGATGGATTTCTGGTGGCCGGGGAAGACGACCTTGTCGCTGGTGTCTCCGGGATCGTCGTGGCGCCAGACGTAGTAGTCGCGGTAGGGGGAGTCCGGGTCGCGGCGGGCCGCCTGGAACCAGGGGTGCTCGTTCGAGGTGTGGTTGGGGACCAGGTCGACGATGACGTGGATGCCGCGCTCGCGGGCCTCGACCATGAACTCGGTGAAGTCGCCCAGCGTGCCGTAGCGGGGGTCGACGGCGAAGTAGTCGGTGATGTCGTAGCCGTCGTCGCGGCCGGGGCTGGGGTAGAAGGGGAGGAGCCAGACGCAGTTGACGCCGAGCCCCTCGAGGTAGTCGAGCCGGCGAGTCAGGCCCGGGAAGTCGCCGACGCCGTCGCCGTTGGAGTCGGCGAAGGTCTCGACGTCGAGGCAGTAGAAGATGGCGTTCTTGTACCACTGGTCGTGCAGGCTCACGGCACACCCTCCCGCGTCACGCCGGGCCGGATGCCGCGGCTGGGCGTGCGGGAATCAAGATCCGCGCCCGCGTTCACCCGGGACCATGCTGCCCACGCGTGTCAGCCGCGCGACGACCTCGATGTGGACCGTCTGCGGGTAAAAGTCCCACAGGCTGAGGTGTTCGACCGCGTAGCCGGCGCGGGCGAACGCCGCGGCGTCGCGGGCGAAGGTCGCCGGGTTGCAGGAGACGTAGACGATGGCCTCCGGCGCCCGCGTGATGAGCGCCTCCACCACGCGCCGGTCCAGCCCGGTCCGCGGCGGGTCCACCACTACCCGGTCCAGGCGCGGCAGGTCCGCCACCGCCTCCTCGGCCGGCGCCGCCACGAAGTCGACGTTGCGCCGGCCCCAGCGCGCCGCCGTCCGCCGCCCCGCCTCGCTCGCCACCGGCTCGATCTCGATCACCGTGACGTGCCCGGCCGCCTCGGAGAGGGCCAGCCCGAACACGCCGACGCCCCCGTAGAGGTCTGCCACCTCCTCGCCCCCCGCGAGGCCGGCCAGCCGCCGCACCCGCGCCAGCAGGTCCGGCAGGAGCTGCAGGTTCGACTGGAAGAAGGCGCCGGCCGGCAGCAGGAAGTCGAGGTCGCCGATCTCGACCGTGGCGAAGGGGTCGCCCTGGAGGGCGCGCACCCCGCCGTCCGGCTCCCGCAGCGAGACGCTCTCCACCCCGCGCTGGGCGACGAGCGCCGCCGCCGTGTCGGCCAGCCCCGGCGCCGCGTCGATCGCCAGCCCGTCCACCGCCTCCAGCAGGAGCTGCAGCCGCCGGTCCGCCGCCGGGCCGACCACCTGCGCGTGGAGGAGC
>DASSZN010000072.1:0-18927 GCA_035702805.1 Thermomicrobiaceae bacterium | reverse complement strand
AGCACGTCGCCGATAACCCGCCAGGCGAGTTCCGGCTCGCCCTGCGCTCGCGCGAGCGGACCGAGCCAGATGCTTCCGATCAGCCGATAATGCCAGAGGGACTGCTGGAGCCCGAGCGCGGCCTCCCGCACCTCCTGCCAGGCGCCTTCGAGGTGCAGGAGCGGCAGGCTCACGACCTGGACCGGCACGGTCCCCAGCGTGGCCCCCGCCGCCCGCTGCCCGGCTGCCTCACCCTCGTCCGCCAGGCGTCGTCGCTCCTGCAGCTCGTCCGGGAAATAGGGCAGCTGGACCCACTCAAGCTCAGCTCCGCACGTCTCCACCAACCCCTGATAATCCTCGCTCGCCTGCGTCCGCGCCTGATCGAAGCACCGGCGTGCCACTGCAGGCTGGCCCTGGAACGCGCGGGCCACGCCGAGCCCGAAGAGCCCCTGGGCGTACACCGCGCTTCGCTGCCTTTCGCGCCCGGCCACGGCGGCCCGCGCGGCGACCAGACCCTCGCCAAGCGTGACAGCGTCCGCGAGCCGGCCGACAGCCGCGAGGGCCAAGGTGAGCACCCCGGCCGCCGCGTCGGCATCGAGGCCGACCAGGGACCGAAGCCGCGCTTGCTCGGGCTCGGACAGCGCGCGGTAGCCATCCAGGGCCCGCTCCAGGGCGGCTGTCGCCGAGCGGATCTCGCCGAGGAAGGTCCCGAGGATGCCGGAGATATGCAGGCAACTGCAGACGAGGGCCCGCTCGCCGGCGTCATCGGCGAGCCGTCGCGCCTCGTCCAGCAGAACGAGGGCCTGACGCGGGTCAAAGTACTGCCGCAACTGGGCGATGGTGAGCAGGAGTACGACACGCTCCGACGCAGCGGCGCCCTGCTCGGCACGCAGCGCCAGCGCCGCCTCGAAGCGTGCCGCCGCCGAGATCCAGGCATAGGACGCCTCCGCCCGCTCCCCCGCCTTGATAAGCCACTCGCTCGCTCGGGAATCGCCTGCCTGCTCAAAGTGGTGGGCCACCGCGTCGGGATCGGGCGACTGCGTCTCCGCCAGCGCCTCACCGGCTGCCCGGTGCAAGCCTCGCCGCCGCACCAGCACGACCCCCTGGTAGAGCGCCTCGCGTACCAGCGCGTGGCTGAAGCGAATGGTCCCGTCCGGCGCCTCCGTCAGCAGGTGTGCTTCAAGGCCCTCCTCGACCACGTCCGCCAGCGCCTCGTCGTCCGCCCCGCTCACCGTCTGCCACAGCTCCAGCGGCACCTCCTGCCCGATGATCGCCGCGAGCTCCAGCAGCCCGCGCGTCTCCGGGCTGAGCCGAGCCAGCCGCCCCTCGATCACCTGCATCAGCAGCGGCGGTACCCGGGCGCGGTCGAGGTCGCCCAGTTCCCACCGGTCGCTCTGCTCTACCAGTAAGCGGTCGTCTTCCAGCGTCCGCAGCAGCTCGCTGGCGTAAAACGGGTTCCCCTCCGCGTGCTCGGCCAGGTACGCCTCCAGACGGACGGCGTCGGCGTCCGGCAGCCGGTAGCGCGCGACGATCAACCGGCGCATGGCGGCGGCGCCCAGCGGGCGCAGCTCCAGCCGCGCGGCACCTGCCTCGCGCACCAGCAGAGGGATCACCGGATAGAGCGGGTGGTGCCGGGACAGCCCGTCGCTGCGGAAGGTGGCGGCGAGGAGGACGCGGTCGTGGCCGGCGTGCCGCGCCACGAAGCGCAGCAGGGCCAGGGACTCCTGGTCGGCCCAGTGCAGGTCTTCCACGAGCAGGACGACCGGCCGCGTCGTCGCCACGGTCGCGAAGAAGTCCCAGGTCTGGGCGAAGAGGGCCTCCTGGCTGCCGACCGCCGCCAGCGCCGCGCCGCCGTGGAGGAAGGCGGGGAAGGACGGCAGGTTGTCGGTGGGGACGTAGCTGGCGGCGAGCTCGACCCAGGGACCGTAGGGCGGGGTGACGGTGAGGTCGTAGGCGTGGCCCCAGAGGACGAAGCAGCCCGTTTTCTCGGCGTCCGTCGCCAGGTCTTCAAGAAGCGTCGTCTTGCCGATCCCCGCGTCGCCGCTCACCAGGACGAGGCCGCCACGCCCGTGGAGCGCGGTCTCGAGCTGCGCGCGCAGCAGTGACCGCTCCCGCTCCCGCCCCACGAGAAGCGGGCGCATCGCAGCGGATGCCGACGGTGGGCCAGCCGGGTCGATCATGGGCGCCGCCTGATGCGCAATGACTGCGTTCAGGTGTATTGCATGTACCGACTGGCACCACTATACCATAGCAGGTTGCGTACAATACGGCGCGAGAACGGCCAGGACACTCGGCGCACGATGGGTAACGGGCGCCGTGGGCAGTGAGCGGGGGCCGCGCCGGCCCGACCTCAGCCGCCGGCCGCGGCAGACAGGCCCTCTCGCTGCTCGACGGCGACCGGTTGGGCATCGAGCAGCAGCAGCGGGCGGTCGCCGCACTGGACCAGGATGCCGTCGCCGTCGCGGCGGACCACGGTGCCGGGCGCGAACCCACTTGGCGGCGCCTCGACCAGGCGCGTCTTCGTGACCAGCCGGGTGACCCCGTCGATCTCGCCGAAGGCGCCCAGCGGGACGTCCCGCGCCCCGTACCAGCTCCGCACCTGGACGAAGACCTCCCGCGCCGGCCGAGACCAGTCGATGACGCGCCACTCCGGCTCGAACGCGCCCCCGGCGTGGGTGACCCGCGACTCGTCCTGCGGCACACCCGCGTCGCCGGCCACGACGCGGTCGAGCGCATCGTCGAGGGCGTCCACGTGGCTCGCGACGAAGCGCGGCCAGATGCTGGCGAAGTTCAGGTCGTCGTCGGTGATTGGGATGCGACGCTGGCACAGGATCGGGCCGTCGTCCAGCTCCGGGGTCATGTAGTGGATCGTCACGCCGTAGGCCGGCTCATCGTTGCGCAGCGCCCAGCCGGTGGCGTTGCGCCCGCGGTACCTCGGCAGCAGCGCGTCGTGGCCGTTGATCGCCCCGAGCGGCGGGACGGCCAGCACGTCGGCCGGGAGCTTCCAGTTGAAGCTGGCGCAGACGATCAGGTCCGGCCGGAGCGGACGGATCATGCCGGCCCAGCGGTGCGGGTAGTTCGAGACGATGACGTCGAGCCCGGGACGGGCGTGCCGGGCCACGGCGAGGTAGTCGTCGGTGCGGCGGATCTTCGGGCCGGGCGCCGTGACGACGCCGACCAGGCGGTGCCCCTTCGTGGCCAGCAGGGCGTCGACAATCGGGACGGCCTCGGCGGTCACGGTGAACAGGACCACGCGCAGGGACCGCGTTCCCGCAGGCATGGAACTACTCCTTTCGGCCGGACGGCCTCGTCGAGCCACGGCGCCGGCAGGCTACCCCTCAGTCCGCGCCAGCTCGCCGATGCCGGCGTCGAGCCTGTGCAGCGAGAGCAGTGCCTCCTCCCGGACCGACCACGGCACCCAGGACTCCGGGTCGTGCGGGTGGCCCAGGCGCCCGACCGCGCTGTGGAGCCGGCGGTCGCGCGTGTCCAGCGCGGCGAACAGCTCGGGGTAGAGAGCCCGGACCTTGCGCGCCTGCTCGGCGACGATCTCCGTCTCGGTGGATGCGGTCGCGAACGTTTGCGTGGCCATGATGGACACTCCTTCGTCGCTGCCGCAGGGCGCTCGCGCGCCGCGCGGCCACCGAACCGCCGCGACCGGCAGTTACCGCCGTCGTGATGGGGCGGCCTGCCCGATCAGCCGCGCCCCGGCACGCGGGACCGTGGCTGCTCCTGCCGCTCCGCCCGGCGCGCCGACCGGACACCGTGTCACGCCGTGACCGGCTCGGCCCGTTCCGCCGGCTGCGCGACCCGCACCGGCCGCCGCACGCTGAGCCAGCAGACCAGCACCGAGGCCGGGATCAGCACGCTCGTAAGCGGGACCAGCGCGATGGCGCCCAGCGTGACCAGGATCAGGCCGCCCACGATGCCGCCGAGGGCCGAGCCGGCCTCGCCCATCGTGCCCGAGAGGCTGAGGACCGCCCCCCGGTACTCCGGCAGGACGTCCTGCAGCAGGACGTTGAGCGCGACGATGGCGACCGGCCCGGACCCGGCGATACCCCCGCAGAACACGATCAGGGCGCCCGTCAGGCTGCCGGTCGTCAGGCCGAAGCCGAGCCCCGCCGCGAGTTGCACGACCGAGGCAGCGACGAACGCGCGCAGCGGAGAAACCCGGCGCAACACTGCCGGAGCCAGGTTGCTGGCCACGAAGTAGACGACCCCGCCGACCGAGAAGACCCAGCCGAAGCCGCGCAGCGACAGGTGGAACAGCCCGTTCCAGATCGCGACGCTGTAGATGAGCGGGACCGTCCAGACCACGTTGCGCAGCAGGCTAACCGTCAGCAGTAAGCTGACCTCGGTGTGCCCCAGCACCTGGCGGTAGCGGCCCAGGTAGTCGGCGAGCATCCCGGCCCGCCGAGCGTCGAGCGCCAGACGCGGCAGCAGGTTCGCCCCCGCGGTCAGCGCGGCGATTGGCACCAGCAGCGAGACCACCGCCCAGCGCCAGCCGAATGCCGCCGCGAGCTGAGTGAGGACGGGTATCCCCAGGACCGCGCCGATCCCCGTGGCCGAGTAAAGGATGCCGATGCAGCGGTTGCGCCGGTTCGCGTCGGGGAAGACATCGCTGGCCGCTGCGTAGGCGCAACTGAAGAGGAAGGCGGAGCCGAAGCCCGCGAGCGCCCGGGCGGGCAGCAGGACGGTGTAGGAGGGGGCCACCGCCGAGAGGGCGACGCCCACCCCGACCACAACGAGCCCGAACTGCAGCAGCCGCTTGCGCTGGTAGCGGTCCATCAGGGGGGCGGCGAGCAGACCGACCACCGCCCCGACCAGGGAGTAGACGGTGGAGAGAAGGCCGACGGCAGCCTCGCTGACCCCGAACTGGCGGGCGACGAGCCCCAGGAACGGGGTCAGCAGGTAGACGTTGAGGACCCCGATGAAGGTCCCGAGCGACAGGACCAGCACGATGAGCCATTCGCGGCGCGAGTAGGCTGTCATCCGCAGACTCTCCGATCGCGGGCCGGCACCGGGCTCCGTCGCTGCGTCAGGGCTCGATGCCGACGACACCGACGCCGCCCATGGCCAGGAAGAAAGGGCCGGTCTCGCGCAGCTCGCGCAGGGCCTCCCGCCACTCGGCGTGCTCGTCGCCCGTGATCGCTCCCGCCGCGCGGGCCCGCTCGCCCATCGCGTCCAGGTCGACGAGCCAGTTGCCGACGGCGTAGTCCGTCCAGACCCCGAAGACCGTCGTCGTCACCTGGACGTCGCGCAGCCCCGCCAGGTGGAAGAGGCCGTAGAGCAGGCTGCCGCTGTAGCGCCCGACCGTCGTGTCGAGCATGTGGCCCCGGATCCTACGAAAGAGCGACCGGTTCGGGACGTCCACCACCAGCGTCTCCCAGTCCGGATCCAGCACGCTGACGCGCCCGCCCGGACGAGTGACCCGCCGCATCTCGCGCAGCGCCGCGAGCGGGTCGCTCAGGTGCTGGAAGACGCGGTCGGCGCGCGTGGCGTCGAAGCTGTCGTCGGGGGAGGGGAGCGCGTAGACGTCACCCTGCCGGAACTCGACCGGCGCGGCGTGGGCGGAGCCCTGACCGCGACACCGGGCCTCGGCGATCATCGTTGCGCTGACGTCCAGCCCGACGACGCGTCCGGTCGGCCCGACCAGCTCGGCCAGGAGCCGGACGTCGTCGCCGGTGCCGCAGCCGACGTCGAGGACGTGCTCGCCCGGGCGCAGGGCGAGGGCCGCCAGCGACTGGCGCTTGTAGGGAGTGGTGTCTGTCACCAGGTCGAGATAGCGCACCTTTTCCCCGGGGTCGTCGGAGCGATCGACGTCGGCCCAGGGGGTCTCGCTGAGCGCTCGCGCAGCCGTCATGCTCTCGGCCATGCGGTTCCTCCTGACCGTGGGACCAGCGGTGTGTCTGTACCTCGCGCGGGAGGACGATGAGCCGGGATCTATTCCGTTGAGGCACCT
Organism: Thermomicrobiaceae bacterium; assembly: GCA_035702805.1. GTDB lineage: Bacteria > Chloroflexota > Chloroflexia > Thermomicrobiales > Thermomicrobiaceae > DASSZN01. The sequence continues at coordinate 12,989 of DASSZN010000072.1, read as the reverse complement.
CCTGCGCGAACGTCGCGGGCCCGGCGTGTTGAATCCTGATGGAGGGATTGTCCAGCGTCGCTCGGCGCTGCGCATCGTGCAGATTACGTAGATTCAGAGAGCGCGATACGTAGATTTGCGACGGGTGGGTCGCGACGGTCTCAGAGCAGGCCGTGCTCGACGGCGAAGCGCGTGGCCGCGGCGCGCGAGGAGACGCCGAGCTTGGTGTAGATCGCGGTCAGGTGCGTGCCGACGGTGCGGCGGGACAGGTAGAGGCGCGCGGCAACCTCGGCGTCGGAGAAGCCCTCCGCCACCAGCCGCAGCACCTCCACCTCCCGCGCCGTCAGCCCGGCGGGGTAGTGCGGCCGTTTCGGCGCCGGGACAGCAGCCAGTCGCGCCTCCAGCGTCGCGACGCGCTCGAGCGTCGGCTTCGCCTCCAGCGGCTCGCAGATGCTCCGCACCTCGGCCATGAGCGTCCGCGCCTCGTCCGGATTGCCCTCGGCCGCGCGCAGCCCGGCCAGCTCCAGCAGCGTGAGCGCGCGCTCGAAGGGCGCGGCGCAGGCGTCGGCCAGCGTGCGCGACTGCTGAAGATGCGCCTCGGCGTCAGCGAAGCGGCGCTCCTCGGTGTCGAGCCTGCCGAGGAAGCGGTGGATGGCGATGAGGGCGAGGGGCTGGCGCGGCTCGGAGGCGTGAGCCAGCGCCTGCTCGGCGCGCTGCCGGGCGAGCGCGAGGTCGCCGTCAGCGCGGTGGTACGCGGCCCAGCCGAGCGCACCCTCGGCTCGGCCGAGCACGGCGCCGGACCAGGAGAGCCAGCGGTCGTGCGCGTCCAGCCAGGCACGAGCCGTGGGCAGGTCGACCGCATCGAGCGCCATTCGCGCCGCCAGCCGCTGCAACGTCAGCGCTGCCGGCAAAATGGTGGCCCCCGGCGCGGTTTCTGGCCCTCCCGGCAGGATTTCGGCGATCACCTGTTGAGCCCGCGCTGGCTCGCCCTGTTCGTGTGCAAGCAGTGCCAGTGCGCCCACGCCCAGGAAATGACGGGACGACGACCGGTCTTCGGAGAGGGCCGCTGTCACCGGAGCGGCATCGGCCCAGCGCCCCTCCAGCAAGAGCAGTGGCAGCGCCGCGAGGTCCAGCGAGCGCTGTCTCGAAACGGCGTTGCTCCCCCGCACCGCGGCCGCTACACCCATGGCTACAAGGTCTGCCCGCTCCTGGGACTGCTCGGCGAAGTACGGCAGCTGAAGCAGGTTGATCTCGAACCGGTACACCGCCGTTACCATCAGATGGTGCTGGATTTCGCCGAAGACCGTGCGAGCTCGCTGAAAAGCGTGCCGGGCTGCCAGGACCTCGCCCAGGCAGGCGTAGGCTTGCGCCAGTCCGTAGTAGCAGTCTCCGATGGGCGAATCCACCGGACCGTCACGTCGTGCTGGCGAGGGCAGGCTCCGGAGCGCGCGCTCTCCACGCTCAATCGTCTCCTTGAGTCGCCCGGTCCCGGCCAGCCAGAGCACTAGGGTCCCGTCGAAGGGGATCGGATCGAAGGCCAGCATCTCGCGCAAGCGCTCCTGAGCGTCGATGGGCAGGGCTGCGAGCGCGTCGGCAGCGCCCGCCATCTCCATGATGCCCTCGAGAATATCGCCGATGTAGCAGCGCAAGAGTCCGGCCTGACTCCGGATAGCAGAGGTCAGCGCGGCATCCCCGGATTCCGACGCCAGTGCACCAGCTTCAGTCAGCCTAGCCAGCGCACGGTGCGGGTCCAGAAAGCGCAGCAGGTAGCCGATCCGATGCAGGAGGAGCGCCCGCTCTCCAGCGGGTGCATGCCGGTCGTCCAGGCGGGTCAGCGCATCCTCGAAGCGCGCCGCGGCGGTTGCCCAGGCATAGCTGCGCTCCGCTTGTTCTCCGGCACGCAGGAGCCATCTGATTGATCTGCTATCCCCCGCTCGGTCGAAGTGATGGGCCACGGCATTGGGGTCAGCCAGGGATTTCCCGGCCAGCGCCTCCGCAATCTGCCGGTGCCACAGCCGCCTATGCACCGGCCCCGTACCCGCGTAGATCGCCTCCCGCACCACGGCGTGTGTGAACGCGACCGCTCCGCCCGGCCTCTCCGACAGCAGGTGCGCCTCCAGCGCCTCCTCCACGGTACCGGCCAGCACCTCGTCACTCGCCCCGCTTACCCGCTGCCAGAGGTCTAGCGGCACCTCCTGGCCGATCACGGCCGCCACCTCGAGCAGGCGACGCGTATCGCCGGTGAGCCGGGCCAGCCGTCCCTCGATCACCTGCACCAGCAGCGGTGGCACCCCGACGCGACTCAAGTCGCCCACTTCCCACCCGCCGTCCCGTGCGACCAGCACCCCGTCGTCCTCCAGCGTGCGCAGCAACTCGCCGGCGTAGAGCGGATTGCCCTCGGCGTGCTCCTCCAGATACGCCTCCAGACGCACGGCGTCGGCATCCGACAGCCGGAAGCGCCCGGCGACCAGCCCGCGCGTCCCGGCCGCGTCCAGTGGACGCACGTCCAGCCGCGCCGCGCGCGTGTCACGCACCAGCAGCGGGATGGTCCGGTAGAGCGGGTGGCGGCGCGTCAGCTCCTCCGAGCGGTAGGTCGCGACGAGGAGCACGCGGTGGCGAGCCACGTGGCGGGCCACGAAGCGCAGCAGCGCCAGGCTCTCCTGGTCGGCCCAGTGGAGGTCCTCCAGCAGGAGCGCCACCGGCGTCATCGCGGCGAGGGACGCGAAGAAGTCCCAGGTCTGGCCGAACAGCGCCTCCTGGCTGCCGACCGCCGCCAGCGCCTCGCCGTCATGCAGGAAGGCGGGAAAGGGCGGCAGGTCGTCAACCGGCCGGATACTGGCGACCAGCTCGACCCAGGGGCCGTAGGGGGGCGTGACGGTCAGGTCGTAGCAGTGGCCCCAGAGGACCAGGCAGTCCGCCGCCTCAGCCCGGGCGGCCAGGTCCTCGGCGAGCGTGGTCTTGCCGATGCCGGCCTCGCCGCTCACCAGGACCACGCTACCATGCCCGCCGAGCGCGGCATCGAGCTGCGCACGCAACAGCGCCCGCTCGCGTTCCCGGCCGACGAGGAGCGGCGGGGACGGGCTGGCTGCAGCTGCTAAGTCAACCGGACCGACCATAGACGTTACCTGCCGCGAGGTCCCGCGTTGACGTATTACGATGTTCTACCCGCTAATAATCTAGCAGATGGCGGCGAAGATTGCACGCGATGTGGAGAGACGGACGACGCCGCGCCGGCTCCGCCGCACGGGTCTCCTGGCCCGGGGCCGGCGCACTTGCGCGCCGGGTTAGGGGCACGAATCGACCGGCGAAGACAGAGGACGACCCACGCCGGGAAGAGATCTCGCCATCCCACAGGTCGCGCCGTTCCATCATTAACCCATAAACCGACCTCTCCGCCGAGCGAACGCCGTGCCCCGGCGCGGTCCCGTTCAAAATGGGACCATCTCTCCAGGCCTTGACACCCCCGGGTTGCTCTGCTACGATGTCCACGATATAGAGTTGTAGTCCATAATACGGAATCGGGAGCTGCGGTGCCGTAGTGCCGGTCGGGGTGGCGCGCGTCGCCGACCGGCGCGTGGTCGACAGCTCACGACCTCTGGCAGTGGGCCGGCAGCAGGCAGGACGATGGACGAGGACGACGGCGACGCCTTCAAACCAACCGCGATCGACAAGGCGCTGGGCATCCTCGACGTCCTGATCGCGCACCCGGCCGGCCTGCGCTCCGCCGACCTCCTGAAGATCACCGGCTTCCCGCCGGGCACGCTGCACCGGCAACTCGGCACGCTGATGCGCAACGGCTTCGTGCGCCAGGACGAGCTGTCGGGGCAGTACCGGCTGGGCTACAAGTTCCTCTACGCCTTCAACGCGCTGGTCAAGGGACTGGCACTGCCGGAGAAGGCCCCGCCGGTGCTGCGCCGGCTGGCCGAGGCCACCGGGCAGGCGGCCAACCTCGCCGTGCTCCAGGGCGACCAGTTGGTCGTCATCGAGTCCATCGTCGGCGAGACCAGCGGGACCGTCCTCTACTCCCCGCCGGGCACGCTGATGCCGGTCAACTGCACGGCGATGGGCAAGGTGCTGCTGGCGGACCTGCCCGCGGCCGAGCTGCAGCGGTTTCTCCAGTCGACGACGCTCGTGTCGCGCACGCCCCACAGCATCACCGACCCAGCCCGACTCACCCAGCATCTCACCCGGGTGCGCGACGACGGCTACGCCATCGACGAGCAGGAGTTCAACGTCGGGGTGCGCTGCATCGCCGCCCCCATCCGCAACCACTCGGGCCGGGTCGTGGCGGCGGTCAGCGTGACGTCCTCGATCCACGACCTGCCGGAGCCGCGCGTGCCCGTGGTGGTCGGCCAGGTGACCGACGCCGCGACCGCCATCTCGACCGACCTCGGCTACAACCCGGCTTACTCGACGGCCCTGCCGACGCCCGGGACGGCAGCGCCTGCCTGATCGCTGGGGGAGCGATTCGCGCATTCCAACACGGGTCCGATCCGGCACGTCGCCCGGCGGTGAGAACGCGACCGCCCGCGAGCCCTACGGCCGTGCGCTGTGGGCACGACCGACGCACTGAGGGGGAAGGACAGAGGATGTCTCTGCTGGACAGTACTCGCCGACTCACGCGGCGGCGCTTCGTCAGCGTGGCGGCGGTGGCCGCCGCCGCGGCGGTGGTGCCGCTCCTCGACGCCTGCGGTGGGAGCAACGCGCCCGCGGCCGCCGGCACGACCAGCGCCGGGACCAGCACCAGCACGACCGGCGGCGCGTCCGGTCAGGCCACGTCGACCACCGCGGCCGCCGCGTCGAGCAGCCCCGTCGCGGCCGGCGCGAGCGCGACGTCGACGTCCGGGTCGCTGCCGGCGGGCGCGGCGTCCGCGGACAAACAGGTCTTCACGTATCCGGGCATCGAGGGGAAGAACTTCGACGCGACCGCGAACATCTACCAGGAGAACGGCATGGCCGGGTACGCCTGGGAGCCCCTCGTCTGGCTGGACGCGGACTACAAGGCGTGGCCGGGCGCGGCCGAGAAGTGGGAACTCGCCTCCGACGGCGTGACCTGGACCTTCAACCTGCGCCCGAACGCGCAGTGGAGCGACGGCTCCCCGGCGACGGCCGACGACTGGGTGTTCGCGCTGCAGCGCATGTTCGACCCCAAGACGGCCAACCCGTACGTCTGGTTCTACGCCAGCATCAAGAACGCCACGGCCATCAGCAAAGGGACGATCACCGACCTCACCCAGCTCGGCGTGCAGAAGAAGGACACCTACACGCTCACGATCACCACGACCGCGCCGACTCCCTACTTCCTGCAGGTGGTCGGCTTCATCGCGACCGTCGTGCCGAAGGCCATGGTCGAGAAGTACGGCAACGCCTGGGCGACCAAGCCGGAGACGGCGCTCAGCAATGGCCCGTACATGGTCCAGGAGTGGTCCAAGGGGAAGCAGGTCGTCTTCGTCAAGAACCCGCACTACGACGGACCGGCGAAGGGCAAGCTCGAGAAGATCGTCGAGACGCTCGTGCCGCAGGGCTCACCCTCGCTGCCGATGTTCCAGGCCAACGAGATCGACTGGCTCTACGTGACCCAGAGCGCCGATCTCAGCCAGGCCGTCAACGACCCGAGCTTGAAGAAGGACCTGAGCACGTTCCCGGCCTTCACGACCTACTACATGTTCTTCAACACCGACAACCCGCCGTTCAACAACCTGAAGGTCCGGCAGGCATTCAGCCACGCCATCGACCGGGTCGCGATCTGCAAGGACGTCATGCAGGGGCTCGAGGTGCCCGCCTACACGATGCTCCCGGCCGGGTTCCCCGACAGCCAGGCCACCGACCCGAAGATCCAGGCGATCCAGGCCTACGACCCCAACCTGGCCAAGCAGCTCCTGGCGGAGGCCGGCTACCCCGGCGGCAAGGGCTTCCCCAGCCTGGACCTGCTGACGCGCCAGGGACAGATCGTCCCGGAGTCGGTGGCGATCCAGCGCATGCTCAAGACGAACCTCGGCGTGACGGTCACGCCCAAGGACATCGAGCGGTCGACCTACATGGACCAGCTGGGCAAGCACCAGATCACGCTCGGCCTGATCGCGTGGGCGGAGGACTACGCCGACCCGACCGACTTCCTCGACTGGTGGACGAACCAGTCGCGCCACACCTGGAAGAACCTGCAGTTCAACCAGCTGGTGGACCAGGCGGGGAGCGAGCTCGACCCGGCCAAGCGCAAGGCGCTCTACAACCAGGCCGAGAAGATCCTGATCTCCGACGTCGGCGCGGTGTTCATCGGCAACCCGGTCCAGGGCGAGCTCTGGCAGCCACAGGTCGCGGGCCTGGTCCCGCGCTCGGACGGCGTGAAGCTGCACTACCAGCGCTTCTGGTCGGACATCTACATCAAGGCCTGATCTCGCGCGACTACGCCGGGACGTACCGGGGAAACCCCGGCACGTCCCGGGCTATGGGGAACGATGCTCCGGTACGTCATCGCCCGGCTGGTCGGAATCGTCGGCGTCCTGCTCGCGGTGTCCATCATCACCTTCCTGATGATGCACGCCGTGCCGGGCGGACCGTTCGACGCCACCGAGAGCCAGCAAGTCCCGGTGCCGCAGTCGGTGCGGGACGCGCTGGCGCACAAGTACCAGCTCGACCAGCCGCTCTACCGGCAGTACCTGAGCTACATCGGCAACGTCCTGCACGGCGACCTCGGCGTCTCGTTCAAGTTTGGCGAGCCGGTGACCCAGTTCCTGGCCCGCAGCTGGCCGGTCACGATCCAGCTGGGCGCGATGACCTTCGTCCTCTCGATGGTGGTGGGGGTGGTGCTCGGCACGATCTCGGCGCTGCGCCCGAACTCGATCGTGGACTACGTCACGTCGATCACGGTCGTGACGTTCATCGTGATGCCGACCTTCGTGGTGGCCGTGCTGATGATCATCCTCTTCGCGGTCGAGCTCAAATGGCTGCCGACCGGCGGCTGGGGCTCGCCCAGGGAGGCGATCATGCCGGTCATCGCCTACGCGCTCGGGCCGACCGCCACCGTCGCCCGCTACACGCGGGCGTCGCTGCTCGACGCGCTGCGCGCCGACTACGTGCGGACGGCCAAGGCGAAGGGGCTCCGCCAACGCGCCATCGTGCTGCGCCACGCCTTCAAGAACGCGCTGATCCCCATGCTCACCGTGATCGGCCCGCTCTTCGCCTGGATGGTGACGGGGTCGTTCTTCATCGAGACGATCTTCCGCGTGCCCGGGATCGGCAACGAGCTGACGTTGAGCATCTACAACCGCGACTACCCGGTCATCATGGCGCTCTCGCTGGTGTGGTGCACGGTGATCGCGCTCGCCTACCTGGCGACCGACCTGCTCTACGCCGTCGCCGATCCACGCGTCCGGCTCTCGGGCGGTCAGTCGTGAGCTCCGTGAGCGCGGCGACGACGCCCGACTTCGGCCCGAAGCGACGAGAGCGCGGCCTGTTCGCCTCGGCCATGGTCCGCTACGCCCACAACAGAGTGGCCGTCGCGGCGCTGCTGATCGTGGTCGTGCTGGTCGCGATGGCGGTCTTCGCGCCGATCTTGCGGCCGGAGGGGTACGACAACCAGGTGTACAGCCAGGCCTGGCAGTTCCCCTCGCGGGCGCACCCGATGGGCACCGACCCGTACGGTCGCGACATGCTGACGCGGGTGATCTACGGGGCGCGCGTCTCGCTGTCCGTCGCGCTGGTCGTGAATCTGGCGGCGTTCCTGATCGGGGCGCCCATCGGCGCCGCCGCGGGGTGGTTCGGGGGCGCGGTCGACTTCGGGCTGATGCGCGTCGTCGACGTCACCTCGGCCTTCCCGACGCTCCTGTTCGCGATCCTGATGCTGGCGATCCTCGGCAGCGGGCTGGTCAACATCTACATTGCCCTGTCGGTGACGAGCTGGATCGCGGTGGCGCGGCTGGTCCGCGCCCAGGTGCTGTCGCTGCGCGAGCAGGACTACGTCCTGGCGGCGCGCGCCCTCGGCGCCAGCAACCGGCAGATCATCACGAACCACCTGATCCCGAACTCGCTGACGCCGGTCATCGTCGCGCTGACGCTGGGCATCCCGGCAGCGATCATGGGTGAGGCCGGACTGAGCTTCCTCGGGATCGGCGTCAACTCGCCCACGCCCAGCTGGGGCAAGATGCTCAACCAGTACCTGCCCTACGTCCAGTCGCACTGGTACCTGAGCTTCTTCCCGGGCGTCATGATCGCCCTGGCCATGTACGCCTTCACGCTCATGGGCGACGGGCTCCAGGACGCGCTCGACCCGACCGCGAAGTAGCCGACCGGCCGCGCGTCGTCCAGACGCCGCCGGGAGCGAGGAGTGCGCCAGCGTGGCTCCGTCCGAAACGACTGCCGGGGTTGGGAACAGCCGGGGACGCCCGCCGTTGGAGGGCGACTGGCAGGAGGACCTCCGCGCCCAGTTCCCGATCTGCGATCGTGCCGCCTACTTTCAGACCGGAACGCTCTGCCCGCTGGCGGGGCCGGTACGAGACGCCGTCGACGGGTGCCTCGACCAGGAGGGCGACGCCGGGCTGACCGGCTCGGCCGCGCTCGCGGCGATGTTCGCCGACGCCGAGGCCGCCCGCGCTCGCCTGGCGTCGTTCCTCGGTGCCCGGCCGGAGCAGATCGCCTGGACCAGCAACACCTCGCTCGCCATCCGCTACGTGCTCGACGCGACTCCCTGGCAACCCGGCGACCGCATCCTGACGACGGACACCGAGCACGTGGGAACCCGCTCCGCGCTGGCCGCCCTGACCGAGCGGCACGGGGTCGAGCCGGTCGTGGTCCCGGCCGGCCGGGACACGGACGAGGTCCTCGGCCGGCTGGAGCAGGCCCTGCGTGAGCCGGACCGGATCCGTCTCCTCTTCCTGTCGCAGGTGTCCTGTCAGGACGGCCGGTGCCTGCCGGTGCACGAGGCCGTCGAGCGCGCGCACCGGGCGGGCGTGGCGGTCGCCATCGACGGGGCGCAGAGCGCGGGACAACTCCCGGTCGACCTCGCGCGACTCGGCTGCGACTACTTCGTCGGCTCGGGTCACAAGTGGCTGCTCGGCCCCCACGGCATCGGCTACCTCTACGTCCGCGACGAAGCCGGCTACTGGCCCGCCTTCTCGCTCGTCCCGCGGCCGGCGAGCGAGGACGTGACCGGCGCCGACGCCATCCCGCTACGACGACGCATCGAGATCGGGACCGAGAGCCTGGCGCTGCGCGCCGGCCTCGACGCCGCGCTCAGGCTGCTCGACGCAGCGGGGCTGGAGCGGATCGGCCGGCACGTGCGCGGGCTGCGGCGGACGCTGGTGGAGGGTCTCGGCGAGATACCGGGAGTCGAGGTCCTGGCCCCGCGCTACGGAGCGGAGGCGAGCGGCATCGTGGCCTTCCGCGTGGACGGGTACGACCTCGGCGCGCTGCAACGGGCGGTCGACGCGCTCTGGGAGTCGGCGTCCGTGGTCGTCAAGGCGCAGCAGGACAGCGCGGCCATCCGGGTCTCGCTGGCGGGCTTCAACACCGGGGACGAGGTGGCCCGGCTGATCGCGGCGATTCCGGCCGCGCTCGGCCGGGTGGGCTGAGCCCGGGCACGCTCCGTGGAAGCAGGGAACACCGGGATGGACATAACCGGCACCGGGACGGCGGAGACGGCAGACACGTCGCTCCGACTCATGCTCGTCTACGCACACGTGGCCGACAGCGCCTGCGAGGCCGCGGGGACGGCGGCGCTGCACGTCGCGCGCGGCGACCACGTCACCACGGTGATCTGCACCAACGGCGAGCGGCATCACCCCGACCTGTTCCTGGCGACGGACGAGGCGCCGGGACGAACCCGGGAGACCGAGGCAGTCCGGGCCAGCGCGGGCGACGTGCGCGGCATCAAGCAGCGGGAGGCCGAAGCGGTCGCGCGAATCGTCGGCGTGCACGACCTGGTCCTGCTCGACTGGCCGGACGACCACCTCGAGATCACCGCGGAGCGCATCGACCAGCTCGCCGCGCAGATCCTGCGCGTCCGCCCACACATCATCGTCACCCACCTGCCGGTCCACGCGCGGGCGGCGGTCGACCCACACGCGCACGTCGGGCAGCTCGTGCTGCTGGCCCGGGACGTCGCGGCGTCGCGGATCCGCCAGCTCGACGGGGTCGCGGCGCACCACGTCAAGGAGATCTTCTACTTCCCGATGGGGGGCGAGATCGCCGACTCGCGCGACCCCCTGTGCGGCGGGATCGTCTGCGACGTCTGGATCGACATCACCGCGGTCGTCGCGACCAAGGTCCGGGCCATGGACCAGATCGTCAGCCAGGGCTACCACGGCGCGACGGCGCGGAAGATCGTCGAGTCACGCGAGGGACGGTGGGGGATGCTGGCCGGCGTCTCCTACGCCGAGCCGTTCCTGCGCAGCAGTGGACGGACCTACGACTCCCTGCCGATGCCGCCCCGGCTGCTGGCGCAGCCGTTCACGCCCAACAACCTGCCGGGTGACCAGCTGCTGGCGCATCGCGTGCCGCTGGCGACGACCGCGGCCCCGGAGCGAGGCGACGCGTCGCGGGGCGGGCCGGCTTGACACCCCATTGCAGGCACCATAGACTCGAAGATGTCGATACGCAATACTTCCATTATACGGCACCTCACTCATCATCGAGACTCTCGGCAGGTGGCAGCACGGCAGGGGAGGGTGGAGCTTCGCACGAGGGGAGCGTTGATCGGCTTCAGGGGATCCGGCGGCACCGGAGTGGACCAGGCTCGGAGGCCGCCCGCGCAGGGCGGGCGGCCAGGTTAAGGAGGCTCCGCCTTTGACTTCGCGAGATGAGGCCATGCAGCGCTGGCGCGGGGTGCTCGCCCCGATCGTCACGCCGTTCGGCGAGGACGGCTCGCTGGACCTGCGATCCCTGCGCGCCAACGTGGAGTGGCTGGTGGGCCAGGGGGCCAGCGCGGAGAACACCGTGCTGCTGGCCGCCGGCTCCGGCGGCGACTTCACCTCGATGAGCATCGCCGAGCGCAAGCAGGTGATCGAGACGATCGTCGAGGTCGCGCGGGGCGAGATCCCGGTCATCGCCGGCGTGCAGACGCTCGACGTGCGCGACTGCATCGATCTGTGCCAGTTCTGCGAGCGGATCGGCGTCGACGCGGTGCAGATCTCCGGCCCCTTCTACTACGACGGACGCCCGGGAGACGTCGTCGCCTGGATGAACGAGGTCGCGCGGCACACGTCGGTCGGGTTCGCCGCCTACAACAACTGGTACACCGGCTACGACATGCCGCTCGAGCTGGTAGAGCGGCTGCTCGACATCCCGAACGTGGTCGCGGTGAAGTGGAGCTCGCCCAACGTCGACATCTTTCAGGAGGGGATCCGGCGGCTGTCCGGGCGAGTGGCAGTGGTCAACAACACCTTCCACACCATCCTCGGCCACCTGGCGGGCTGCCGCGTCTTCGTGAGCCACTGGCCGAACTTCTACCCCCAGTTCTGCTGGCGGATCTGGGAGCTGATGGAGCGCGGGGACTACGCGCGGGCTCATCAGGAGTTCGAGCGAGCCATGGTGCCCTACCAGGCGCTGGTCGCGCGCATCGCGGCGGCGACCGGCGGCGAGGGCGTGTTCGTGCGTCCGGCGATGGAGCTGGTCGGGCTGGCGGGAGGCACGTCGCGGCTGCCATCTCGCGACGAGGCGGTCACCCCCGAGATCCGCGAGGGCTACCGCCGCCTGCTCGAAGCCGTGCGGGCGGATGAGCGCACCACGATCGACGGGCATGTCAACGTCTGAGCGTTGGGCCGCCACCGGTTGGTGCAGCTCAGCCCGGCCGGAGCCGCGGCCGGTCACGTCCCGGGCCGGGAGGTAGCCGTGATCGACGTCAACGTGCTGGTCGGCGCGACGCCGGACCTGCGGTCGCCGGAGGCCTACGGGCTGGCCGCGACGGTCGGAGAACTGCGGGCGCACGGGATCGCGCACGCGCTCATCGCCTCACGCACGGGCGTGTCCCACCGGTCCGACCAGGCAAACGAGGAAGCCTTCGCCGCACCGAACCAGACGACGGACCTGGAACTGCGGCCGGTGGCAGTCCTGAACCCGGTCCAGTGCCTGGATGCCGGCGTCGAGGTCGCGCGTGCGCTGGAGCGGGGCGCGAGCGCGTTCCGCTTCTTCCCGGCAGAGCAGGGATGGACCGTTGACTCGGTCGCGTTTCGCGAGATCGCGGAGCCGGCGGCGCGCGGCGGCCGGCCGTTCCTGATCTCGGTGGGCGAGTTCGGCTCGGCGACCCGGATCGGCGCCGCGACGGCGGACCTCGGGGTCCCGGTAGTGCTGGTCGGCGGGCACTACTCGCAGCTGGCCGACTGCCTCGCAGCGATGCGGCGCTGGCCGCACCTCTTTCTCGAGACGAGCCGGCTCGGCCAGTATCAGGGCGTGACGACCGTGGTGCGTGAGGTGGGAGCGCACCGGCTCCTCTTCGGCTCCGGGGCGCCGTACCGGCCGATCATGGCGCCGCTCAACGCGGTGCTCGCGGCGCCGATCACCGCCGAAGAGCGGTCCGCGATCCTGGCCGGCAACGCGGCGCGCCTGTTCGAGATCGACGCGCGGGTCGAGGCGCTCCCGAGCGCCGTCCGCGGCGCCGACCTGATCGACGTCCACGGCCACTTCGGCGCGTTCTCGCTGCCGGTGCCGCGCGTGGAGCCCGACGCATGGGTGGCCGACATGGCCCGCCACGGCATCACGCGCACCGTCGCCTCGTCGATCGACGCGATCCAGAACGCGACGGAGCCGGGGAACCGCGAGGCGTTCGCGACGGCGAGCGCCAGCGGCGGGGCGCTGCTGGCCTACGTCGTGGTGAACCCGCACGACCTGGAGGGATCGTGCCGTGCCATGGACCAGGCGTACCGGTCAGGCGCGGCGGTGGGCGCCAAAGTCCACTGCCAGATCAGCCGGCAGCCCACGGCCGGCGCGCCGATGCGCGCGCTGCTGCGAGAGATCGCGCGGCGGGAGCGGCCCTGCCTGATCCACGTCGACGGGCCGGACTGGGCGGAGGCGCTGGTGGC
>DASSZN010000096.1:0-9662 GCA_035702805.1 Thermomicrobiaceae bacterium | reverse complement strand
GACCTCCCCCAACTGGGGAAGGAGCTGCAGGCAGTTGATTCAGCAGTAAGTCCAGAAGTCCAGGATCACGATCTTGCCGCGCAGGTCCTGGAGGTGGAGCGGCCGGTCGACGTTGAACCACCCTGCCGCCGGGAAGTCGGGCGCCCGCACGACGCCCCGAAACTGCTCGTGCTCGGCCATCGATCGCCTCACCTTCGCGCTATCGGTCGCACCAAACCGGCGCCGCCGTGCCGCGCCGGCGTCGGCCGCACCCCGAGCCTCCCCCTCGCGGCTTTCGCGCCACGCGGTTCCCCGTCGCGCCACCGCCGATTCCGGTCCGTCTCGCCGGGCGCCCGAGACGCGCGTGTGACGCGGCGGTCCGGGCGCAAAAGCGCGACGCAGAGCGCATTGACACGAAATTGCGGCGACCTTCCGAGCCCGTGTGACGCCGATGTCATTCTGATCGGCGTAGCGTGTCGAACGGTGGCGTCGGGGGCGCAGGTCCTCGACGAGCCCGCCCGCTCACTGGTGGTCCTGCCGCCGCGACCGGAGCCGTCCGGCTCTGGCCGACGCGGGCAGCAAGGAGCGCGGGAGACAGGCCGGCGTCCGGCCCGTCGATCGGGGGCGTGCCCCGTCGGGGTGCCGGGCGGTGCCGGCGAACGCCGGGAGTGGCACCGGGGAGTGGGTCGCGGTCGGCGATGACCGCCCCGTGGTGCCGGACCGGCGCCACCCCCGTGGTTGCGTCGGCGCCCGGAGGCGCCACGTTCGTACCGGCGGCCGGGATCGGTCCGGTTGCCGGGCGCTTGGGAGGAGACCGCGAGCCGTGGACGATCGAAGGCTGGAGTCACTGATCCACGATACCTTCAACGGCCGGCTGAGCCGGCGCGACGTGCTCCGGCGGGCCGGGACGCTCGGCCTGTCGGTGCCGGTCGTGGCCGCGCTGCTGGCGGCCTGCGGCAGCAGCAACACCGCCTCGACCCCCACCGCCTCCACCGGCGCGGCCGGCACCACCGGCACCCCGGCGGCGACCGCGGTCGCCGGAACCCCGGCCGCCAGCGCCGCGGCCACGAGCGCCGCCACCACGACGCCGGCCGCCACGCCCGCTGCCTCGCCGTCGGCGTCGACCGGCGTGGCCTACACCAAGGACAACCCGCCGTCGGTCGCCAACGCCGCCGCGGCCAAGCAGTACAGCGGCCAGACGATTACCTACTATGGTGACTCGGTCGGCATCGGCCACGACCTCGACGTGATCGTGACCGGGCAGTTCACCAAGGACACCGGCATCAACGTCAAGGTCATCCAGCACCCGCAGAGCTCGACCGACACCTACGCCACCTACCTGCGCTTCTTCCAGGCCAAGTCTCCCGACATCGACGTCATGATGCTCGACGTCATCTGGCCGGGTGCGTTCGCTCCGCACCTGATGGACCTGTCGCAGGCATTCGCCAGTGAGAAGAGCCAGTACTACGACACGATCATCACCAACAACACCGTCAACGGCAAGCTGGTGGCGATCCCCTGGTTCGGCGACTTCGGCATGCTCTTCTACCGCACCGACCTGCTGCAGAAGTACGGCTTCACCAGCCCGCCGGCCACCTGGGACGACCTCGAGAACCAGGCGCGCACGATCATGACCGGCGAGCACGGCCGGAACAGCAACTTCTGGGGCTTCGTCTTCCAGGGCGACGCCTACGAGGGGCTGACCTGCGACGCGCTCGAGTGGCTGGCCTCGACCGGCGGCGGCTCGATCATCCAGAACGGCCAGGTCACGCTGAACAACCCGAACGCGATCCAGATCCTGAACCAGGCCCGCAGCTGGGTCGGCACGATCGCCCCGCGCGGGGTCACCTCGTACCTGGAGGAGGACGCCCGCAACGTCTTCCAGGGTGGCAACGCCGCGTTCATGCGCAACTGGCCCTACGCCTACGCCCTGGCGAACAGCGCCGACTCCCCGGTCAACGGCAAGGTCGACGTCGCGCCGCTGCCCGCCTCGGCGGGACAGCCCCACGTCGGCACCGTCGGCGGCTGGCAGCTTGGCGTCTCCGCCTACTCGAAGGTCCAGGCGGCCTCGATCGAGCTGGTGCGCTACATGGCCAGCCCGGAGGTCGAGTCCTACCGCGCGCAGATCGGCAGCTTCGTGCCGACCATCGCTGCCGTCGCGGCGGACCCGGAGGTCATCAAGGCCGAGCCGTTCCTGCAGAAGCTGCAGAGCGTGACCCGCGTCACCCGGCCGTCCGGCGAGACGGGGGCGAACTACAACCAGGTCTCGACCTACTTCTTCCAGGGCGTGAACCAGATCCTGAACGGCGCCAATGCGTCGCAGCAGGTGCCGCAGATCACCCAGCAGATCCAGCGCGTCGTCGGCTAGCACGGCCGGCACGCCGCGGAGCCGGTCCGGCGCCCTGCGCCGGGCCGGCCACACCGGTGGTGGGGGCGGGGAGGGCCCGCCGTGGCCTCGCTGAAGGGAGAACCGGATGCGACAGCCGGTCGCGCGGGAGCAGGCGCCGGCCCTGACGCCGGCCCGTCCTGCGTCCCCGCCGCGCCGCGGCCTCAGCCTGCGCAGCCGCCAGGCGCGGCTCGCCTGGCTGATGCTGGCGCCCGCGCTCGCGGTGGTGGCCTTCGTCGCGCTCTACCCGCTGGTCCAGACCATCTGGCTGAGCTTCACCAACGCGCAGCTCGGCAGCACTGTCTCCCCCGTCTCCGTCGGCCTCAAGAACTACCGCTACCTGGTCCAGGACATCGCCTTCCGCAACTCGATCGTCGTCACCGTCAAGTTCACCGTTCTCACCGTGGCGATCGAGTTCGTCCTCGGGCTGCTGATCGCGCTCGTCGTCAATTCGAACTTCAAGGGGCGCGGCCTGACGCGCACCGCCATGCTCATCCCCTGGGCCATCCCCACCGTCATCTCGGCCCAGATGTGGAAGTGGATGTACCAGGACGTCTACGGCGTGATCAACGATCTGCTCGTCAACAAGCTCGGGCTGCTCGGCCACAACGTCGCCTGGCTGTCGCTCCCGTCGACCTCGCTGCCCGCCGTCGCCGCCATCGACATCTGGAAGACGACCCCCTTCATGGCCCTGCTCCTCCTCGCCGGGCTGCAGGTCATCCCCTCCGACGTCTACGAGGCGGCCACCGTCGACGGCGCCAATCGGCTCCGGCAGTTCTTCGACGTGACGCTGCCGCTGCTGCAGCCGGCGATCGTGGTCGCGCTCATCTTCCGCACCCTCGACGCGCTGCGCGTCTTCGACGTCTTCTTCGTGGCCTTCGGCAACCGGCCCGACACGATGACGATGGCGATCTACGACCAGCAGAACATCGTCAACTTCGCCGACGTCGGCTACGGCAGCGCGATCAGCATGGCGATCTTCCTGGTCATCGCCATCTTCGTGGTGGCCTACGTGACCGTCTTCCGGGTGGAGGCGCAGCGATGAGCATCCCGCGGATCGGCACCCGCACCCGTCGGCGTGCCGGCCTCGTCCTCTTCTACCTGGCCCTGGCCGTGATCCTCCTCTACATCCTCTTCCCCTTCTACTGGGCCTTCCGCTCGTCGATCGCGCCGAACAACGAGCTCTTCACGACGCCGGTGCGCTACTGGCCGCTCCACCCCACGCTGGAGCACTACCGGCAGGTACTGAGCGACAGCGCGTTCCAGCACGCGCTCCTCAACTCGACCATCGTGGCCGGCTCGGTCACGCTCCTGTCGCTTGTGGTCGGCGCCCTGGCGGCCTACGCACTTGGCCGCTTCTCCTTCCGCGGTCGCACGCCGGTGCTCTACATCGTGCTGTCGATGACGATGTTCCCGCAGATCGCCGTGCTGGGCGCCCTCTACGAGATGATCAACCGCTTCGGGCTCTACAACTCGCTGGGCGCGCTGATCCTGACCTACCTGATCTTCACGCTGCCGTTCACCGTCTGGGTGCTGAGCAGCTTCTTCCAGGCGATGCCGCGCGAGCTCGAGGAGGCGGCCTACGTCGACGGCGCCTCGCCGCTGCAGACCTTCTATCAGGTCCTCCTGCCGCTCGCCGCACCCGGCCTGGTGACCACCGGCCTGCTCGCCTTCATCGCCGCCTGGAACGAGTTCCTCTTCGCCCTCTCCTTCACCCAGACGCCGGACATGCACACCGTCCCGGTCGCGATCTTCACCTTCACGCCGCAGACGGGCGGCGGCTACGAGATCCCCTGGGGACAGATGATGGCGGCCACGATCGTGGTGACCGTGCCGCTGATTGTCTTGACGCTCATCTTCCAGCGACGCATCCTGGCCGGGCTGACGGCCGGCGCGGTCAAGGGCTAGCCGGCCCGCGAGAAACGGATGGTATGGCATGGCGCGCGTGGCCTTCGACCATGTGTGGAAACGGTACGGCACCAACGCCGTCGTCTCGGACCTGACGCTCGAGGTCGCCGACGGCGAGTTTGTGGTCCTGGTCGGCCCCTCCGGCAGCGGCAAGTCGACGGCGCTGCGCATGCTCGCCGGGCTCGAGGAGATCTCCGGCGGGCAGATCATGATCGGCGACCGCGTCGTCAACGAGTTGACGCCCAAGGACCGCGACGTGGCCATGGTCTTCCAGAGCTACGCGCTCTACCCGCACATGAGCGTCTTCGACAACATGGCCTACGGCCTGAAGCTGCACCACGTCGGCAAGGAGGACATCGCGCGTCGCGTCCGGGAGACGGCGAGCTTCCTCGGCATCGGCGAGCTCCTCGACCGCAAGCCGCGCCAGCTCTCCGGCGGCCAGCGCCAGCGCGTCGCCCTCGGCCGCGCCATCGTCCGCGAGCCGCAGGTCTTCCTGATGGACGAGCCGCTCTCCAACCTCGACGCCAAGCTGCGCGTCCAGACCCGCGCCGAGATCATCAAGCTGCACCAGCGCCTCGGGACGACCACGATCTACGTCACCCACGACCAGGTCGAGGCCATGACCATGGGCGACCGCATCGCGGTGCTCAACGACGGCCGGCTGCAGCAGTTCGACACGCCGGACCGCCTCTACCGCTCGCCGGTCAACCTCTTCGTCGCCGGGTTCATCGGCAGCCCGGCCATGAACTTCTTCGACATGCGGGTGCAGTACGCGGACGGGCAGGGCAGACTCGTCGGCGAGCACTTCTCGCTGCCGGTCGCCGACGCCGACGCCGGCGCTCTGGCCGGCTACCACGACGCGGTGGTCACGGTCGGCATTCGGCCGGAGGACATCGTCGACCGGCGGCTGGACGGCCAGTTGCCGGCTGACGCGGTGATCGGGGTCAAGGTCGACGTGGTCGAGACCCTCGGTCCGGAGCAGTACGTCTACCTGGAGACGGCGGCCGGCGACACGATGGTGGCCCGCATCCCGCCGGACGTCGTGCTCCGCGCGGGGACCAGCGTGGACGTGGTGCTCCCGCCGGATCGCCTCTACTACTTCGATAGGGCGACCGGCCAGGCGATCCGGACCGAGCCCGCCGGGGTGGCGGAGACCGCCTGATCTCGCCGCGCACGCGAAGCGGCCGGCGAGGCCTCGCCGGCCGCGATCTGCTGGTATCGGAGGATGCCGGTCAGCCCTTCTGGAAGTACTCGCGGTTGATGCGCAGGAACTCGCTCCACTGCTCGGGCAGGTCGTCCTCGAAGAAGATGGCCTCGACCGGGCAGACCTCGGCGCAGACGCCGCAGTCGATGCACTCGTCCGGGTCGATGAAGTACATGTCGCTCGCGTCGTCGGTGTGGATGCAGTCGACCGGGCAGACCTCGACGCAGGAGCCGTCCTTCAACCCGATGCACGGCTGGGCGATCACGTAGGTCATCCCTCAAGAGTCCTTTCCCAGGCGATTACACGTGTCGGAGGTTGCATCGACCGGACGGCGTCGAGCGTCGCTCGTCGGCCGTCAAGTATAGCCGCGCCCTCCCGGCCCGCAAGCGTCCGGCACGGCGGGGCGGCGGGGCGCCGGTCGCTTGCGGGCAGCGAAAACGGGTGTGCCGCCATCGCGACGCACCCGTTCCCCGTGCCGTATCGCCGGCACGACCCGTTACTGCTTGAACTCGCCCTGGCTGTAGAGCCACTTGACGAAGCGGAGCCGGTGCCACTCACTGCGAGAGTCGACGTACTCCACGTACGGGTACATGTCCCGGAGGTCGCGAAGCCGCGCGATCTCCTCGCTGGAGAACCCCTCCTCGGCGAGCGTCTCCTCGGTCATCTCGTGCGACTGCGGCGAAACCGGCAGTGGTCCGGCCATTGGTCTTATGCCCCTCTTTCCGGAGGGTCGGTTACTGGTCCGGCCGTCAAGGGGCGGGAGCCAGCACCCGCGTACCCCTCTCGGTAATATTAACGCTTTCGGGCGGTGCGTGGATGCCCGTCGCAGTGTCAGAATCGTTACACGTTGGTCCCAAAAGTGACGGCGCGGCGGGTACCCGCCGCGCCGTCCTGCTTTCGGGTTGCTGCCCCGCGTCTGGCGGAGCCGCGTCAGCTCTCGGGCTCGGTTGCGGCGGGTTGCTCCTCGGGCGCCAGCAGCTGCTCCTGCTGGCGCTGGGTCCTCGACCGCAGGTCGAGCTTCTTCTGCCGCCGCTCGACCTTCTTGCGGCGCGGGTTGTCGGAGGCCGCCTCCATGCGCCGCATGAAGCGCTCGACCTGGCCGGCCGAGTCGACGATGCGCTGCTCGCCCGTGTAGAACGGGTGGCACTGCGGGCAGAGGTCGACGCGCAGCAGGGGCTTGGTCGAGCGCGTCTGCCACGTGTTCCCGCAGGCGCAGACGACCGTCGCCTCCTGGTACTTCGGGTGAATGCCTGGCTTCATCTTGGTTGCTTCCTCAGTGCTGACTAGGCCGAGGCCAGGGACGGCTCGGCGACCGCCTCGACCAGCGGGTAGACGCTGACGCGCTTGCGGTCGCGCCGTACCGCCTCGAACTTGACCTCGCCCTCGACCAGCGAGTAGAGGGTGTAGTCCCGTCCCATGCCGACGTTGGTGCCCGGGTAGAACTTCGTGCCGCACTGGCGCACGATGATCGAGCCGGGGAGGACGAAGTTGCCGTCGTAGCGCTTGACGCCGCGGCGCTTGGCGGTGCTGTCCCGGCCGTTCCGGGAGCTGCCCATGCCCTTTTTGTGTGCCATCCATCTCCTCCAGGCGTCGCGGAACGCGCGGTCGCTAGGCCACGATGTCCTTGATCGTCAGGCTGGTCAGCTGCTGACGGTGCCCCTGCGTCCGGCGGTAGCGCTTCTTCGCCTTCATCTTGAAGACGAGGATCTTCTTGCTCTTCATCTGGGCGTCGACGCTGGCCACGACCCGGGACCCCTCGACCACCGGCCGGCCAATCCGCACCCCGTCATCGCCGGAGACCATCAGGACGCGGTCCAGCGTGACGTCGCTGCCCGGCTCGGCGTCGAGCCGCTCGACCTGGATCCGGTCGCCGACCTCCACCCGGTACTGCTTCCCGCCCGTCTGAACTACCGCGTACACCGGTGCGTCCCCCTTGATTCCGTGGCAAAACAAAAGTCGCGGACGACAGCCCACGACCGCCAATCCTACCAGTCCGTGGCCTCGCTGTCAAACGTGATCGCGGCCGTCCGGCCCGGCCGAACGCGCCGCCCCGCGGCGCTGACAGGGCCATCCGCGCCCTGCTACACTCGGGCCATCGGACAGGTTCGTCAAACGGCCGATCCTCCCGTTGCGCGGACGCGCGGGGGTGACCCGGGAGGCGCGATGCGACCGTCGCTGCACGTCAGGATGCTGGGTGGCTTTCACCTGGCCCGCGACGGGGAGCGGGTCGCCGCGGTGAACTCCCCCCGCCTCCAGTCCCTGCTCGCCTATCTCCTCCTTCACCGGGATGATCCACCTTCCCGCCCGCAGCTCGCCTCCGCGTTCTGGCCGGAATCGAGCGAGGCGCAGGCCCGCACCAACCTGCGCCGGGAAATCCATCACCTGCGCCGCGCGCTCCCCGAGGCCGGATGGCTGCTGGAAGCCGCCGGTCCGGGTGCCCCGCATTCCTCGCGACTCGAGATCACCTTCCGCCTCGACGTGACCGAGTTCGAGCAGGCGCTCGGTGCGGCGCGACGCGCCGAGGAGACCCGCGACGCCGAGGCGCTGCGGCGCGCGCTCGAGCAGGCGCTCGCCTGCTACCGGGGGAATCTGCTGCCCGACTGCTACGACGACTGGGTCACCGACGTGCGGGACCGCCTGCGAGGCCGGTACCTGCGGGCGCTCGAGCGGCTCGTCGCGGTGCTCCAGGAGGTGCGAGACGATGCTGCTGCCGGTGGCTACGCCGAGCTCCTGCTGCGGCAGGACCCGCTCAACGAGCACGCCTGCCGTGAGTTGATGCGGCTCCTCGCCGTGACCGGCAGGCGCTCGGACGCGCTCCGCGTCTACCGCGACTTCGCCGGGCACATCGGCCGAGAGCTCGCGATCGAGCCGGAGCCGGCCACCCGCGACCTCTACGAGCAGTTGCGGATGGCATCGCCACCGCGGCCGCGGGCAACCGGTGACGCCGCCGAGACGCCGCTGGTCGGGCGAACCGCGGAGTGGCGCGTGCTGCTCGACGTCTGGCGGAATGCATCGCGGGAGCACGGTCACCTCGTGCTGATCGCCGGCGAGCCCGGCATTGGCAAGAGCCGTCTCGCCGCGGAGCTGCGAGACTGGGCCGCCCGGCAGGGGATCGTGACGGCGACCGCCAGGTCGTACGCGGCCGAGGGCGAGCACGTCTACGCACCGGTCGTCGAGTGGCTGCGGACCGGCGCACTGCGACAGGCGGTCGGCGGACTCAACCCCGTCTGGCTCGCGGAGCTCTCCCGGCTGGTCCCCGAGCTGCGCATCGAACACCCGGACCTGTCGCCGTCGGCGCCGTCCGGCGACGCCACGGATCGGCGGCGCCTTGCCGAGGCGCTGACGCTCGCCTTCCGGGCCGTTGCCGGTCCGGTCCTCCTGCTGCTCGACGACCTCCAGTGGTGCGACCGCGGGACCGTCGAGTGGCTACGCTACCTGTTCAATCACGACTGCCCGGCCGGGCTGCTGGTGGTGGGCACGGTCCGGCCCCACGAAGTCCCACCGGACCATCCGCTCGACGCGCTGCGGCTGGAGCTGCGGCGTACGGGCCAGATCACCGAGGTGCTGCTCGGACCGCTCGATCGGACGGAGACGACGGCGCTGGTGTCCGGGATGGCGGGTCGTGACGTCGACGACGACCTGGCGCGGTGGGTCTACCAGGAGACCGAGGGCAACCCGCTGTTCGTCGTCGAGACGGTTCGGGCGGGGCTCCCGGACGCGCCCGGCGATCGCCTGGACGGCGCGTCCGATCGGTCTCCGCTGCCGCCGAAGGTGTCGGCGGTCATTGCCGCCCGGCTGGCACAGCTTTCGCGCGCCGGCCGGGACCTGGCCGCCCTTGCCGCGACGGTGGGGCGAAGTGTCGGTCTGGACGTGCTGGTCGCGGCCAGCCGCGACGACGAGGATACCGTGGTGGCCGCGCTCGACGAGCTGTGCGCGCGACACATCCTGCGCGAGCTGGGCGAGGGCACCTATGACTTCAGCCACGACAAGCTGCGCGACGTTGCCTACGTCGAGACCAGCGAGGCCCGTCGCCAGCTGCTGCATCGTCGCGTCGCCCGCGCGCTGGAGACGGTCCATGCCCGGAACCTCGACGCCGTGAGCGCGCAGCTGGCGGCGCACTGCCGGCAGGGAGGCTTGCCGGAAGAGGCGGTCCACTACTATGAGGCTGCCGGCCGGTGGGCGCTG
>DASSZN010000276.1:0-3679 GCA_035702805.1 Thermomicrobiaceae bacterium | reverse complement strand
CACCCGGCGCAGCGGCGCGATGATCGGCTCGGTGATCTGGACCAGGATCCGGGAGATTGAGCTGCTCATGGTCGGGTCGAACCAGGAGATCAACGCGCGGCCGATGATGGCGAACTCGAGCACGGTCAGGACCAGGTTGAGTAGGTTGAAAATCTGGTACAAGGGGACGGCCTCCGTCGACGAGCAGGGACGAGACTTGCGGCAGCGTTGGCTGCAGACCCTCGAACGTTAGCACGGGCGCGGGTCGGTGTCAACGCGCCGGTTTCCGCGTCGTGACGCGGATCTGGCAGCCTCCGCGGTCCGGATTTGGCTCCGACTGGCAACGCCGATCGAGCCCTCGCGGTGCGCGTTCGCGGCACAGGCGCTACAATGCGCGACGTCGTTGGACCACGCCATGGAGAGGTGCGAGGGATGAGCAAGCAGATCCTGGTCCTGTCGCGTAAGTTCCGCAGCCAGCTCCCGACGGTGGCGGACTTCCTGGCCGGCCGCGACTGCGTCGTCGCCGACCGGGAGATCCGCTACCCCGTCGACGAGGACCAGCTCTGCGAGCTGGTCAAGGACGTCGACGGCATCATCACCGGGCTCGAGCGGATCACGCCGCGGGTGATGGAGCATGCCAACCGGCTGCGCGTCGTCAGCGCGGGCGGCGTCGGCTACGACCACATCAACGTTGAGGAAGCCTCCCGCCGGGGCATCGCGGTCTGCATCTGCGCCGGCTGCAACAACCACTCCGTCGCCGAGCTGGCCTTCGGCATGATGATCGGACTGTCGCGCCAGATCTACGTGGCCGACCGGGAGATGCGCGCCGGAACCTGGAACAGCGGGCACTTCGGCCCGGAGCTGTGGGGCAAGACGCTCGGCGTCGCCGGCCTCGGCCGAGTCGGCCGGAGCACCGCCCTGCTCGGCCGCGCCTTCGGCATGAACGTGCTCGCGACCGACATCCTCTGGGACATCACCTTCGCCAACCAGAACGCGATCAGCTACGTGCCGTTCGACCGGCTGCTCCGGGAGTCGGACTACGTGTCGATGCACGTGCCGCTCACGCCCGAGACGCGCTACATGATCGACGCCCGCGCCATCAATCTGATGAAGCCAACCGCCTACCTCATCAACACCGCGCGCGGTCCGGTGGTGAAGGAGCCGGACCTGGTCCAGGCGCTGCGCGACGGGAGAATCGCCGGTGCCGGGATCGACGTCTTCGAGACGGAGCCGCGGCCGAACAACCCGTACGTCGAGTTCGACAACGTGATCCTGACGCCGCACCTCGGCGGCACCACGAATGACGCGTTCGACCGGGCGCTCTACCTGGCGCTGCTCAACGTGACGAACGTGCTCAACGACCAGCCGGCGCACTGCCAGGTGAACCTGTAGCCGCGGGGCAACGCGGAGAGGATCGAGGAAGGTCTTGGACGACCGGAGCAAACGCTTCCTGTTGACGCTGCTCGACGCGGCCAGCCCGTCCGGCTTCGAGGAGCCGGCGGCCCGGGTCTGGCGCGCCGAGGCCGAGGGCTTCGCCGACGCGGTGTGGGCGGACGTCAACGGCAACAGCTACGCGCGGCTGCGCGGCGAGGGACCGACGGTCGCCATCGAGGGCCACATCGACGAGATTGGCCTGCTCGTCACCTACGTCGACGACGAGGGGTACATCTGGTTCCGACCGGTCGGAGGCTGGGACGACCAGATCCTGACCGGTCAGCGTGTGCGCATCCTCGGCCGCGATCGAACGGTCCACGGGGTGATCGGCCGGCGACCGGCCCACCTGCTGAGCGCCGAAGACCGGGACAAAGCCAGCAAGATCAAGGACCTCTGGATCGACATCGGCGCCACCAGCGGCGCCGGCGCGCGCGAGGCCGTCCGCATCGGCGACCCGATCGTCATCGAGCAGCCGCCGCTCGAACTGAACGACAATCGGCTGGTCGCCCGCGGCATCGACAACCGCATGGGCGCCTTCGTCGCGCTCGAGACGCTCCGAGCGCTGGCGCCGGACCGCCCGGCGGCCGACGTCTGCGCGGTGGCCGCGGTCCAGGAGGAGATCACGTTCCTCGGCGCCAGGACGAGCGCCTTCGCGCTCGACCCGACGGTGGCCATCGTGCTGGACGTCACGCACGCGACCGACCACCCCAACGCGGACAAGCAGGGCAACGGCGACGTCCGAATCGGCGGTGGCCCGGTGCTGGCACGCGGCTCCGCCGCGCACCCCGGGGTCGTCCATCGCCTCGAGAACGCTGCGCGCAGCGAGGGCATCCCCTACACGCTGGAGGCCACCCCCCGCGGCACCGGGACCGATGCCGACGCGTACGCCCCGGCCCGCTCCGGGATCCCGACCGGGGTCGTCTCGGTGCCCAACCGCTACATGCACTCGCCCAACGAACTGATCAGCCTCGACGACCTCGACGCGGCCATCCGCCTGATCGCGGCCTTCGTCCGACAACTCGGCAGCGACCCCGACTTCGTGCGCGGCTGACGCGCGCCCGGCTGTCCGTCACCGCGGGGAGGCACCTGGCCTCCCCGCGTCCTCAGCTTGCCAGCGTAGCGCTGAGCGCCGCTACCACCTCGTCCGCATGGCTCAGCGAGGCGAGGTGGCCCTCGCCCGGCCAGTACCAGGCGCGGCAGTTCCGGAGCGCCAGGGCGAGGCCGCGCCCAAAGGCCGGCGGCACGTTCCAGTCGTCCTCCCCGTGCCAGAGCAGGACCGGCGTCGTGATTTCCGCGAGCTGGAACCCCCAGGGGAGGGCGCACAGGGTCAGGTCCCAGGCCATGCCGATCGGACCGCCGCGCATCGTCTCGTCGAGGTCGTCGAGTAGAGCCCGCGCCACCTCCGGGCGCGCCAGCAGAGCCCGGTCGGCCGGCGCCATCTGCGATGCCCAGCGGCCGATCGGGTCGGGCAGCGCGGCGTCGCGGGCAACTCCCCGCGCGAGAAGACGCGCCGCCACCCGGGGCATGCGGCGCGCGAGCCGGGCGCCGGCACGCAGCCCCCGCGACAGCTCACCGATCATCGGCCCCATCGCCGGGTCGTCGAGCGGACCCATACCGCTCAGCACCACCGCCGCCGCCACGCGCTCGGGCATCGCCGCGGCGCATGCCAGCGCGTAGCCCGCGCCACCCGAAAGTCCCACCACCGAGAACCCGCGCAGGCCGAGCGCATCCGCCAGCCGCGACACGTCCCGCGGCCAGTCGAGCAGGCGCCGCCCCCGCTGGAACGTCGACCCGCCGTAGCCCGGGCGATCGATGCCGATCACCCGCAGGCGCGCCGCCGCGGCCACCCCGGCGATCAACCCCGGCTGCCGTCGCGAGCCGGGTATCCCGTGGAAGAAGAGGCACGGGTGACCATCGGGATCGCCCAGGTCCGAGTAGGCCAGCGTGCGACCGTCTGGCAGGGCGAGCGCGCGATCCGTCTCTGCGCCGCGGACGTTCACTGCCGCTCCTCCGGATGCCGGCAGATACACACATACAACGGGTTCGGGCACATCGCTTCCCCAACACCCAACCCGGTCATCCCGATCTTGCCAGTGTGCGAGCGCGCCGTCCAACGCCGTTCCGAGCGCTATACTGCCCGGACCACTGCGATTTGTGGACGCTCGACGCGGCCTGCGCCACACACGGCGCTCGTGAGACGGGGGCATCTATGACCGACCGCCCGGCCTTCAGACTGTTGCTGAGCGGGGACAGCATGATCACGCGA
>DASSZN010000125.1:0-4787 GCA_035702805.1 Thermomicrobiaceae bacterium | reverse complement strand
CCTCCTTCTTGGAGAGCCCCTCGACCCCGGGCGCTGGCGCGGCCTGCGCCAGCTCGTTGGCGATCTGGTAGCTGACGGAGGAGGACGTGCCCCAGACGCCGGAGAAGGGGATGGCGCGCATGTCGAAGGCACGCCGGCCGTAGCCCAGGCGCTCGAGGCTGTCGTTGATCAGGTCGGCGGCGCGCCGCTCCTCGGTCTGGAACATCGTGGCCATCTCGGGCTCCCCCCGCCGCTGCCGCGGTCGCTGCGTATCGGTCGTGGATCGTCGTCGTGTGTTCGTCGCCGGTCCCCGCCCGGGCGTGCCCGGGCCGCCGGGGTCAGGCCGGGTTGGCGTCGACTACCTCGGCGGGCCGGGCCGTGCCGTCCTGCCAGCCCCGGCGCTCCGCCCAGAAGCGGTTGGCGCGGTGCAGGCTCTCGAAGGTGCCGGCGTCCGTCCAGAAGCCCGTCAGTTCGGTCCAGCGCAGCGCGCCGTCCGCCAGGTAGAAGTTGTTGACGTCGGTGATCTCGAGTTCGCCGCGCGCCGACGGCGCCAGGCGCTGGATGTAGGAGAAGACCTGGCGGTCGTACAGGTAGAGCCCGGTGACGGCGTAGGGGCTCGACGGGACACCCGGCTTCTCCTCGATGCGCAGGATGCGGGCCGGATCCGCCGGGTCGAAGACCGGGCAGCCGAAGCGCTCGGGGTCGGGCACGGCGCTCAGGAAGATGAGGGCGCCGCCGGCGAAGCCCTCGACGACGGGCCGGATCTCGGCGTCGGTGGTGTTGTCGCCCAGGATGACGCAGACGTCGTCGCCGTCGACGAACTCCTCGCACAGGCCGAGGGCCTCGGCGATGCCCCCCTCGTGCTCCTGGAAGGTGTACTCCAGGTGGCGCACGCCCAGGTGCTTGCCGTTGCGCAGCACGCGCAGGAAGTCGCCCGCGTGCGGCCCGCCGGTGACGATCATGACGTGCTCGATGCCGGCGTTGACCAGCGTGGCGATCGGGTAGTAGATCATCGGCTGGTCGTAGATCGGCAGCAGGTGCTTGTTGGTCGCGTGCGTCAGCGGGTAGAGGCGACTGCCGAGCCCGCCCGCCAGCACGATGCCCTTCATCGCGTCCTCCGCCCCGTGTCGCGTCCCCGATGCCCGCGTCGAGCCGGTCCCGTCGGTGCCCGTCGGACACAACGTAGGCCGGCGCCGCAGCGCCGGTCAACCATCCATTATATACACGCGCGTCCACGCTCCCCGGCGCGACGCGGGTCCGGTTCTTGCCACGATAATCGCCGAGGGATATACATCGTATCGCGATCGCTCCGTACGGTCCACAAGCTCACCGACCACGGCCGGTTGGGATGCCGGCGGCGCGAGTCGCGGACGCCGGCTCTGCGGACCATGGTCCGAACGATGGGTGGTTGGGAGATGTCTCGTCCCGGGCCTCAGGAGATCCTGGTCGGCAGCGGGGAGATGGCGGCGCGCATCCAGGAGTACGACTGGTCGCGCACGCCGCTGGGGCCGATCGCGTCGTGGCCGCAGAGCCTGGTCACGGCCGTCAACCTGATCCTCGACGCCCACTACCCGATGCTCATCGAGTGGGGCCCGGAGTTCATCCAGATCTACAACGACGCCTACCGGCCGGTGCTGGGCGCGACCAAGCACCCGGGCGGCCTCGGCCAGCCGGCACGGGAGTGCTGGCCCGAGATCTGGGACTACATCGGGCCGCTCTTCGAGCAGGCCCTGCGCGAGGGCGAGGCGACCTGGGAGGAGGACCAGCTCTTCGTCCTGGACCGCAACGGCTACGTCGAGGAGACCTACTTCACCTTCTGCTACAGCGCCATCCGCGACGAGACGCACGACCCGGGCGGCGTCCTCGTCACCTGCATCGAGACCACCGGCCGCGTGCTCGGCGAGCGGCGGCTGCGCACGCTGCGCGAGCTGGCGGCCCACGCGGCCGCGGCGGTCTCGGTCGAGGAGGCGTACGCGGCCGTGGCGGCCACGCTGGCGGGGAACCCCTACGACGTCCCCTTCGCGCTCCTCTACCTGCTCGACGGCCCGCGCGCCCGCCTCGTCGGCGCATCCGGTCTGGCGCCGGGCGGGGTTGCCGCCCCGACCGAGCTTGACGTGACGCCCGGAACCCCCAGCGACGGCGTCTCACCGGACCCGGGCTGGCCGCTGGCCGAGGTGGCGCGGACCGGCCGGGCGGTGGTGTTCGACGACGTGCTGGCGTGCTTCGGCGTCCTGCCCGGCAGCCCCTGGCCGGAGCCGCCGACCCAGGCGGTGGTGCTGCCCATCGACCAGCCGGGCGATTCGCGCCCCGCCGCGCTCCTGGTCGCCGGCGTCAGCCCCCGCCGCGCGCTCGACGACGACTACCGCGTCTTTCTCGACCTGGCCGCCAGCCACATCGCGACCGCGATCGGCAACGCGCGGGCGCACGAGGCCGAGCGGCAGCGGGCCGAGGCGCTGGCCGAGCTGGACCGGGCCAAGACCGAGTTCTTCTCGAACGTCAGCCACGAGTTCCGCACGCCGCTCACCCTGCTGCTCGGCCCGCTCCAGGACGCCCTCGCCGAGGGCTCGTCGCTGCCCGCGGCCGAGCGCGAGCGGCTGGCGATCGCCAACCGCAACGCCCAGCGCCTGCTCAAGCTGGTCAACAGCCTGCTCGACTTCGCCCGGATCGAGGCCGGCCGCATCGACGCCGTCTACGAGCCGACCGACCTCGCGTCGCTCACGCGCGACCTGGCGAGCGCCTTTCGCTCGGCGATCGAGCGGGCCGGGCTGCGCTTCACCGTCACCTGCCCGGCGCTCGCGGAGCCGGTCTACGTCGACCACGAGATGTGGGAGAAGATCGTCCTCAACCTCCTCTCCAACGCCTTCAAGTTCACGTTCCAGGGGGAGATCGCGGTATCGCTGGAGGCGGACGGCGACCGCGCGGTGCTGGTCGTCCGCGACAGCGGCGTCGGCATCGCGGCCGACGAGCTTCCTCACGTCTTCGAGCGCTTCCGCCGCGTCCGCGCCGGCCGCGCCCGCACCCAGGAGGGGACCGGCATCGGGCTCGCGCTCGTCCAGGAACTGGTGCGGCTGCACGGGGGCACCATCGAGGTCGAGAGTGAGGTGGGGCGCGGGACCACCTTCCGGGTCGCCATCCCCACCGGGTCGGCGCACCTGCCGGCCGACCGCGTCGGCGCCGCGCACGGCCGCGCCTCCACCGCCGCCGGCACGGAGCCCTTCGTCGAGGAGGCGCTTCGCTGGCTCCCCGACGGGGAGGCGGATCGCGACGGGGACGCGTCGCGATCCCCCGCGCCCGACGCCGGGCGGACGCCGGACCTGGAGCAGGACGGTGAGCCGACGCTCGCCGATGTCTCGCTGGCCGGGCTGGACCGCCGCGACGCGCCCCGGGTGCTCGTCGTCGACGACAACGCCGACATGCGGAGCTACCTGGCCCAGCTGCTGGGAGCGCACTGGTCCGTCGAGACCGTGCCGGACGGCGAGGCGGCGCTGCGGGCGGCGAGGCGCCGGCCACCGGACCTGGTGCTGACCGACGTGATGATGCCGCGGCTCGACGGCTTCGGGCTGCTGCGCGCCCTGCGGGCCGGCCCGCGCACCCGGGCCATCCCGGTCATCCTCCTCTCGGCCCGGGCGGGGGAGGAAGCCACCGTTGAGGGGATCGAGGCGGGGGCGGACGACTACCTGGTCAAGCCCTTCACCGCGCGCGAGCTCGTGGCCCGCGTGCGCACCCACCTGGAGCTGGCGCGCACCCGGCGGGAGATCGCGGTCGCACACCGGCGCGCGTCGTTCCTCGCCGAGGCGAGCCGCATCCTGGCCTCGTCCCTGGACTACCACGCGACCCTGCGGGCGATCGCCAGGCTTGCCGTACCGGCGCTGGCGGACTGGTGCACCGTCGACCTCGTCGACGCGGAGGGGCACGTCCGGCGCGTGGCCGGCGCGGCTGCCGACCGCGCGCGGGAGCCGCTGCTGGACGAAGTGTCCGACCGGTACCCGGTGGAATGGCTGTCCGCCGCGCCGTCGGCTCGCGTGCTCGTCCGGGGCGAGCCGGAGCTGATCCCGGAGGTGACCGAGGCGACCATCGCCCGCCGCGCGCGCGACGCCGAGCACGTCCGGCTCCTGCGCGAGCTGGCGGCGACCTCCTTCATGGCGCTGCCGCTGGTGGCGCACGACCGTCGCCTCGGGGTGCTGAGCCTGGCGACGGCGGAGTCCGGCCGCCGCTATGGGCCGGAGGACCTCGCCGTGGCGCAGGACCTCGCCAACCGCTGCGCGCTGGCGCTCGACAACGCGCGGCTCTACCGCGACTCGCGGGAGGAGGCGGACGCGCAGACGCAGCTGAGCGCCGCGCTCCAGGAGCTGGCCGCGACCCGGGAGCGGGTGCTCGAGCTGGTCACCCAGGAGCGGCAGCTGCTGCGGACCGTCTTCGAGCAGTCACCCGCCTTCATCGCCACCCTGCGCGGGCCGAGCCACATCTTCGAATTCGTCAACCCGCCCTACCTGCGGGTCGTCGGGCGCCGCCGCGAGGAGCTGATCGGCCGCTCCGTCCGCGACGTGCTGCCCGAGATCGACGGGCAGGGCTACTTCGAGCTGCTCGACCGCGTCTTCACCACCGGCGAGCCGTTCGTCGGCAACGAGCTGCTGGTGCGCCTGGACCGGTCCGGCAGCGGCGAGCTTGAGGACGCGTTCCTGAACTTCGTCTACTTCCCGCTGCGCGACGCCGACGGCGCGGTCGACGGGATCGTCGCCTTCGGGGTCGACGTGACCGAGCAGGTGCGCGCGCGCCAGGTCATCGAGGCCGCGGCGCGGCAGCGGGAC
>DASSZN010000145.1:0-12823 GCA_035702805.1 Thermomicrobiaceae bacterium | reverse complement strand
TCGGCGCCGAACAGCTTGGAGTAGAAGGCGACGGAGCCTTCCAGGTCGGCGACGCGGAGGGCGAGCTGGACTCGGGACATGATGTTTTCCTCCCTCGTTGGGACGGGCACGGGCGCGCTGATTAAAGAACTTTCTAACTAGCGCCCGGCCTCAGTTTGGCACTCTGCTTAAAGATGTGTCAAATTAGAGGGGTGGTTAACCAGAAGCTGCTGCCGGTCGTCGACGTCACCGCGGCCCCTTGCTGCGAGCCGCTGGCGCGCGAGCCGCTGCCGCCGGCCGGGGCGGAGGAGCTGGCGCCGCTGTTCAAGGCGCTCGCCGACCCGGTGCGGCTGCGGCTGCTGTCGCTGATCGCCTGCCATGACGGCGGGGAGTCGTGCGTGTGCGACCTGCTGGGCGCCTTCGACATGACGGCCCCGTCGGTCAGCTACCACCTGAAGGTCCTGCGCGAGGCGGGGCTGATCCACGGAGAGGTGCTGGGTCCGGCGACCTGCTACTGCCGGGACGAGGTGGCGATCGGCTGGCTCAAGCGCGCCATCCAGGAGCTGTGAGCCGGGCGCGATGGGGCCGGACCGGCGGGGGTCAGGCGCGGTGCGAGCCGGGAGCGGTGCGGGCGCAGTGCTCGAGGCCGAGGGGGGTCACCGCGAAGAGCCGTGCGCCGCTCGGAGCGCGGGTCAGCGTCAGGTAGCCCCGCTCCGCGAGGGACTGCAGGTCGCGCAGGTCCTCGACGGTGATCGGCCGGCTGCCGGGGTGGTAGATCAGGCCGCCGGCGAGGCCGACCCGGACGGCGACAAAGGCGTCGTCGGCATCGTCGGTCGTTCCCGCCGCCCGGACGATGCGCTCCAGCAACGCCTCCACTCTGACGTCCAGCCCCGGCACCGTGGTCCCCATCGTCAAGCCTGCTCCCGTCGACAGCCGGCGCTCCGCCGGCCATGATCCCCACTTCCACCGGGGTTCCGCGCGCCTGCTCGCCGACCCCGTTGCCGGTAGCATAACGAGCCGCCCCTCTCAGACGCCTGTCAACCAATCGGTCGAGTATGTCAAAGTCGTGTCAACTCGCGGGCGGCGGGCCGGGCCGCTCAGCCGGCCGTGGCCGCCAGGCTGCCGGCGAGGTCGCTGAGGGCGACCGGCCGGCCGGCCCGCAGGTAGACGCGGGGGACGCGCGCGGCGAGGGCGGTCACGACCTCGTAGTTGATGGTGCCGGCGAGCCGGGCCGCGTCATCGGCGCTCATGGCGGGGGTGGGGCCGAGCACGACCGCGACGTCCCCCTCGGTGACGGCCGGCGCCGCCTCGACCTCGACGACCGTCTGGTCCATGCACACCCGGCCGCGGACGGGACAGCGCGCCCCGGCGAAGGCGACCCAGCCGCGGTTCGAGAGCGCCCGCGAGAGCCCGTCGCCGTAGCCGATCGGCAGGGTGGCGCAGCGCAGCGGGCGGTCCGCGGTGAAGGTGAGGCCGTAGGAGACCCCCTCGCCGGCCGGCAGGGTGAAGACGCGGGCGGCGGGGGTCACGAGCGTCATGACCGGCCGGAACTCCGGTGGCGCCGGGACCTCGGGCGAGGGGGCCAGGCCATAGAGGAGGAGGCCGGCGCGCACCAGGGTCCGACCCGGCAGATCGCCACCCGGCTGGAGGAGGCCGCGCAGCGTGGCGGCGCTGTTGGCGACGTGGACCTGGGGCGGCGCGATGCCGGCAGCGGCCAGGGCGTGGCGCGCCTCGGCGAAGCACCGCGCCTGCTCCTGGAGGAAGGCGTCGCCGGCCTCGTCGGCAGTCGCGAAGTGGGTGAAGAGGCCGTCGAGGCGGAGCCGGCCGTCGGCCAGGACGGCACGCGCCAGATCGAGCGCCCCGGCCGGCTCGATGCCGAAGCGGTGCATGCCGGTGTCGAGCTTGAGGTGGACGGCAAGGGCGGGGTCGGCAGGCCGGAGGGCGCCCTGGAGTGCGCGCAGCCCGGCGAGCGAGCCGACGGCGACGGCGATGCCGCCGCGGGCGGCCGCCGACGCCAGGGCGGGGTTAGCCGGGCCGAGGGCGAGCAGGGGCGCGGACACGTCCGCCGCGCGCAGGAGGAGTCCCTCGTCGACGCGAGCCACCGCCAGACAGGTCGCCCCGGCCGCCAGCGCCTGGCGGGCACAGGGGACCAGGCCGTGACCGTAGGCGTTGGCCTTGACCACTGCCATCAGCGCGACACCGTCCGGCAGGCGAGCGCGCACGGCGGTGACGTTGCCGGCCAGGGCGTCGAGGTCGATCAGGGCGTGGGTCGCGGCGCGCGCGGCCGCGAGTCGCTCGGCGAACGGGTCCGGCACGGCATCCTCCCCTCGCGCGATCCCGGTCCGGCGCAGAGGCATACACCAACGCCGGGACAGACGCCAGTCCGGGCGGCAGGACAGGCATACGTACGCATGGGTTCGAGCGACCTGCCGCGCGCGTCGCCGCATCGAACGATGGTGTACGTACAGATAGCAGCGGTCCGCGCGGCGCGCCGGAGGCACACTGTTCGGCCTTCGGTGACCGGGGCGGTGCCGGCGGCGGGGTCGTGGCGCGGGCGGTGCGTCGCCATTCGTTGACGACAGGCGGCGGCGGGCGATCATCGCGCGGGCGCGACCCTTGAAACCTGAGCGACGAACGACTAGAATTCGGCATCCCGGTGACAGTCGTCGGTGGAGACCTGTGACAGGGATGGCGAGTACGGCGTTCTGAGTGGCCGAGCAGCCGGCCCCCCGTCGGTGAGACCGGCAGGGTACGTGGAGGACCAGCGATGTTTGATGGGCTCCTGCAACCGACGCACTTGATCATCATTCTGGTGATCGTGCTGATCATCTTCGGCCCGGGCAAGCTGCCCGAGCTGGGGTCCGCGCTGGGGCGCGGCATCAAGGAGTTCCGCGGCGGCATCAAGGAGGCTACCGAGGGCTTCGACGAGCCGACGACGACCAGCGCGCCGAGCGCTCCGGTCATGACCGCGCCGGCCGCGTCGACGGCGATCCCCTCGACCGGTGTGGCGGCCTCGCCGATGCCGACCGGCTCGCCGATGACCGCGACCATGCCGCAGCCGCAGTCCGGCGTGCTGACCCAGACCATGGGCATGAGCCCGAGCGTCTGCGTCAACTGCGGCACGCCGCTGGGCGCCGGGGTCCGGTTCTGCCCGAGCTGCGGCAACAAGGTCGACGCCACCGCCTAGCGCAGGCCTCTCGATCCCGCTCGGCCACGTCGAGACGTCCGGGGTCCCGACCGTTCCGGCTCATCGCCGGGAGGTGTTCGGGGCCTCTCGCCGTTCCAGGCGGGGCGTTTTGGCCTCCCGGACACGGTGCGGCGCCGGCCGGTTGGCCGGCGCCGTTCGACGTTTCGGCGTAGGAACGGGCGCGCCTAGGCGTCGTCGCCCGGGTTGTCGCGCTCGTTGTCCTCGTTGATATCCCGCTGGGCCTGGCCGAACTTCGACTGGGCCTTGCCCTCCACCACGTCGGCCTTGCCGCTGACCTTGGTCGACGTGTCGTTGGTGGCGTCGCCCCAGGCCTCCTTGGCCTTCCCCTTGACCTGCTTCGCCTTGCCTTCCAGGTCGTTCTTGGTGCCGTTGTCAGTCATGGTCACGCTCCTTCTTCCGCTCGAGCCCGCCCGTGTCGCGTCGGCGGGCTGCCCGGGCCGTGGCGGAGTCGTCCTCCGCGCCCCGGGAGGATGCACGGGGCGTGCCACTGGGTGTACGGACGTTCCGGCGGCGTCCGGCCGGCTCAGTGCTGCTGCTCGTAGAGCTGGCAGGTGAGCATCGCCTGGCCGATGTGCTCGCGGTTGTGCTCGACGGCGTGGAGCAGCCACCAGATGCCGGGGAAGCGGCGGTTGAGCCGGTCGTTGGCCGGCTGGCGCGTCTCGGCCAGGTCCGCCGCGGTGACGGCGTCGAGCAGGGCCGCGGTGCGGGCGCCGACCTCGTCGACGCGCCGGGCCAGGGCCGCGGCGTCGGCGCCCTGGACGCGGAACTCGGCGTCGCGGTCGCGGCTGACGGCGCGGCCGACGACGGTGGACAGCAGCGACTCCTCGGCGCCGAGGGAGTGCGTTACCAGGACGGTGATCGAGTTCGTCTCCGGTCCCGGCGTCCAGTTGAGCGCCTCCGGGCTGAGCCCGTCGAGGACCTCGTGCCAGGACTGGTGCTGCTCGGCCAGGACCTGCTTCATGCCGCTCCGGACGCTCTCGAGGGCGTCGGCCATCTCATCCCTCCCTGTCGACGATATCCGTCGGGTGCCCGGCTAGCGCTCGGCCGGGGCGCCGCCGCGTAGCGCCTGGTAGCTGGCGTAGCGCTCGAGGTCGATCGCCCCCGCCTCGAGCGCGGCGAGCACGGCGCAGCCGGGCTCGTCCAGGTGCTCGCAGTCGGCATAGTAGCACTCCCCCAGGTAGCGCCGGAACTCGGGGAAGTAGTGGTCGAGACGGGCGAAGTCGATGCCCCAGAAGCCGAGCTGGCGGATGCCGGGGGTGTCGGCGATGTAGGTGTCGGCGTCGAGGCGGATCAGGGTGGTGCCGGTGGTGGTATGCCGCCCCTTGCCGGTGACGGCGCTGATCTCGCCGACGCGCTCGGCCACGTGCTCGGGGCGCAGTGCGTTGATCAGGCTGGACTTGCCGACGCCGGAGGGCCCGGAGAGGGCGGAGATCTTCCCGGCGAGGAGGGCGCGCAGGTCGGGCAGGCCGGCCCCGGTGTGGACGCTGGTCTCGACCACGGGGTAGCCGGCGGCGCGGTAGGGGTCGAAGGCGCGGCGCCGGGCGCCGGTGGGGTCGAGGTCGACCTTGTTGGCGCATACGGCGGCGGCCAGCCCGCGCGCCTCGGCGATGACGAGGAAGCGGTCGAGCATGCGCAGGTGCGGCTCGGGGTGGGCTACGGCGAAGACGGCGACCATCTGGTCCGGGTTGGCGAGGATGACCTGCTCGACGTCCTCGGTGCCGCGCGCCAGGCGCGACAGGACGGTGCGGCGGGGCGCGACGGCCTCGATCACCCCCTCGCCGGGGCCGGTGGCGGTGACCGCGACGCGGTCGCCGACCGCGACGGGGTCGGTCTTGCGGCGGGCGCGCTTGAGGACGCCGCGCACGGTGCAGCGCACCATGCCGGTAGGCGTCTGGACGTCGTAGTACTGGCCGTGACCCCGGATCACGACGTTGGGCGGCCAGTCGAGATCCAAGCGCGCTTCACCCTCGCGTATCGCCGGCGTCAACGATGTGGGCAGGGACGGCCGGCGCGAGCGGGACGCGCGGGGACCGCCGGGGCGAGTCTAGCACGACCCGTGCGCGCGCCGGACGCCCGCGCGGCCGCCCCGATCAGGGCATGGCGGACCCGGACGCGGCCGGCCGGCCCAGCTCGCGCAGCGACGGGACGAAGACCATGCCCACGCCGAGGGCGAAGATGGCCGCGGCCACCACGAGGGCCGAGATCGAGAGCCCGACCGCCCCGACGACCACGCCCATCACCGCCATGCCGAGCGGGACCGCCAACTGGGCGGCCGCCGTGAAGGCGCTGAAGACCCGGCCGCGGTGAGCCGGCGGGATGCGCTCGTGACGCACCGTGACCAGGAGGGGGTTGATCGGGCCGTTGCAGAGGCCGGCGAGCGCGAGGAGGGCGAGCAGGACCGGCAGCGGCGGTCGGAGCACCAGCGCGCCGAGCGGCACGGCGAAGACCACCAGGGTCGCGATCCAGAGGGGGCGCCGGGGAACGCGGTGACCCAGCGTGCCGTAGAGGAGGACACCCCCCCGCGCCCGCGCCCACCGCCCCGACCATCCAGCCGAAGTCGCTCTCCCGCCCGTAGACAGTCCGCACGTTGACCGGCAGCAGCACCAGCAGCACACGGTGAAGCCGGTCAGGCCGGTATCGGTCGCGCTGCCGGTCGTCTGGAGGACGAACCAGGGCAGGGCGACCAGGGTCAGCATGCTGCCGAACTCCGAGACGGCACTGGCGACGAGCAGCGTCAGCAGCGGCAGGCGGGTCGGGACGGTGCCGGCCCCCGTCAACGGCGTATCGTCGGCTTGGCGAGAGAGATCACCCATCGGTTCGTCGCTCACGAGTCGCGCGCACGGCCCGATCGATCACGCCGTTTTCCGGTGGGGCTATCGTACCGTGGCCGGGCCGGCCGGCGGCTCGAGCAGTGGCACGCCGGCCGGCCGGTCCAGGCGGCGCAGCGCGGGGACGAGCGGCAGGCTGGCGGCGTGGGCCAGGCTGGCCGCCGCGAAGACCATCAGCGACGCGACCAGTCCCCAGCGCGCCAGGAGCAGCCCGCCGAGGAGCGTGCCGACCGGGAAGGTGGCGGAGGTGAGCGCGTCGAAGGTGCCGAAGACGCGGCCGCGCAGCCCCTCGGGCACCCGGCGCTGCAGCAGCGAGGTCGTGAGCGGGTTGATCGGCTCGAAGCACACCGCCTCGAGGACGATCGCCCCCAGCAGGACCGGCAGCGGCGGCAGGGCCACCAGCACCCAGAAGGCGAGCGCCCGCGCGGTGAAGCCGCCGAGCAGGGTCGCGCGCCGGGGCAGGCGCGGCCCCATGAGGGCGTAGGCGAGCAGGCCGAGCAGCGACCCGGCGGCCAGGGCGGACTCCATCAGGCCGAGGTCGACGGCGCTGGCGAAGACCTGGCGGGCGTAGACCGGCAGGACCACGGTGTAGAGCGGCTCGGAGACGAGGCTGCCGACCGCGAAGGTGACGACCAGCCAGAGGAGGAGGCCGTCGGCGCGGACGAAGCGGAAGCCGTCCAGCACCTCGCGGAGGTAGGCGTGGGCGGCCGGCGGGGCGACGGCGTCGCAGGGAATCGCCAGCGCGACGATCGCCGCCGAGACGAGGAAACTGGCGCCGTCCAGCCAGAGGACGTTGCCGGCGCCGAGCAGGGCGATGAGCACGCCGGCCACGGCGGGGCCGACCAGGAGAGCGACCCGCCGGACCGCCTGGATGATCCCGTTGGCCCGCTCCAGCGGCAGGCCGGCGCGAGCGGCGAGGTCGGGCAGCAGGCTGTCGCGGGCGGTCATGCCGG
This sequence comes from Thermomicrobiaceae bacterium, assembly GCA_035702805.1. Lineage (GTDB taxonomy): Bacteria > Chloroflexota > Chloroflexia > Thermomicrobiales > Thermomicrobiaceae > DASSZN01. Next base: position 5,855 of record DASSZN010000145.1, on the reverse strand, counting down.
GCGCGCCGACCAGGGTGCCGAGGAAGACGAGCACCAGCAGTTGCCAGAAGGCGAGGCCGACGGTGTGGGCCAGGAGCGGGATGGCGGCGACGCAGATGCCGCTGCCGACGTCCGACAGGACGCTGCTCTGCCGGTAGCCGAGGCGGTCGACGAGGACGCCGCCGAGGATGCCGGCGACGAGGTAGGGGACGGCGCCGGTCGCGAGGGTGACGCCGGTCTTCGCGGCGCTGCCGGTGGTCTGGAGCACGAACCAGGGCAGGGCCACCAGCGTGAGCATGCTGCCGAGCCGGGAGATCGCGGTCGCCGCCAGCAGCGCACCGAACGGCCGCCGGTTCCGGGTGGTCGCGGTCTCGCCGGGGTCGCGCACGGTACCCTCCCGGTGATGCCGGCCCCGGGAGCGGCCCCTGCCGCGCCCCGTCGGCGCCGGAGGTCCAGATTAGCACCAGACTGCACCAATGTCAACCTATTCCAGCCCGTTTCTCATCAATAGACCACCGTTGACCAGCGATCGGGGCGACCCGGCACGAGGATGAGGGCGCCTGTGTCATGGCGGTGCGTACGCGTCGATCCGCGAGGAGGGTGACGATGGCCGAGCCGTCGAGTGCTGCGGAGCCTGCCGGGGAGGCGGCCCAGCCGATCCTGAACATCGTCGGGGAGCGGGTGGCGCTGGGGCCGCCGCGGCGCGAATTGCTGACGCTGCACCTGCGCTGGATCAACGACCTCGCCACCCAGCGCACGGTCTCGCCGCTCCCGCGGCCGTGGACGCTGGAGCAGGAGCGGGGCTGGCTGGAGGGCCTGCTCACCACCGGTGAGCGGGTCCCCTTCACGATCTACGAGCGTTCGACGCTGCGGCCGATCGGCAGCACCAATCTGCTACACGTCGATCCGCGCAACGGGACGGCGGAGTTCGGCCTCCTGATCGGCGAGCCGGACGCGCGTGGCAAGGGCTACGGCACCGAGACGACGCGGCTGATGCTCGACTACGGCTTCACCGCCCTCGGGCTGCACAGCGTCATGCTCCGGGTGCTGGCGTACAACCCGGCCGGGGTCCGGGCGTACGAGAAGGCGGGATTCCGCCAGAGCGGCCGGCGCCGCGAGGCCCACTGGATGAACGGCCGCTCCTGGGACGTGATCGTCATGGACTGCCTGGCCTCGGAGTTCACGAGCCCGGTGCTGGGAAAGGTGTTCGCGAGCGATAAACCCGGGCCGGCGGCAGGCGACGCCTGAGGATCTGCCGGTGTGCTTCGCGGTGTTCTTCACGGTGAGCTTCGCGATCTACTCCGCGGTCCTCGCCCGGTCGTGGTGGCGCTACAGCACGGCGTTCACGCGCTACTACGAGATGTATCGACGAAAGATCGACCCCAGCATGCCACCACGCACGCTCCGAGGTTCCTGGTGTCTATTCATCGGCCGCACGCGGGCGCCGCGCGACTACATGAGCCCGGAATGGTTCGCGCGCATGCCGGATACCTGGACCATAGTGAGCAAGCCGCAGGACGACCCTGAGCTCGACACCGCACGGCTGCTGGCCCGCGAGCGCCGCATTCACGCCCTTGTCGTCGTTGGTGGTGGCTGGCTGTTGATTCTGGCGGTCGGCCTCGTCGGGATGGCGCTGACGCTACCGCACTGACCAAGCACCAGATCGACGCCGGGACGAACGGGTGCTTCCATACGGGCAGCGCCTGGGAGTCGACGCGCGATCCGGTGGACGCGGACGGGCCCGGCGAGGCAGCGGGCGACGGCTCACCGCAACCGGACTGACCATTCGCCTCCAGTTCCGCTCATGGACATTCGGGCGCGATGAGCGTGCTCCGACAGGTCGGGCGCACGGCGGGACTACCGCCGTCGTGCTGCTCCCTGGACTTCACAGACTCTTCACGGGCCCTTCACGACCGGACCCCGCCGCCACGCTAGCGTGGGGTGGCGAGGCTATTTGGTGTGTACCGCCGGGGGTCCGGGAAGGGCGTCCGGTACGGGAGGTGGAAGGGATGCGGATTCCGCGCAAGCTTGGCGCGACGCTGCGCGCGGCGGCGCTCGGGGTGCTGGTGCTCGCGGGCGGCGTCCCGGCGATCGCCGGGGCGGACACGACGCAGGGCAAGACGACCACGCCGATCCAGCACCTGGTCGTGATCTTCGGCGAGAACGTCTCGTTCGACCACTACTTCGGCACCTACCCCTACGCGACCAATCCGGTCGGGGAGCCGCCGTTCACGGCGCAGCCCGGCACGCCCTCGGTCAACGGCCTGGCCAACGGCGTCACGGCCGGCATGCCGACCGGCCCACTGCTGACCAGCAACGGCAACGCCTCGAACCCGGTGCTGCTCGGGTCCGCGGACGCGATGACCTGTGACCAGAACCATGACTACGCCGCCGAGCAGCTCGCCGCCGACCACGGCGCCGAGGATCAGTACGCTCGTTACACGGGCGCCGACCTGACGGTGGCGCAGTGCCTGGCACAGGAGAACACGTACCTGACGAACCCGGCGCCGGTCCCGTCCGGCAGCGCGGCCGGCGCCGCGGCGGCGATGGCCTACTACGACGGCAACACGGTGACAGCGCTCTGGAACTACGCCCAGCGCTTCGCCATGAGCGACAACGCCTACACGACGACCTACGGCCCGTCGACTCCCGGCGCGCTCAATGTCACCTCGGCCCAGACCTACGGGGCGATCTGCGGGCCTTCCCACGCGACGATCAACGACGCGCCCTGCGCGGCACCGCCGGGCTACAACGCGGGCGACGTCGCGGCGTCCACCATCACGACCTCGGCGACCGGTCCGACGTCCGTGGCCAGCCAGCCGGCCGCCGGTCCCGGCACGGACTACAGCGACGCCGATCCCTACTTCGACGTCTGCTCCTACCTGTCGAACGCGATGGGCGGCGACAACCACACGCCGTCCCAGACCATCGAGATGGGCGGCAACAACGTCGGCCAGGAACTGACGACCGCCGGGGTCACCTGGGGCTGGTTCCAGGGCGGCTTCGATGCCGGCTACGTTCCCGGCCACGGCACCACACCGCCGACGACCGCGCAGATCTGCGCGTCCACGCACCAGAACATCGGCGGCGCGGCCGTGACCGACTACATCCCCCACCACGAGCCGTTCCAGTACTACGCCTCGACGGCCAACCCGATGCACCTGCCGCCGACCTCGGTCACCATGGTCGGCCACAGCGACCAGGCGAACCACCAGTACGACCTGGCGGACTTCTGGGCGGCGGCCGACGCGGGCAACCTGCCGGCGGTCTCCTTCCTGAAGGCCCCCGCCTACCAGGACGGGCACGCCGGCTACTCGGACCCGCTCGACGAGCAGACGTTCCTGGTCAACACGATCAACCACCTGCAGTCCCTGCCGAGCTGGTCATCGACCGCGGTCGTCATCACCTGGGACGACTCGGACGGCTGGTACGACCACGTGCTGGCACCGATCATCACCGGCTCGCAGACGAGCCTGGACTCGCTGACCAACCCGGGCCAGTGCGGCTCGACGGCGCTGGTGCCGACGACGACCACCGGCGCGCCGGAGCAGGGCAAGTGCGGGCTGGGGACGCGGCTCCCCTTCCTGGTCATCTCGCCGTACGCAAAGCGGAACTACGTCGACAACACGCTGATCGACCAGAGCAGCGTGGTGCGCTTCATCGAAGACAACTGGAGCCTGCCGGCGCTCGGCAACGGCGCGGCGGACGCCGCGGCCGGCTCGATCCAGTCGATGTTCGACTGGCAGCGGCCGTGGAACCAGCGGCTCTTCCTGAACCCCGGGAGCGGCGAGCCGGCGAACGGGCCGGGCAGGATCCAGCGCAAGCCCTGAGCGGGGCGAACGCGGGAGCAACGCGCGGCACGCGGAGCACGCGGAGCACGCGCGGCGACCGGGGGCGGCGACGTCCCCGGTCGTCCCGTCTGGAGGTCGCCGTCCGGCGCCGGCCGGGCAGGCACGGATTCCGCAACCCCAACCGGGCCTAATCCAACCCTAATCCCCGTCCAGCAAGGTGGGCAGGGGCGGCGGGTCGACGTCGACGCGCCGCCGCGAAGCGGGGACGCCGCGCTCGGGGCGCGCGGCGGAGGCCGTCTCCTTGCGTGCTCGCCCGGCGGGGACGACCGGCGCACACGCCTGGCTGGACCGGAGAGGATACGATATCGGTGGTGCCACCTCAGACACCGGGCGGAGCCGCGCCGGGAGACGGCCTCGCGGACTCCGCCCGCGTTTCCGCCGGCGGCTACCCGCCGGCAGGTCGCCCGTTCGCCGACGGACCTCGCCGCCGCGCGCCGCGCCGCATTCGCCGGCCCACTCCGCCGTACCCGACCCTTCCGGTGCGGGCGGTCGGCCGCTCGACCGGCACCCAGCAACTGCCACGGGTGCGGCCGGGGCGCGCGTCCCACGCGCGGCCGATACGCCGTGCCGGCCTCGCGCTCGCCGTGCTCGCCTGCACCCTGGCCTTCTTCGCCCTGACCCAGGCCAACGGCCAGGGTGGGGCGGCGCTCGCCGACGGGATCCGCGCGGTGGCGGGTCCGGTGGCGGCCGCCCAGGTCGAGGGCGGCTACCTGGCAGTGCGGGACGGGGCGCGTCGCGCGCTCTACCAGCTGGGCATCGGCCGGCCCACCGCTCCCTGGGCGCCGCCGACGAAAGTCGCCGGCCCCGCCAACGGCCTGCCGGCCGCGAGCGGGACCGCGAGTGGACCGCCTCCGGCCGCCAGCGCGGCCGCGACCCCGCGGGCGACGGCGGCCACCACGACCTCCTCCACGTCCGCGGCAGCCGGGTCGGCGGCGAGCGCTCCCCAGCCGACAGTGGCCCCGCCGGGCGCGATCGCGCCGATCGTGTCCCCGGCCCTTCCCGGCGAGGGGCAGTGGTCGGTCGTCACGCCGGGCCCGACGCCCGGGCAGCCGCTGGTGAGCAAGACCTTCTGGCGTCCGGACCCGGTGCGCCCCTACGCCCTGGTCACCCTGCTGGCGTTCAACCCGCAGGGTACGCGTCTGCGGATGGTGGCGGGGACGAGCCAGCCGGGCGGGCCGCTGGGCAACGGCGGCCCGGGGATCATCCCGGCGGCGGACCAGCAGCCGGGCGTGCTGCTGGCGGCCTTCAACGGCGGGTTCAAGGAGGCGAACGGCGCCTTCGGCATGATGGTGAACGGCAAGGTCTACGTGCCGCCGGTGGCGGGGAGCGGGACGATCGCGGTCACCCGCCAGGGCCAGGTGCTGATGGGGCTGTGGGGGAGCGACCCCGCGCTCAGCTCGGCCAACACCGACCTGGTGGCCTGGCGCCAGAACGGCCCGCTCCTGATCAACCAGGGCGCGATCACCAGCCTGACCGACAACATCGCGGCCTGGGGCCAGACGATCGGCGGGGCCTACACCTGGCGCTCCGGGATCGGGCTGACCGCGAACGGCACCCTGCTCTACGCGGCGGGTGACGCGCTGAGCGCCCGCACCCTCGCCGGGGCGCTGCGAGCGGCCGGCGCGGTGACGGCGCTGCAGCTGGACATCAACCCCTTCTGGGTGCGCGCCTTCACCTACTCCCCGGCACCGGGCGGCGGCCTGGCCATCGACAAGCTGCAGAGCACGATGTACGGCACCGGCCACGAGTACCTGCGGGGCGACTCGCGCGACTTCTTCTACGTGACCCGCCACCAGCCCTGAGCGGCGGAGCCGAGCGCGGCACCACTTAGCGCGCACCGCCGCCCGCGCGGTCACGGAGGTGGGCGGCTCGACTCCGTGGAGCGACCGGGCGCCCGAGACGCCCCCGATCGCTCGCGACCGGTACCGGTGGCCGGGCGGGACCGCTACAATCCCGTGGCGTGAACGTACGAGCCGCCCGCGCCATCCGGAGCCCGCTGCCTCGCCGCCTCGCCTACCCGGCCGG
>DASSZN010000049.1:0-11707 GCA_035702805.1 Thermomicrobiaceae bacterium | reverse complement strand
TCCGGAGACCTGCTGCTCCTCCTCGACCGGCCGCCGCGTGACCTCGACGTACTCGTACACGACCGGCTCGGTGTCCGCGGTCACGCGCTCCCCGCGCACCGGCACCCGGATCTCCTGGCTGTCGTTCCCGCCCATCGGCTGATCCGCTGGATGCGGGTTCACCCGGTGCCGCTCGACCGTGACCTCCTCATGCCTGACCGGCACGTCCATCGTCTGGTGCTCGGTGACGACGTGCTTGCTGATGTCCACCTCGCCCGACTGGAGGGTCTGGCGGTGGGGGCGGAGCTACACCTCCTCGGTGGTCGGCTGCCCCGCGGTCGAGCCCTCCTCCCAGTCTGGGTTCGAGCTCTCGTCCGGCACGGTCAGCTGATTCGCCGCGTACTTGTTGCCGGGTGTCTCGAACTGATCGGCACTCACGCTGGACCCGGACTGGTCCCGGGTCGTGCCGGCCGGGGCGGTGGTGCTGGTGAGTGGCGGCTGGTCCCAGCCCCGCTGGTCGATCTCATCCTTCGACACGGTCAGGAAGACCTTGTTGTCACGTACCTCGCGCAACGCTGACCGGGGGACGTAGCGCTCGGTCGGGAACAGCCAGCCCTGGCTGACGACGATGTAGGTGCCGGCCACCTCGGCCACGTCGCCGACCTTGTTGCCGTTGTTGTCCTCGACGTCCCAGCCGTGCTGGATCGTGTTGACGGTCTCGTTGCCCTTGTTCCCGGTGAGACTGCGGTCCACGCGCCCTCCTGTCCATCTGCGCCCCTCTCCCCCACGGATCAGCACTCCACCACGTGGTTCCTCGGGGCAATGCGATCTGCCAATCTTCGGCGGCGGACGCGGCACTCCACGCGCACCCGGGCACTTAGCGATAAGCGATGCATCATTCGTACCGGCCGGCACGGCTACGGACGTCGAGCGACGCTGGGCATTGCGTCGCTGCCCCGCTTGGCTCAACGCGATGGGCGCGGGTCGCTCATACCGCTATCACGCCACTGGCATGACCGTTGCATCGCCGCGACGGCGGCCGCTCCGCCGTGCGCACGGCGGAGCGGCCGGCGGGACGCCGGAGCGCGGCGCTCCGCGAAGACCATCGGCAGCCGAGTGTCGGGAGAACACCATGACCTTACTGAGCGACATCGCCGGCAGTCCGGAGGCGAAGACGGCGCTGCAGGACTTCGTCAGCCGCTACCAGCAGGGCCCGCCGCAGCAGGGCTACTCCAACCAGGAGGTGATGAACCACTACCAGCAGGTCGCGCCGAAGCTGTCCAACCAGGACTACCTCCAGGCGGCGGAGGCGGCGTTCTCCAACATGTCGCCGGAGCAGCGCACGCAGTTCGCGCAGTTCCTGTCGCAGCAGGCACAGCAGCGCGGCATTCAGCTTCCGGCCGCTCAGGGCGCGTCGCCCGGCCAGCAGCAGGATCCGGGGTTCCTGGCCCAGGTCACCAACCAGTTACACCAGCAGCCCGGTGGGTTGCCGCAGCTGTTCGGGAGCGGCGCGCTCGAGAACACGGTCGTCAAGGCCGCGCTTGCCGGCATCGTGGCGAAGGCCGCGCAGAACATCATGACACGGGCCTGAGCGACTCGATCGCCGCCATTGGACGTGCGCGGCGGCCGGCGTCGGTGAGCGACCGGCCGCCGCGTTTGTGCGCGCGTCACAAAGGCCGGGCCCGAGATTCGGGCTCCGGGCCGATGCATTGCCGGCCCCTCCTGGTCCATGCTCTTCATCATCGGCGTGGAGATCATCAGGAGGTGAACGCGATGCATCCCCGAGGGACGTGTCCCGTGTGCGGCGCTGAGCGGCGGCCCGAGCCGCCACGCGAATCCATAGGTGGCGCGGCCCAGCCGACGGCGGACGGCCGCATGGTCCTCGCGCGGCTGCTGAACGGGACGCCGTGGCGTGAGCCGGCGCTCGCCGACCCACCGGCGGCCGGGCGGGAGATCGATCTCAGCTGGCTCAAGTGGTGACCCTAGGCCGCGCGACCGCGCGGCACCGGACGCGTGCTCCGGCGGCGAGATCCTCGCCGCCGCTGGAGTGCCGTCACGGATGTGGGACGTTCCGCATTGCGCGGCAGGCGGCTCGCCGTCGTCGGCGGGAGAGCGTGGTTACGGTAGCGGCGGGCTCTCGCGTGACAGCCCGGTGGCGGGTGCCGTGTCGCGCGGCGCCGCGCGGACCACGCCTCCGCGCCGTCGAGCCCGGGGTACCGCGCTCCAGGCCACGCCCCGTCCGGGTGCCGGGGCGCGCCACGCCGGACGGCGGACGCGCACCCGCTCGTAGACGACCGCGCGCTTCTCCACGCTGGTCGTCTCCTCCCCGAGCGGCAGGCGGACGGTCCAGCCGCCGCCGGCCGGCTCGACGGTCGCGTCCGGTGACGTCCAGGCTCCCGGTCTCTCCACCGCGTGCTCCTTCCCGTTAGCCTCGCAGCCGGCGCAGCAGCTCGGCGAGCGAGCCCTCCTCGGTAGCCCGCGCCATGCCGCGGGCAGGGCGCTCGGTGCCGACCTCGGCGGTCGGGAACTGCTCGCGAACCCGGCCGGTGCCGCCCGGGTCCTCGACGATGACCCGGTCCTGCTGCAGCGTGTCCTCGATCAACCGGCACTGCGCCGTCCGCCGTCGTCTGATGCGTAGCTGCTCCACCAGGACGATCCGGCGCGAGACCACCAGCTGCTCCGCGTAGACCGGCACGATCAGGGTGTCGCCCTCCTCGCGCGGCGCCGCGCGCTCCGCGACCTCGCGCCCGACCGGCACGTGGCGGACGATCACCTCGTCGTGCTCCTGCGAGACCTCGAGGTGGCCAGGCACTTCCTCGATGACCGTGTGGACCCGGATCGCGTCCGCGTCGATCGCGTCGTACCGGGAGACGGGCAGGTCTCCGATCCCGGCCGGGATCGGCCCGGTCTGCTCGATCGTGTCCTCGGACCCGAGCGATGGGCTGGTCATGCCGGCTCCTTTCCGCGCCGGGTCGCGGCCGGTCGGCGGACCGGTCCCCACGCGCTGGTCAGCGTCGGGGTGCAAAGTCGGTGCCAGTGTCTGCGGGCCCTCCGGACAGTACCGGAGGGCCCCACGCCGTGTCCCTCGCGATTGACAGCCCCCGGCCCGCTCCCTAGCATCGGTCCGCGGCCGCGCTTGCCGTGGCCCGGCCGCCACGGGCCGGACTCGGGCGGGCGTGCCGCGGCGCCCCGGGCAGGGATGGGGGTCGAGTGACGCCGCTCCGGTCGGCCGCGTTCCGGCGGCTGTGGGTATCCAGTGGCCTCAGGACCGCCGCGCAGCTGATGGAGCGCACCACCACGGCCTGGCTGGTGCTCCAGCTCGGCGGCGGCGCGCTCGCGGTCGGGCTCGTCTTCGCCGCGCGCTCGTCGTCGGGGCTGGTCTTCGGCCTGGCTGCCGGCACGCTCGCCGACCGGGTGGACCGGCGGCGGCTGCTGCTGGCGGTTGCCGTGGCCGGGTGCGCGATCATGGCCGTCGCCGGCTGGCTGGTCGCGGCCGGCACGATCCGCGTCTGGACCGTCGTGATCATCGGGTTCGCGGCCGGCTGCCTGCAGACGGTCGACTCCCCGGCGCGCCAGGCCCTCGTCGTCGACGTCACCTCGCGGGAAGCCGCTCCCAACGCCATGACCCTCAACGCGCTGGCGTCGCGCGGCTTCGGCGCGGTCGGGGCGATCGGCGCCGGCCTGTTGATCCCGCTGGTCGGCGTGTCTCACGCCTACTACGCCATCGCCGCGGTCTCGGCGCTCAGCGCCGTGCCGATCCTCGCGCTCAGGCTGGCGCGGCGGGCGCGCCTGGTGGTGGGGCACGCGCCCTTCCGCGCCGCGTTCGGCGACGCCGCGCGTCTCATCCTGGGCGAGCCGCGGGTACGGGTGCTGGCGATCTCGGGGATCGCCTGCGAGGTCTTCGCCTTCTCCCACTCCAGCGCCCTGCCGGTCTTCGTCCGCGACGTGCTGCGTGCTGGCCCCACCGCCCTCGGCACCCTCAACGGCGCGCTGTCGATCGGCGGGACGGTATCGCTCCTGCTGCTGCTGGCGCTGGCGGACCGCGTGCCGCGCGAGTCGCTGCTCGGGGCGATCTTCCTGATCTACGGCGCCTCGCTGATCGTGCTGTCGACCACGCGGACGGTGGCGCTGGCGGCGGCGGTACTGCTGCTGACCGGGATCTGCGCCGCGGCGTTCGACCTCCTGCAGCAGACGCTGCTCCAGCTGGCGGTGCCGGACGAGCAGCGCGGGCGCGCCGCCGGGATCTGGGTCTTCAGCGTCGGGTCGGCGCCGGCAGGCTACCTCGAGACCGGGGCGCTGGTCGGGGCGCTCGGGGCGCCCGCCGCGCTCGTGGTCAACGGTGGCCTGACGCTGCTGTCCGCGACGCTGCTGCTCGTCCACGCGCCGCGCTATCGCTGGCGCCTGCGTACCGGCGGCGAGACCTGACGGGACTTGACGTTACGCCGGAATCGTAATCGGGCGGGATGAACCCGCCCGCGAGTGGTCGTGGATCGTGGAGGAAGTCGGGTCTAGCGCAGCACGCTGTCGACGTGGTCGCTCATCATCTCGACCATGAGCGCCTTGTGCATGTGCAGCCGATTCTCGGCCTGGTCGAAGATCACCGACGAGGGACCGTCGGCGATCTCGGCGGTTGCCTCCTGGCCGCGGTACATCGGCAGGCAGTGCATGAAGACGGCGTCGGGGTGCGCGTACTCCATCAGCCCGTCGTTGACCTGGAAGTGCTCGAGGGAGGCGAGCTGCGCCGGGCTGAGCGACTGGCCCATGCTGACCCAGACGTCGGTGTAGACCGCGTCGGCGCCGTAGACGCCCTCGCGCGGGTCGTCGACGACCGAGATGGTGGCCCCGGTCATGATGCCGATGGCCATCGCCCGCTGGATGATCGTCGGATCGGGCTGGCAGGCGGCCGGCGTGGCGATGCAGACGTCGAGCCCGACCAGCGCGCCGGCCAGTGCCAGCGAGTGCGCCATGTTGTTGGCGCAGCCGACATAGGTCAGCTTGTGGCCGCTCCAGCCCCCGAGCTGCTCCTTGACCGTCAGCATGTCCGCCAGCCCCTGGGTGGGGTGCGCCAAATCCGACAGCCCGTTGATGACCGGTACCGTGGACGACTTGGCCAGCGCCACCACGTCGTCGTGCTTGAAGACGCGTGCCATGATGCCGTCGACGTAGCGCGACAGGACGGCGCCGGTGTCGCCCACCGACTCACCGCGCCCGAGCTGCAGGTCGTTCTTGGACAGGTACAGGGCGTGCCCGCCGAGCTGCGCCATGCCCGCCTCGAAGGCGACGCGGGTCCGCGTCGAGTTCTTCTCGAAGATCATCGCCAGGGTCTTGCCCCGCAGGAGGTGATCGTGGAACTCGCCGGCCGCGCGCTGCGCCTTCAGGTCGGCGGCACGCTCGATCAGCTTGACAGCTTGATGGGGGCTCAGATCGTCGTCGGTGAGGAGATCAAACTTGGCGAACTTGGCGGTTCGGGTCTGCATCGGCGTCGTCCATCCGTATCAGTGCCACAGGCCAGGGTCCGGTGCTCACACCTGAGCATCGCGAAACGCTGCCTGCGCCTGAATCGGACGGCCGTCGTCGACACCCCGTACCCCTTCCCGATGGCGATCGATCTGGTCCGCGGTCGCGGCAGACCACCATCGTCCTCGTGCGCGCTCGCACGCGAGTAGCCAAACAATGCACCATGCCGTGCCCGCTGTCAAGGGCTTCTTCAGCCTCGCCGTGCGGGTTCTCTCCCCGGTGGGCGCCGTCTCCGGCTCGGGACGTGCGACGGGCCAGCATCGGCGGCCGTTGCTGGCCGATGCTGGCGTGCCGGTGCTCGGCGGCCGGATAGGGGAGGACGACCGTGATGGCGCGATGAGGCAGCGCCCCTGGCGGCTTTGATGACTCACCTGAACGAGGCCCTGGTCCTGGTCGGCGGTGCCGTCCTGTCGTTCGGACTCGTGTCGCGGTTCGTCCGCAAGCACGCCCTGTCCGAGGTCCTCGCGGCGCTGCTGCTCGGCGTCCTGATCGGTCCGTCCGCCTTGAACGTGCTCAACCTACACCGCTGGGGCATTCAGTCGCTCATCGTCGAGGAGGTTGCCCGCCTGACCCTGGCCGTCGGCCTGATGAGCTCCGCGCTGCGCCTGTCCCGCACCGTGCTGAGCCGCCACTGGCGGTCGCTCTCCCTCCTGCTCACGCTGGTCATGATCATGACGTGGGTCATCCCGCTCGACCGGCTGCTCCTGCTGCCCGTCTTCATGGTGCTGGGGACGGTGCTGCCCTGGCATGCCTGGGATCGGCTGGGCTGACGTGCCCCGGTGCTGGTGCTGGCCGTCCTCGTCCTGCGTCGGCTGCCGGTCGTCGTCCTCTTGCGCCGCTCCCTGCCGCCGCTGCACGGGCTGGTCGACGCGGCCTTTGTCGGTTGGTTCGGTCCGATCGGCGTGGGTGCCCTCTTCTACGTCGCGTTCGCGCTGCGGATCACCGGCCTGCAGCAGGTCTGGACGATCGCCACGCTCCTCATTGCCGGCTCCGTCGTCGTCCACGCCGTCACCGCGACGCCGCTCACGCGCTGGTACGGCGCCTATCGCCACCGCACCGAGCAGGCTCCGGCGCGCGGCCGCGACGTGACGGCCTGACGCGGCCCGCTCACTGGCGTTGGGTTATAGTCACGGTCGGCGGAGGTCGCCCGGAGCCCGCGCGGCGGGCATCCGCGGCTACGCGACGAGGGACGGGTCGACCGTGAACGAGAGCGAGCTGCATCGGGACCTGCGGCGGGCGGTGCGTGAACTCTGCGCGCGCTTTCCGGACGCTTACTGGCGGAAGCTGGACGAGGAGCGCGCCTACCCCGAGGAGTTCGTCCGGGCGATGACCGCGGCGAGCTTCCTCTCCGCCCTGATCCCCGAGGAGTACGGCGGGCTGGGGTTCGGCGTGACCGAGGCGTCGATCATCCTGGAGGAGGTCAACCACTCGGGCGGCAACGCCGGCGCCTGCCACGCCCAGATGTACACCATGGGGACGCTCCTGCGGCACGGCTCCGAGGCGCAGAAGCGGGCGTACCTGCCGCGGATCGCCAGCGGCGAGCTCCGCCTGCAGGCCTTCGGCGTGACCGAGCCCGACGCCGGCACCGACACCACGAAGATCAAGACCACCGCCGTCCGCCACGGCGACCGCTACGTGGTCAACGGCCAGAAGGTCTTCATCTCGCGCGTCCCCCACTCCGACCTGATGATCCTGCTCGCCCGCACCACCCCGCGCGACCAGGTCCAGCGCAAGTCCGAGGGGCTGTCGGTGTTCCTCGTGGACCTGCGCGACGCCGTCGGTCACGGCCTCGAGGTGCGGCCGATCCACGCCATGATGAACCACGACACCAATGCCCTCTTCTTCGACAACCTCGAGGTGCCGGCCGAAAACCTGATCGGCGAGGAGGGGCGCGGCTTCCGCTACATCCTGGACGGCATGAACGCGGAGCGCATCCTGATCGCCGCGGAGTGCATCGGCGACGGCTACTGGTTCGTCGACCGCTCGACCGGCTACGCGAAGGAGCGGGTCATCTTCGACCGGCCGATCGGGCAGAACCAGGGCGTCCAGTTCCCGATCGCCCAGTCCTACATCCATCTCCGCTCGGCCGATCTGATGCGCTTCGAGGCGGCCCGTCTCTTCGACGACGGCCAGCCCTGCGGCGCCGAGGCCAACATGGCAAAGCTCCTCGCCGCCGACGCCTCCTGGGAGGCCGCCAACGTCGCCGTCCAGACCCACGGCGGCTACGGCTTCGCCTCGGAGTACGACGTCGAGCGCAAGTTCCGCGAGACGCGCCTCTATCAGGTGGCGCCGATCTCGACCAACCTGATCCTCTCCTACGTCGGCGAGCACGTGCTCGGTTTGCCGAGGTCCTTCTGATGCTGCCGCTGGAGGGGATCACCGTCGTCGCGCTGGAGCAGGCCGTCGCGGCGCCTTTCGCCACGCGGCAGTTGGCCGATCTGGGCGCTCGCGTGATCAAGATCGAGCGGTCCGGCTCCGGCGACTTTGCCCGCGGCTACGACCGGGCGGTCAAGGGCCTGGCTGCCTACTTCGTGTGGCTCAACCGCTCCAAGGAGTCGCTGACGCTGAACGTCAAGCACCCCGCGGGGGTGCGCATCCTCGAGGAGTTGCTGGCGCGCGCCGATGTCTTCGTCCACAACCTGGCGCCCGGCGCGGTCGAGCGGCTCGGCTTCGGCGCCGCCGTCCTGCGCGAGCGCTACCCGCGCCTGATCTCCTGCGAGATCTCGGGCTACGGCGCGTCCGGCCCCTACCGCGACAAGAAGGCCTACGACCTGCTCATCCAGTGCGAGACGGGCCTGGTCTCGGTCACCGGCACGCCGGACACGCCGTCCAAGGCCGGCATCTCGGCGGCCGACATCTCGGCCGGCATGTACGCCTTCTCCGGCATCCTGACCGCACTCTACCGGCGGGAGCGGACCGGCGAGGGCGCCACGCTCGAGGTGTCCCTCTTCGAGTCGCTCGGCGAGTGGATGAGCCACCCGGCCTACGTCACGGCCTACACCGGCCGGCAGCCGCCGCGGGCGGGCGCCAGCCACGCGAGCATCGCCCCCTACGGCCCCTTCGCCACCGGCGACGGCGCCACGGTCAACCTCGGCGTCCAGAACGAGCGGGAGTGGGCGCGCTTCTGCGAGGTCGTGCTGCGTCGCCCCGAGGTCGCGGCCGACTCGCGCTTCGGCTCGGCCGGCGACCGGGTGACCCACCGCGAGGCGCTGCACGCGATCATCGACGGGGTCTTCTCGACGCTGACCGCCGACGAGGTCGTGGCCCGGCTGGAGCAGGCGCGGATCGCCAACGCGCGCATGCGCTCGGTCCAGGAGTTCATCGACCACCCGCAGCTCGCCGCGCGCGATCGCTGGCGTGAGGTCGACTCGCCGGTCGGCCCGTTGCGGGCGCTGCTGCCGCCGGTCGTCATGGACGGCGTCGACTACGCGATGGGCCCGATCCCCGCCCTCGGCGAGCAGACGGCGGCCATCCTGGAGGACCTCGGTTACGACGCGGGCCGGGTGGCCGGGCTGCGCGCGGACGGAGCCGTCTAGGAGGCGCGCGTGAAGACTTTGACCGGAGGCGTCGACCTCCGTCTCGCGCGTCCCGAGGATGCTCCAGCGTGCGTCGCCATTCTGCGCGCGCTGCCCGACTGGTTCGGCATCGAGGCGTCCATCCAGCACTACGCCTCGGAGATTCCGGCGCTCTCGACCTGCCTCGCCGTTGGCGACGACCGGGTGCTCGGCTTCCTGACCTTGAAGCGTCACTTCGCCGACAGCGGCGAGATCTACGTCCTGGGAATCCGCCCGGAGTTCCACGGGCGCGGCGCTGGCACCGCGCTGGTGCGGTGGGCGGAGGACACACTCCGCGCGGAGGGTCGCCGGTACCTACAGGTGAAGACGCTGGGGCCGTCCCACCCGAGCACTCACTACGCACGCACGCGCGCCTTCTACCGCGCGCGTGGCTTTGCGCCGCTGGAGGAGCTACCCGACATCTGGCCGGGCAACCCCTGCTTGATCATGGTCAAGTGCCTGAGCGCCGTCTAGCGCCTGCGTCCGTCGAGCCGGATCGTCCACGGCTCGATCGCGTCGAGGCTCAGGTGGGTCTCCGCCCACGGGTCCCGGGCGAGCGCCGCGCGCACGGCGTCCGCCGACTCGGCCTCGATGACCAGCACCACCCGGTGCTCGTCGGCCAGCGGTCCGCCCAGCACGACCACGCCGTCCTCGACCAACCCGTCCATATAGGCCGCGTGCGCCTCCCAGCCGGACTGACCCTCCATCGGGCGCGAGGCGACATACGCGGGACCCGAGCGGCGTTGAAACACCAGGAACATCGCCATGCTGCCATCCTCCCTCGCGGCCGGCCGCGCGAGCCCCGCATGCTCGGCACTCGACGGTCCGCAATCGCTCGTGACTTGATACCATGGACCGAGCGCGGCGGACCCTGGCCGTTCGGCCGCGCCGGCCCTGGATGGGGAGGGAAGAGATGGCGGAGAAGGCGGGCTGGACCGGGCGGTTCTTCGAGGACTTCGAGGTCGGCGACGTCTATCAGCACCCGCTCGGGCGTACCGTCACCACCACCGACAACATCTGGTTCACCCTGCTCACCCAGAACACCGCGCCGATCCACTTCGACCACCACTACGCCGCTCAGACCGAGTTCGGCAAGCCCCTGGTCGACTCGACCTTCACCTTGGCGCTCGTCACCGGGCAGAGCGTGACCGACATCTCCCAGAACGTGATGGCCAACCTGGGCTGGGACGAGGTGCGCCTGCCGGCGCCCGTCTTCGAGGGGGACACCATCTACTCCCAGTCCGAGGTGCTGGCCACGCGAGAGTCGCGCTCGCGCCTGAACGTGGGCATCGTCACCGTCAGGACCACCGGCTACAACCAGGACGGGGTGGTCGTCATCACCTTCACCCGCACGGTCATGGTCTACCGTCGCGGGCAGGCGCCGAAGATCGCCCGCCTGGCGCCGCAGGCGGATCGCTAGCCGACCCGGCACTGGCAGGACACGAGGACGGAGGCAGTCGATGGCCGACGAGACACCCGCGGTGATGCCGCTTGAGGGCGTGCGGGTGCTGGACCTTGGGCGGCACCTGGCCGGGCCGACCGCGGCGATGTTCCTCGGCGACCTCGGCGCCGACGTGATCAAGGTCGAGAACCCCGACCACGGCGACGAGGGGCGCGTCTCCGGTCCGCCCTTCTTCGACGGCGAGAGTGCCTTCTTCCTCTCGGCCAACCGCAACAAGCGCTCGATCGCCCTCAACCTGAAGGTGCCCGAGGGTCAGGAGGTCTTCCGGCGCCTCGCCGACACCGCCGACGTGGTGGTCGAGAACTTCCGTCCCGGCGTGATGGACGCGCTCAACGTCGGCTATGCCCGCGTCTCGGCGACCAACCCGCGCATCATCTACTGCTCGATCTCCGGCTTCGGCGTCGACGGCCCCTTTGCCGACCGGCCCGGGCTCGACCAGATCATCCAGGGCTTCTCCGGGCTGATGAGCGTGACCGGCTTCGAGGGCCAGCCGCCGGTGCGGGTCGGTATCCCGATCGCGGACCTGCTCACCGGGCTGTTTGGCGCCTACGGGGTGCTCGCCGCGCTGCAGGCCCGCGAGCGCACCGGGCGCGGCCAGGAGGTCAACACCTCGCTCCTCGAGGGCATGGTCGGCATGCTGGCCTTCCAGGCCACGCGCTACCTGAACGGCGCGGGCGTGCCGCCCCCGGCCGGCAACCACCACCCCATCAACGCGCCCTACGGCGTCTTCCGGGCCAGCGACGGCTACCTCACCGTGGGCGGTACGGGGGACAAGCGCTGGCGCAAGCTGTGTGAGGTGCTGGGGACCGAGGAGTGGCTCGACGACCCGCGCTTCGCCACCAACGGCGCGCGCCACGCCAACCGGCTGCTGCTCGAGGACCTGATCAGCGAGAAGCTGCAGGTGCACACCGCCGACGAGTGGGAGGTCATCCTCAACCAGGCCGGCATCCCCTGCGGCCCGATCTACAGCGTCGGCCAGGCGCTCGACCACCCGCAGGTGCGCCACCGCGAGATGGTCGTCGAGCGGCCCCACCCGACGATGGGGACGGTGCGACTGCTCGGCCTGCCGGTCAAGCTGAGCGAGACGCCGGGAGGCGTGCGGCGCGTGCCGCCGCTGCTCGGTGAGCACACCGACGAGGTATTGCGCGACCTGGGCTACGACGCCGCCGCTATCGCGCGGCTGCGAGATGCGGGG
>DASSZN010000268.1:0-8188 GCA_035702805.1 Thermomicrobiaceae bacterium | reverse complement strand
GGCCGCGCCCTGGCGCAGTCGGTGGCCGTGGCGACCACCGTTGCCGCCGTCGCCACCAGCGGCATCCTCGGCACCGGCGTCGCCGCGGCGGCCCCCGCTCCCGTGACCGCGTCGGGCACCGGCAGCCACCAGGTGATCACGGCCGCGCCGCAGAGTCCCGCCACCAGCACGTCGCCGTCCGGCTCTACCAGTTACACCGTCGTGGCCGGCGACAACGTGCACGCTATCGCGGCACGCTTCGGCGTCACCACCCAGGCCATCGTCGACGCCAACAACCTGGCCAACCCCAACCTGATCCTGCCGGGGCAGCAGCTGACCATCCCGCCGGTCACCAAGACCATCACCGTCACGGTCAAAGCCGGCGACACGGTCAACAACCTGTCCGCCCAGTACGGCGTGAGCAGCGCGAGCATCGTCAGCGCGAACCAGCTCGCCAACTCGAACTTGATCCTCGTCGGCCAGCAGCTCTCGATTCCGGGAGTGCGGGTCCAGACCGCCCCGGCCCAGCCCGCGGCCGCGGCGCCCGGGATCACGATCACGGTCAAGGCCGGCGACACGGTCGGCAGCCTGGCCGCGCAGTACGGTGTCAGCGCTTCCAGCATTGCCCAGGCGAACAACCTCGGGAACGGCAACCTGATCCTCGCCGGCCAGAAGCTCTCGATTCCGGGCGCGCGCGCGCAGTTCGCGTCGGTGCAGCCTCCGGCTGCCGCACCCGCGGGCATCACCGTGACCGTCAAGGCCGGCGACACGGTCGGCAGTCTGGCCGCGGCCTACGGCGTCAACTCCAGCGTGATCGTCCAGGCCAACAACCTGACCAACGCGAGCCTTATCCTGGTCGGCCAGAAGCTCGTGGTCCCGGGTGGAAAGGCTCCGGCCAGCGGCGGCGGCACAACGGTGCGGCCGGCATCGACCACCACCGCGACGGTGCAGCACAAGACGGTCGCGGCCACGCCCGCACCCGCCCCGGCTCCGGCCCCCAAGCCGCCGGCCCCGGTGACCGCCGCGGCGGCGCCGGCCCTCAGCCCGATCGGCCAGCGCATCGTGGCCGAGGCCATGAAGTACGCCGGATCGCCGTACGTCTGGGGCGGCACGACGCCGTCCGGCTTCGACTGCTCCGGGTTCGTCTACTACGTGATGAACCAGGTGCTGGGCGGCGGCTTCCCGCGCGACATGGCCTCGCAGGTGGCGAGTGGCTCGTACGTGAGCGCCAACAACCTGCAGCCGGGCGACATCGTCTTCTTCCAGAACACGTACCAGCCGGGGCTGTCGCACGACGGGATCTACATCGGCAACGGCCAGTTCATCAGCGCCGAGAACCCGAGCGTCGGCGTGGCCGTCTCCGGCGTCTGGGACTCGTACTGGGGGCCGCGCTTCTACACCGCTCGCCGCATCGGCGGGTAGGTCCACACCGGACACGTGCATCGACCGGGCCCGCTCCGCGGGCCCGGTTCGCTGTTGTTCCCGTCCCGGCGCCTCCGGCGGTCCTCTACTCCCCTTTGTTACGTGCGTACGTACGCCGTTTCAGGTATACTGTGCCTCATGGACACATGGAGCGGCACCTGCACGGGAAGGGGTAGCGTGATGGAGCGACGTCAACCGGCGCGGTTCACGAAGATCCAGCTGGCCCAGCCGATCGCGGCCACGCGGCCCTCGCGCCTGCACGGACTCCTGCGTGCGGCGCTCACGCGGCTGCCCCGCCGCCGCGCCCCGATCGGTCGACCCGCCGCCCCGGTTCCCGGCGGACGTCTCGCGACCGCTCGAGGCTCGGACCGGCGCTCCTCCGGCCTGCCTCCTCGGCTGAAGCCGCTGCGCCCCCCGGCATCGTGAGTCGCACCCGTTCCTGGCGGAGGCACGCGCCGGAGAGGCCGACGCCGCGCCTCCGCCCCGCGCGACTGGCTGGCCGCTGGCCGCGCGCGTCCCTGCGGCGGCCGGCGTCGCCGCTCGTTCCGCCGCCGTGCCGGGGGAGGTCAGTGCGGCTCGACGACTCCTGTCGAGCCGGCTCGCAGGCGCGAGTAGGCCGCGTCCGGTGGTTTGCCCATCATCGACCACGGCAGTCTCCGGTCACCCTGGACAACGTCTCCCGAAGCGAGTGACGCACTCCCTTTTCAGACCCTGGCCGACACGTTCACCGGTCACCGCATGGCTACCCGGCTCCGGGTGGTCGTTTTGGCCTGCCGGGAGTACCCTCGTCGACGTCACAGCCCGGTCCGGGTCAACCGGCACGGCCCGGTGCCCGTCCCTCGTGGTGCTCTGAGGAGACTTTGATGTCGCGCTACGGTCCGTTCCGCTGGGTGCTCATCGCATCCGGTGCGGTCGTCGTCCTCCTGCTGGTGGCGCTTGCCGTTGCCGGAGTGCTCCCACGCCCATTCAGTAACTCTGCCCAGGCCAATGCGGACGGGAGCGGTCCGGCCGCCGTCTCGCTGAAGCCCTACACCGCGGCCGAGGTGCAGAGCGTCGACGCCGGAACCTCCCTCGGCGACACGCCCGCGCCGGACTTCACCCTCGTGGATCAGTTCGGCCACACGGTCTCCCTCCACGACTTTCGCGGCAAGGCCGTCGTCCTCTCGTTCGACGACGACCAGTGCACCACGATCTGTCCGCTGACCGCCCAGGTGATGCGCGCGGCGAAGCAGGCGCTGGGACCGGCCGGCTCCAACGTCGTCCTCCTGGCCGTGAACGCGAACCCGGACCACACGGCGGTCGCCGACGTGAAGGCCTTCTCTGTCCAGCACGGCATGCTCAACGACTGGCTGTTCCTGACCGGCTCCCGGGCGCAGCTCGAGCAGGTCTGGAAGGCCTACAACCTCGACGTGCAGATCGTGAACGGCTCCATCGACCACACGCCGGCCGTCTTCCTCATCGGGCCGCACGGGAACGAGCGCTCCCTCTACCTCACCAGCACGGCCTACGGCGTCGTCCCGCTGGAGGCCGCGCCGCTCGCCGCCGCGATCGCCAGGACGCTCCCCGGGCACCCGTCCGTAGCGTCCCTGGCCGGCGCGGCCGGCGGCCCGGTCAACTCCCCGGCGGACCCGGTAACCCTGCCCGGCCTGGTCGACGGGACCTCGGCTCCGCTGGGCGGCACCTCGGCGCGGCTCGTCGTTTTCTTCGCGAGCTGGGCGCCCGATCTTGGGGCGAACCTCACCAACCTCGACGCCTACGCCGCCGCGGCTCGGGGCGGCCGGGTCCCACCGGTCACGGCCGTCGACGTTATGTCCACCGAACCGTCGCTCGCCGCTGCCCAGGCGGCCGTGCGCGGGCTGTCACCGGCGTTGTCCTACCCCGTCGTGATGGATCAGACGGGGCGCGTCGCCGACGCCTACGGCGTGCAGGACATCCCCTGGATCGCCCTGGTCGACCACGGCAGGGTGGTCTGGTCGCACGATGGCTGGCTCCCGGCTGCCACGCTCGAGACGGAGGTCGCCCGCGCACTCGGCCCATCGGCGACACCCTGAGGCCGTCGTCGACGCCGGTGCCGATCCCGTCGTCGGCACGACCTCGCCCGATCACTGGCGACGCACCGATGCCGAGTGCGGCGCGTGCGCCGGGGTGCCACGGCAGCGTGAGGTGCCGGTGCCCTGCCGTCTGCTCTCGCCGGCACATCTGCCGGCGGTGATCGGGAGTCGTCATCGTCGTTCGGGCAGCCGCGCTCACGTTCCCGGGTACGCGTCGTCGACTCCGCCTCGTCCCTCGACTGCCCCGCGGCGCCATCCCCGGGCTGCCCGCCCGCGGAGAGCCGATCGGCCGCCGCTCGAGCCGTGGACTCCAGCGAGATTCCGCGAGTCACCGCCTCTTTGCCGCAGCACAAAGACCTGCGTGCATCGCATCGGCGATCATCGGCTGAGCAGCCAGCGCTCGTCGCTGTGGGTGACAGGAGGCACGATGCCCGTCGAACCGCTCCGCGGCCGGGAATCACACCCGGCGCGTGACCCAGTGACCGAGGAGACCGATCGCTGCCGCTCCTTCACGAGCCAGCCCGCGCCGACCCAGTGGGTGGCCGTGGGCGTCACCGCGCTGGTCAAGGCTGACGGCACCAGCGACCATCGCCTCCTCGTCGGCACCGGGCGCACCGAGGCCGATGCCGAGCACGCGCTCCGCGATCGCTGCCGCCAGCTACAGGCGGCGGCGCCCGTCAACCTGGTTGACCGGGACCGTATCGCCGGCGCGAGCGCCTGAGGTAACCGGGAGCGAGGCCGCGCACCTGGGCGCCGCCGACGGCAATCCGCCGTCCGCCGCCGTATACTGCCGCCGCGCGGGAGCGGGCGATCCGGCTATCCCGCGTGGCTTGCCCGGCTGGAGTGCGATCACGACCATGGCGACCGACAACGTCTCCGACGCCGCGTGGTCGGCGGAACGGCGGCGGGCGTTCCTCGCGAGCGCGCCGCTCTTTCGCGATCTCACGGCCGGCACCCTCGCCGCCGTTGCGGCCCAGGTCCAGGCGCGCCGCTTCCCGGACGGCGCCTTCGTCTTCCTGGCCGGTACCCCGGCCGAGGCCGTCAACCTGCTCGCTGCTGGACGGATCAAGGTCATCCGCGAGACCGAGGCCGGCCAGGAGGTCATCCTCCGCATGATCCAGCCGGGCGAGCTCTTCGGCGGCGCGGGAGGCTGGGGCGAGGCGCGGTACCCGGCCAGCGCCGTCGCCCTCGACGACGCGGTCGTGCTGCGTCTGCCGGCACGGACCTTCACCGCCCTCACCGCCGCCTACCCCGACTTCGCGCAGGCGGTCATCCACCAGCTCGCGGAGCGGTTGCGGCTTGCCGAGCGGCGCATCGAGGAGCTGCAGACGCAGCGGGTTGAGCGGCGCATCGCCAACACGCTGCTGCGCCTGGCGGACCGGGCCGGCGTGAAGACGTCGGAGGGCATCCGGATCGACCTGCCCCTGTCGCGCCAGGACCTCGCCGACCTCGCCGGCACCACCCTCAGCACCGCCAGCCGCACGCTCAGCGGCTGGGATCAGCGAGGACTCATCGCCGCCGGCCGCGAGCGCGTCACCATCCTCCGGCCCCATGACCTCGTGGCCATCGCCGACGACATCGTCCCGCCCGAGCCCGACTGACCCCCTCTTTGTGCCAGCGCAAAGACCGCCGCGGGCGCCCGTGCCATCCTCACCGTGGTCGTGTGCCCGGGGGGCGGAGCCCGGGTGCCAGCCCGAGGAGGCCATCATGTCGGCCCAGTCTGCACCGGTGATCCGTGCCGACACCACCGTTGCGGCGCTCCTCGAGTACTTCCCGCACGCGGCGTCGGTCTTCGTCGCGCGCCGGATGCACTGTGTCGGCTGCCCGCTGGCGCGCTTCGAGACGATCGCCGACGCCTGCGCGGTCTACCGCCAGCCCGTCGGCGCCGTCCTCGTGGATCTCGGGCGGGCCTGCCGGGCCTGAGCGGCCGGCGACGGCCACGCTGGATCAGCTGAACGACGAGAGGTGAGCCCGTGACCTACGTGATCGCGCAGCCCTGTATCGGCGTCAAGGATGGCTCCTGCGTCGAGGTCTGCCCCGTCGACTGCATCCACACCGACGACGCGAGCGACATGTACTTCATCGACCCGGACGAGTGCATCGACTGTGGCGTCTGCGCCGAGGTCTGCCCCGTCGAGGCCATCTTCTTCGAGGACGACCTGCCCGAGCAGTGGAGCGAGTTCCTGCGCATCAACCGCGAGTACTTCCAGAAGGGGTAGCGCCGGGCGAGACGCGAGCACGTGACCCGCTCGGTATGGGCCGCGCGGGAGAGCGGGGGTGATCGGTGACGGGGCTGCTGGTGAACGCGGTGACGGTGCGCGCCGCGCTGTACGAGGTCGAGGACCCTGAGCTCGGCGTCAACGTCGTCGACCTCGGGCTGGTCTACGACGTCGCGGTGGACGGCAGGGACGTGACCGTCACGATGACGCTGACGACGCCGGGCTGCCCGCTGCACGACATGCTGGCCGATGCCGTCGACCAGGCGGTGCGGATGCTCGTCCCCGGGGTGGGCGCGGTCCGCGTCGCGCTGGTGTGGGACCCGCCATGGCGGCCGGAGATGATCTCCGCGGCCGGGCGGCGCGAGCTGGGCTGGTTTTGAGGGCGGCGCCCGCCGCCACAGGGAAAGCAGAGCCGATGCCGATGCCTACCGACGAGGCGACGACCGCGGCGCGGCCCATCGCGCCGGACTGGAAGGTGAGCCAGGTCATCGCGCGCTACCCGGCGCTGCTCGACGAGCTCGTCGGTCTCAGCCCCACCTTCCGCATGCTGCGTAACCCGATCGCGCGCCGCGTGCAGAGCCGGCTCGTAACCGTGGCTCAGGCGGCGGAGATCGCCGGCATGTCGCCCGAGGTGCTCGTACAGGTCCTGAACCGCGCGGCCGGGCTGAGCATCCCGGCCCCAAATGAGCGAGCCCCTGGCACCCCCGAGCCGGCTGGCGCCGCTCCGCCATGGGTCGCGACCGTGCCGCTCGCCGAGACGCTCGACGTGCGTCCATTCCAGCAGTCCGGCGAGGAGCCCTTTGCCGCGATCATGGCCGCCGCCCGCCGGACACCGCCGGGCAGCACCTTCCTGCTCGTCAATACCTTCGAGCCGGCGCCGCTCTACGACGTCCTCGAGGGACGCGGGTTCGCCCACTGGGCGGAGCAGCGCGGTCCCGAGCACTGGGAGATCCGCTTCTTCAACGCCGGTGCGCGCCGGTCGCCGAGCGGCAGCCGCGTATCCGCTCCCGTCGCGGCCGAACACGACACCGGTCGATCCTGGCAGTCACCCGACGCGACCGTCACCATCGACGTCGCCGACCTGGTGCCGCCCGAGCCGATGATCCGGATCCTCGAGGAACTCGAGAGACTGCCGGCCGGCGCGACGCTGCTGGTACACCACATCCGCCGTCCGATGCACCTCTACCCGCGGCTGGACGTGCTCGGCTACCAGCACGAGACGCGTGAGGTCGGACCCGGCCGCGTCGAGCTCCTGATCGCGAAGCCCGCATCCGGCGACGACCGCGCGGGGAGCGCCGAGTGACCGCCCCCGCCGACCGGACCACGTCTGCGGGGCCACGCGCAGTCGGCCCGGCGAGCGCGCCCGCCATCGACCTGCCCGCGCGGTTCATGCTGGTGTCCATGCTCGCGCTCCTGGTCGTGGCGCTGGCCGCGCCCGTCGGCCTGCCGCTGCTCCTCGGCAGCACGGCCGATCCGCGCCTGCTCGCGTTCCTCCACCTCAACACCCTCGGCGTGGTGGCTGTGATGGTGGTCGGAGCGAGCTACCAGCTCGTGCCGGTCGTGCTCCAGACGCCCCTCGCCGCGCCGGCCGCCGGGCGCGTCTCGTTCTGGCTGCTGCTGGCCGGGGTGGGGCTGTTCGTGCCCGGGCTCTTCACCTTCTGGCTGCCGGCCGTCGCGAGCGGCGCGACCCTCCTGCTGGCCGGCTTCGGCGTCTACGTCGTCGTCCTTGGCGTGACCGTGCGTCGCGCGCCGCGCCGCGACCTGGTCGCCTGGCACATCGCGGCGGCGTTGGTCAGCCTGGGCGCCGGGGTGGTGCTGGGGGTCCTCCTGGCCATCAACCTGGCGACGGGACTGCTCGGCGGGATGACCGGCCGGCTGCTGGCCGCGCACGTCACCCTCATGCTCGCCGGCTGGATCGGGGTCCTGCTGCCGGGCGTGGCCTACCGGCTGGTTGGGATGTTCACCCTGGCCAAGGAGCGGCTCTGGTCGCCGCTGACCTGGGTCGCCCTGCCCCTGGCGGCGGTCGGCGCATGGCTGGTCGCCCTCGGCTTCGCGCTGGGGCTCGGTGCGCCGTTTCCCCAGCTCGGGGCAGTCGGAATCCTCGCCGGTCAGGGCGCGTTCGCCGGTCAGCTGGTCGCGCTGTACCACCAGCGGCGACGGCGCACCTTCGACGTCTCGCGGCCCTTCGTGCTCCTCGCTGGCGTCATGGGAGTCGCCTCCGCGGCGCTCCTCGTGGCCGGGTTGGCGCGCGGGGCAAGCCCGGGTGACCGGCTCTGGGTGGCGGTCGTCTGGATCGCGCTGGCCGGATTCGCCGAGACCGCCATTCAGGGCTTCTTTTACAAGATCGCCACCTTCCTCGTCTGGCTGCACCGCTACGCGCCGCTGGCGGGTCGCGAGCGCGTCCCGCGGCTGGAGGAGCTCTACCGCCGACGGCTCGCGCTCGTCGGCTGGGCCGGCTGGCTCGCCGGGCTCCTGCTCTCGCTGGCGAGCGTCGCCAGCGGGGACGTCCTGCTGGCC
>DASSZN010000248.1:0-3618 GCA_035702805.1 Thermomicrobiaceae bacterium | reverse complement strand
GGCGCGCTATACTGCGTCGGATCAGGAGCGGAGCGACTTCGACACGCGGCACCCGAGCATGGCGCGGCACGCCGCACGCGACGCACGGCGCCAGGGAGTCGAGACGCTGAGGGAGGGTCAGCATGAGCGATAGCCCGGCCTTCGAGCCGAAGTTCTACGAGCTCTCGCGGCTGGCGGAGTTCTCGCCGCTGCCCGGGATCAGCTGCACGGCGATCACCGGGGGCACGATGATGGGCAACTGGGTCCGCCTCGCGCCCCACACCGAGATGCCGGCCCACCAGCACCCGAACGAGCAGTTCGGCGTGATGCTGGAGGGGGTGATGGAGCTGACCATCGGCGACGAGACGCGGGTGCTGCGGCCCGGGTCGGTCTACACGATCCCGGGCGGCGTCGTGCACCGGGCGCAGACGTTCGACGACAGCTGCCTGGTGCTGGACGTCTTCAACCCGCCGCGCGAGGACTACCAGCGGGCGATGGAGGCGGCGAGCAAGATCTAGGCGGCATCACGCGTGCGGAAGAAATCCGATCACCGCGGTTGACGACTCCCGGGCACAGTGATATGCTCATATAGCGATAGGAAAGGCTCCAGCGGGCGACGCACGAACCGGATCGGTAAATGGGTGAACTGATCCTGAGCCGGCCTGCGCTCAAGCTGGAATTCGCGGTGTCGGTACCGCTCGACCTCACCTCGGCGATCTCGCTGGTGTATCGAGCGACGGACTCGCGGCGGTTTGACCCGTGGCTGGTTGAGGCACGACAATCGCTGGCCCCCCAGGTCCAGCACGACCTGGATACGGTCCTGGGGTTCTCCGGCCGGCTGCTCTACTACGTCGAAGAGCTGCTGATGTCGTTCAACCCGTTCGAGCCGGCGCAGCTGGGCGCGGACTACGCGGCCTACATCGGCCACCTGCGCAGCCTGCCGGCCTGGGCCTTCCAGAGCATGATGGCACAGTCATTGCTCAGGGTCTATCGCGATCGTGGAGTGACCGAGACGCCCCCCGAGACCCGGGATCCGGCAGCGTGGCGGGCGTTCATCGAGCCGGGGATTACCCGCGCGGACCTCAATGAGGTCGTGGACCTGGCTCTGGCACCTGAACAACTGAAGGCGCGTACGGTCTCACTGCTCGAGCGCTTCTGGGAGGACGCCTACGGCGAGGAATTCGCCCGGGCGCTGCCCGAGATGCGCCGGGCGCTCCGGCAGGCGCGCTCCACCACCTACCCGAGCGTGGCGATGGCCTTCGAGGAGCTCAGCGGCCACCGGCTGCCCGAGGAGGTGCAGTTCGCGCTGCCGCACGTGGAGCGGGTCACCTTCTGCCCGTCGTACCACCTGGGCAACTTCGCCCAGTTCATCCTCTACCCGCCGGAGCTGATCCTCTACTTCAACTGCCAGCGCACCAGCGCGGCCACCCAGCCGGTGCAGGACTCCGGCGTCTCGGCGGACCTGCTGCCGGGACTGCGCTCCCTGGCCGACGGGACGCGGCTGCGCATCGTGGAGATGCTGCGGGATCAGGAGCTGTACGCGCAGGAGATCGTTGGACGGCTCGGTATCAGCCAGTCCGCGGTGTCACGCCACCTGGCGATGATGGAGGCCGCGGACATCGTGACGGTCCGGCCGTGCAACGGGATGAAGTACTACGCGATCAACGCGCGACGGCTGCGGCAGCTGGCCGCGGACCTGGAGCGCATCGGCGGTGACCGCCCCGCTCCGGCGGGGGGTCGACCTTAACAAGCTAACTCCCGGCGCGCTCCGGCGCGCCATTCGGAGGGTCAACCGCGTCAATGGCCGGTTGTTCGGGTTGCTGGGCAGCGCGCTCGCGCGCATGCCAGGCCCGACACAACCCCCTAAATTCCTCTGAAGAGCGGCCCCTCGGGGCTCGCTTCCTCGGAACTCCTCGAAGAGGGCTCGATCGAACGGCCACGTTCGAGCCGGACTGACCTCTCTCACGGTTGACCTGACTGGCGATAAGGGGCGTGTCTGCCGCAAGGCGGGCACGCCCCTTGTCCTTTTAACGCGATTGCGGCCCGTTCACCGCTCGCCTGGCTCCCGGGAATGACGGCGGGCTGGCGTCGCGCTGCCCGGGTGGGGCCGTCAGCGAGTCGCGGCGCCGGCCGCCCCGACCAGCTCGCCGCGCAGCACCGTGACCGCCTGCCCCTGGAGCTTGACCCGCTCCCCGGCCAGCGCCACGCGCACCACCCCGCCGCGGGCCGAGACCTGGTGCCCGGTCAGCTCGGTCCTGCCCAGCCGCTCGGCCCAGTAGGGCGCCAGCGCGCAGTGGGCCGAGCCGGTCACCGGGTCCTCGTCGATGCCGATGTTCGGCGCGAAGAAGCGCGACACGAAGTCGACGCCCGGCGCGTCGGCGCGAGCGGTCACGATGACGCCGTGGTTGGGCACGCTGGCCATGCGGGCGAAGTCCGGCTCGAGGTCCCGCACCGTCGCCGCGGAGTCGAGCTCGACCAGGTAGCGGCGGTCGGGGTCCGCGCCGATCCAGACGGCGGGTGCGCCGAGCGCGGTAACGATCTCGGGAGGCGCGTCGGTCTCGGCCGCGGCGGCGCGCGGGAAGTCGAGCTCGATCCAGTCGCCGCGGCGCTCCGCCGCCAGGGGGCCGCTCAGGGTCGAGAAGCGCGCCGGCTCGGCCGAAGGCAGGTGGCCCTCCGACCAGAGGACGTGCGCGCTCGCCAGCGTCGCGTGCCCGCAGAGGGCGACCTCGACGCTCGGCGTGAACCAGCGCAGCCGAAAGCCGTCCCCCTCGCGGTAGAGGAAGGCGGTCTCGGAGAGGTTCATCTCGCGCGCCACGTCCTGCATCCAGCCCGGGTCGGCCGGTCCCGGCAGGACGCACACGGCGGCCGGGTTGCCCCGGAACGGGCGGTCGGTGAAGGCGTCGACCTGGATCACGGACTGTGCCATCTGGCTGCCTCTCTCGGTGATTCTCGTCACGCCCGCTCAGCGCGGCTGGAAGCCGCGGGGGATCTCGACGACGTCCGGCGACGGTCGCAGCGCGACCATCCGGACCCGGTCGGCGACGGCGCGGTAGGCCGCGTCCGAGCCGTCGAGGTCGACCCCGAGCTGGCCGGCGAAGACGCGCGCGTAGCGCGGATAGCGCCGCGCGTAGTCCTTGAACTCCTCGGCTGTCTCCTCGGGGCTGAGGAAGCGCTGGACCGGGACGTAGCGGTCGTGGCCCGTCCGCACCTCGACGGCGGGGTGCGCGGCCAGGTTGCGGTACCAGTCGGCGCGCTCGCCCCAACCCGAGACGACGACGCTCTCTTGCGTGAGCGGGTCGTAGCGCACGACCTCGAGCACCGTCTGGTGGATCCTGCCGCTGCGGCGGCCGCGGTGCGTCAGCAGCAGCGCCCGGTGGCCGGCGAGCCAGCCGAGGCGCAGCCGGTAGAGGAGGATCGGCAGGCGAAAGGCAAGGCGCAGCAGGCCGCTGGGGCGCTCGCGCAGCAGGCCGCCACCGGCGAGCCGGCCGGCGACGCGGCGGGCGCCGAGCGCGGCCAGGACGGCGGCCGGCAGGGCAATGAGGAGGCTACGCCGGAGTCGCAGAAGGCACCTCCCCGGGGGCGGACGCCGCTAGGGCGCCGCCGAACTCGGCCCGCCGTCGCAGGGCACGTTGCTGTAGC
>DASSZN010000135.1:0-2086 GCA_035702805.1 Thermomicrobiaceae bacterium | reverse complement strand
ACGTAGATGGTGCCGTCGTACATGGAGTCGCCGAGGCCGGGGCCGGCGTCGCCGCAGATGATCTGGCGGCCGCGCTGCATCATGAAGCCGGTCATCGAGCCGACGCTGCCCATGGTCAGGATCAGGCCGCCCTTCTGGTCGATGCCGGAGCGGGCACCGGCGCGGCCCTTGACCACCAGGTCGCCGCCGCGCAGCGCGGCGCCGGTCAGCGAGCCGGCATTGCCCTCGATGACAACGACGCCGGACATCATGTTCTCGCAGGCCGACCATCCGACGCGGCCGGTGATGTGCACCTCCGGCCCGTCGATCACGCCGCAGCCGAAGTAGCCGAGGCTGCCGTCGAACGTGATCCTGCAGCGGGTCAGGATGCCGACGCCGAGCGAGTGTTTGGCGCCCGGGTTCTTGACCGTGACGTCGGTGATGCCGCGCTCGTAGAGCAGGCTCTTCAGCTCCAGGTTGATCTGGCGGGTGGTGAGCTTGGCCGCGTCGAACACGGCCGTCGTGCCGTCCACCTCAGAGACGTTGGGGACGGTCGCATCCGGCTCCACCAGCCCGCGGGCGTCATACGTGATCTTGCGCTCGCCTACCGCTTCCATACCAGCACCTCACCCTCATACGGGTCGTATGTGTCGATCTCGTGGTCGATGATCGCGCGGATCGCGATCTCCTCCGATGCGAGGGCCACCAGGTCGTCCGATTCGTAGAGCACGAGCGGCTTGGCGGCCATCTCGTCCTTGGCGACGCCGAGCGCGTCCTCGGTGACGCAGATGTAGGTGAAGACGCCGTCCAGCTCGTCCAGGCTCTGGCGCATGGCCGCCTCCAGGTCAAGGCCCTCGCTCATCTTCTCGGCCAGGTAGACCGCGATCACCTCGGAGTCGCACTCCGACTGGAAGCGGTGGCCGGAGCGCTCGAGCCGCCGGCGCCACTGGAAGTAGTTCGTGAGCTGGCCGTTGTGGACGACGGCCACGTCGGCGAACGGGTAGGCCCAGTAGGGGTGCGCGCCGGAGATGTCGACGTCGGACTCGGTCGCCATCCGCACGTGGCCGATGGCGTGGGTGCCGTTGAACTCGTCCAGGTCGTACTGCTTGCTGACGGTCTCGGCGTCGCCCAGGTCCTTGACGATCTCGAGCGAGTGGCCCAGCGACAGCACCTCGCAGTTGGGGACGTCCTCGACGTAGTCGGCCAGCGTCTTCAGGTCGCCGTCGTACTCGATGGTGGCGCGGAGGGCGTAGTCGGTCTCCTCCTCGACCTCCGTCACGCGGGCGCCCAACTGGCCCAGGCGCGACTCGACCTCGGCCCGGTTTCGCTCCAGTCGCTCGGCGAACTCGTAGTCGCGCTCGTCGTTGGCGTCGGCCAGCTTGTAGCGCATGACAACGGTCTTGGAGGGCGGCCCGAACAGGGCATAGCCGGTCGAGTCCGGGCCCCGGTGCTTCATCGACTGAAGCATCGCGGTCATCTCGCGGCCGATGTCCCGTGAGCCGTCCCGGTAGATGATCCCTGCGATTCCACACATACGCGGAGAACCTTTCGATGGTCGGTGCCGGCGGCGCAAGACCGCTCCGCCAGCGAAGAATGGAGTCCGATGGTACTGCCGTACGCAGGCGCGGCATATGGACGAATCTCCACACTGCACCGCCCCGCGAGGTTTGACACAGCCAGCAGGCGGCGAGCGTGACGCGATTGCGCCGAAATCCGCTGCCGGCCGCTCGCTCAGGTGTCAAACACTGCACCCGCCGGCATGCGGCCCGCGTGACATCCGCGCACCATCCGGTGCGATTCTGGTATCACCGGTTTCGCCTGGTTGGGCAAAATCGCCCGACCGGGGTCAGACACCGACTCGGGCTGCGTCGAGACCTCTTGGGGGCGCCGAATTGTGCGGTGCCTGTGACGGGCCGCACTAGGGCAGGACGTCCAGGTACTCCTTGACGTCCCACTCCGTCACCTCGGCGCAGTAGCGCTCCCACTCGTCGCGCTTGTAGTGGCGGAACACCTTGAACATCTCGTCGGGCAGCGCCGACTGCACCACCTCGTCCTCGTCCAGGGCGTCCAGGGCGTCGCCGAAGGTCATCGGGATCTTCTTGACCTC
>DASSZN010000257.1:0-9285 GCA_035702805.1 Thermomicrobiaceae bacterium | reverse complement strand
CGACCGGTCGGACTCGACCGGTCGGCGACGACCTGACCCGGCGCCGAGAGGGAGAGAGTGGTGCCCGGCGATGGGTCGGTCATCAGGCCTGGAGGACTGCCCGACTCGCTGGGTATTGGGCCGCGAGCCCGGCTACTCGATGCGGCCTAGGATGTGTACGCGCAGACCGCGTAGGTGGTGACGCTCCACAGGCCGTGGACGCTCAACGACGGCATTTCCGCGTACACGCGCCACCCAGTTGCCACGCCGCCCGCCAGGATCGGCTCGGACCGGTAAATGGTGGTGGTGGGATCGGTCATGTCGAACCCACCCCCGATGGCGACCTTCCCGGCCGTGCAGACGGCGTCCAGCGTCGTGCTGTACTCGAGCGGCCCGTAGTTCACCGTAGCCGACACCCATTCGACGCCGCTCAGGCCGGGCGATCCTGCCGGCCCTTGCGGACCGGTTGGTCCGGTGGGCCCCTCCGGCCCCACGGCGCCATCAGTGCCGGCAGGCCCGACTGGACCCGTCGGCCCCGTGGGCCCCGTCGCCCCAGCCGGACCCGTCGCACCCGCGGGACCTACCGGACCCTGGTCTCCCGTATCACCCTTGGGACCCGTGGCACCGACCTGCCCCGCCGGGCCCATCGGCCCCACCTGGTTCCACGAAATCTCGACATCGCCCGACTTGCAGGCGATCTGCGTCGTGCCGACGTTGTAGAGCGTACTACCGTTTTGCTTGGTCGCGATGCACGCGTAGTACGTCACCGGATCCGCTCCGGAGACGGCCAGCGCCGAGACGACCCACACTACCAGCACCACGGCGGCGGCCAGGATGGCGACCCGCCCGGGCACCTTGGCAAGACCTCGTAGCTCTCTGGAATCCATGACTACCCCCGCTGTCGCACGCCTTACCCCCAATGGACCGTCACACGACGGTCCGGACCACCCCTTACGGCACCTCCCTCCAGCCGACAGGCCCTGCGCGGGACTCGCGTCCTCCCGCTCGGAGGTGTCCGCCAGATCGGACCCCTCGTTCACGTTCCTGCCTGGACTGTAGGGGGCCGGATGACGAGGCACATCCGCTGGATGGGTGATTTGGGGTACGATGGGGAGCGGCCGCCGGTAAGGCTCCAGTTCCGCAATCTGGTCCACCCGGCTCTGTCCTCTTCAGGTGGTTACCCAGGGGAACTCGGCCAGAGCGAGGACGGCGCTCGCTCAGACGAGCCCGCGCTCGACCGCCACGCGCGTCGCGGCGGCGCGGGAGTTGACGCCGAGCTTGTTGAAGATCGAACCGAGGTGGGTGTGGATCGTCCGGGGGCTCAGGTAGAGACGCTCGGCGACCTGCGGATCGGTGAGCCCATCCGCAACCAGTCGCAGCACCTCGACCTCCCGCGCCGTCAGACCGCCGGGGCGGCTCCGTCGTCCCTTCTCCGGTGTACTGGCGAGCTCCGCCTCCAGCGAATCGACGCGCGCCAGGGTCGGACTGGCTTCCAGTTGGGCAGCGATCGTCCGAATCTCGACGAGCATCGTCCGAGCGTCCTCGGGACGCCCCTCGGCACCTCGCATCCTGGCGAGTTCGAGCAGCGTCAGGGCACGCTCGAAGGGAGCGACGCAGGCGTCGGCAAGACCGAGGGACTGCATGAGGTGCGCCTCGGCGTCGGCGAAGTGGTGCGCATCGGCGTCCAGCACACCGAGGATGCGGTGGACTGCCATCAGGGCGAGCGGCTGCCGCGGGTCGGAGGCGTGGAGTCGCGCCTCCTCGGCGCGCTGCCGGGCGAGCGGGCGGTTCCCGCAGGCGCGCTGGTAGACGGACCAGCCGAGAGCGCCTTCGGCACGGCCAAGAACGCTGCCGGACCACATTAGCCAGCGATCATGGGCCTCCAGCCAGGCACGAGCGCACGAGAGATCGCCTCTGCTCAGGCACATGTCGGCGGCGAGACGCTGCAGGCGGATGGCGGCCCACAGGTAGATGGCGCCGGGCTCGGCCGACGGACCCTCCGGCAAGACGTCGTCGATGACCCGCCAGGTCAGATCGAGATCACCCTGCTCGCGCGCGATGATTGCCAACCAGGGCGCGACGAACAGCCGGTCGTCCCAGTTCGGGTCCTCATACATCGCCGCCGCCGCGGTGCGTGCCTCCTCCCAGGCTCCCGTCAACGCGAGCAGGGGGAGCGTCGCCAACCGTGGCCCCTGGTGCGCCGGAACGGCGCCACTGGCATGTCGCGCCGCTGCTTCGCCCGTGGCTGCCAGGCGCGCTCGCTCGTCACGCCGCTCAGGGAAATATGGCAGCTGGACCCACTCCAGCTCCGCGCGCGAGACGCGCATCACCTGAGGGTAGTGACCGATAGCGCCGTAGATCGAGCGAGCCTGGTCGGACGCCCGGAACGCCGAGTCGGGTCGCCCCGTCAGGGCGTAGGCAACGGCCAGTCCTCGGTATCCGTCGGCGAAGCTCGATCCGCCCTGGCCCGGCAGGAAGGGAGGGGATGAGGCGCTCGCGATCGCTCGTTCCCCAAGCGCGATCGCCTCGACGAGCCGACCGACGTACGCCAGCCAGAGCACGAGCGTGCCTTCCGGTGGATCGAGGACGGCACTACCCACGAGTGCCCGACCTCGCTCCCGCTCGACCCCCGACAGCGCATGGAAATCCGCGACCCCCTGCTCCATCGTGCGCATGCCTCCGGGGACGTCTCCCACAAAGCAGAGGAGCAGGCCGGACAGACTCCGGCACCCGGCCGCAAGGCCGCGGTCGTTCGCCGCGACGGCAAGGCTGCGCGCCTCACCCACGAGCTCCAGAGCGCGCCGCGGATTCAGGTACCGCCGCAGATAGGCAATCCGCCAGAGGAGCGCTGCGCGGTCGACCGCCGGGGCCTGGTGTGCGGTCATCCGTGCGAGCACCGTCTCGTAGCGCGCGGCGGCGGTTTCCCAGGCATAGGCCCGCTGCGCTCGCTCCGCGGCCCGGAGCAGCCACTGCGCTGCCCGTGGATCGCCCGCCTCCTGAAAGTGATGGGCGACCACGTCGGGGTCTGACTGCGGGGTATCCATCAGGACCTCACCGACGCGCCGGTGCCAGAATCGCCGTCGCATCGCAACGACCTCGTCGTAGAGTGCCTCGCGCAGGAGGGCATGGCGGAAGCGCATCGCGCCACCCGGCATCTCGACAAGCAGGTGTGCCTCGAGCCCCCGCTCGATCGCCGCGACCAGCCGCTCATCGCTCGCCCCGCTCACTCGCTGCCAGAGCTCCGGTGGCACCTCCTGGCCGATGACCGACGCGACCTCCAGCAATTCCCGCGAGTCCGCCGTCAGCCGTCCGAGCCGTCCTTCAATCACTTGAAGGAGCAGTTGCGGCACCCGCGCGGCCCCAAGGTCTCCCAGCCGCCACACGTTTTCCCCCACCGCGAGGATTCCCTCGTCCTCGAGGGTTCGCAGCAGCTCCCCGGCGTACAGCGGATTGCCTTCGCCCCGGCGGTGAAGGTAGGCGGTCAAGCGATCGCGATCGACCCTGGCCAACCTGTAGCGAAGAGCTATCAAGGCGCGCGTCCCGTCGCTGTCGAGGGGACGGACGTCCAGACGACCGGCGGCCGCCTCCCGGACGAGGGCGGGGATGAGGTGGAACAGCGGGTGGTGGCGCGTCAGCTCGTCGGTGCGGTAGGTGGCCAGGAGGAGCACGCGGTGCCGGGCCAGTTGGCGGGCGACAAAGCGGAGCAGCGCGAGGCTCTCCGGGTCTGCCCAGTGCGCGTCCTCAAGCACCAGGACGAGCGGCCGCAGCTCGGCCACCGCGGCGATGTACGACCAGGTCCGAGCGAAGAGCGCTTCCTGACTTCCAACCTCGGGCACGGCCTCTCGGTCCTGAAGGAATACGGGGATCGACGGATACTCGTCACGGATCCGAGGCTCGACAACCATCTCGAACCAGGGGGCGTACGGCGCCGTTGGCGCACCATCGTAGCTGTGACCCCACAGGACCAGGCAGCCGGCTTCCTCCGCCAGCACGCTCAGGTCCTCGACCAGGGTCGTCTTGCCGATGCCGGCATCTCCGTTGATGAGCACCGCTCGGCCGTGCCCGGCCAGCGCCGCTCCCAGCTGGCTACGCAGAAAACGCTGTTCGCGCTCGCGCCCGATCAGCCGGCCGGAGCGGGCACGCGACCGCGATCGCGGTCGAAACGGCTCCTCCGGCAGGCGGAACAGCTCAGCGAGCGCGGTTGGATCGCCGCGGGGGATCCCGGCGCCGGTAGGTGGTGCTTCGGTCTGGGCACGCTCGATGTCGTCGAGCGCGTACTGGAGGAGGTCGGGGTGACCGATCAGGAACTCACCGCGTTCCCAGCGGGCGACCGTGTTGCGAGATACTCCCAGGCGCGCCGCCAGCATCGCCTGGGTGAGACCTAGCCGTTGGCGGCGTTCGCGCAGTTCGATCCGCGTGAGGTCCCGCTCGTCGTGCCGGGTGGGCTTGGTCCCTGGTTCGGAGCCCCCGGCTCGCGTGTCCATCTCGATCGTTCCTGAGCCGGGACCACCAGTCCCGGCCCACCCCCCGTTGGCTAACGGCGGCGCAAACGCTGCGCGCGCGGAGCGATGAGCCCAGCGGGCTATACGCAACGTATCACGACGCGCCGACCGTGTCACGCACATCCCTCGTGTGCGTCAGCGAGATCAATCGTCGCGCATCGGTGTCAACCGATGGTCACTCCGGGACCCCGGGGTTCCAGATGATCTCCCAGAGGTGCCCGTCGGGGTCCTTGAAGTAGCCGGAGTAGATTCCCCACGGACGCTCGTGCGGCTCGTCGGTGACGCGGGCTCCGGCACTCCGCGCCCGCGCGATGATCGCGTCAACCTGGTCTCGGTGGCGGGTCAGGTAGCCCAGACTGAACTCGTTGCTGCTCGCCCGTCCCAGTGCCTCACCGGCGTCCTTGGCGAGCTCCGCGCGCGGGTAGAGCATCAGGAGCAGCCCACCCTCCAGCTCGAACATGACCGCCGCGCCCGACGGGTGCGTCTCGTCCCCGGCGAACTCGGTTCCGACGATGCCGGCGGTTGGCCAGCCCAGGCCGTCGCGATAGAAGACCATCGCCCGCTCCAGGTCCTCAACGCCTAAGGTGATCACCGAGACGACCGGGCGCATCGGTGTGCCTGCCATGCAGTCCCTCCTCGACCCGGCCGTCCAGTCGCCGAAACCCGCGTCGCCCCCGGGATCAGCCGAGCCGGCCGTAAGCACGCAGCGTCGCGAGCGCCTCGATCGTCGCCCAGCCGCGCCACTCGAGGCCCGCGGCAGGCGCCCAGACGAGCCAGTCGATCGGCCAGCCACCATCTGGCTGCTGCGCGTCGACCAGCGCGTCCAGGTGCGCCTCGATCAGGTCGTCGCTGAAGAGCCGGCGCGCCAGGCAGTTGGGGCGCGGCGCGAAGACGAGCGGCGGTTGGACCTCCCCAGGAGCGTGCGGATCGAGCTCGACCAGTCCCTGCTCCAGCAACTTCGGACCGACCCGGGCGAACGCCGCCTCGGCTCGCGCCCGATCGGTCGCGCCGTCGAGGAAGGGCAGTACCGCCCGCATCTCGTAGGGGCTCGTCGCGTCTATGGCGGCGATCGCCCGCCAGCAGTACGCCGTCGCGCGCTCCACCCACGGGTGCTCGATGCCACCGGCCATCAGCGTGCCCGCGATGCACGCGGTCGGGTTGAGCGAGGCCGTCAGGTCGTCGGTTGTCTCCCACCATGGCGCGTGCGGGTGGTCGCGCACCGCCGGCAGGACGAACGGGACGCCGCCCTCGGCCGTGGTGATCGACGCGAGGTAGTCGAGCGCCCGCGGGACCATCGGGTCGTTGAGCGCGTCGACCTCGGCCAGCACGACGAGCGCCGTCCAGGTCGGCACCGGCTGGCTCGTCGGCCCGCGCAGGTCGGGCTCGAGCGCGTTGCCGAAGCCGCCGTCGGGATTCTGGTACGGTCGCAGTGCCGAGACGACGGGCTCACTCGCGGCCTCCTCGAACAGGCGCGCATACCGGTGGCGATCGATCAGGCGCGCGGTTCGCCAGATGAAGTCGGCGGCGGCCGCCAGGTTCGGCGTCCGCGGCATATCGCCCTCCTCACGGTGCCAATGGCGCGCCGTCAGCTAGTCGCCCGGTGCGACCGGTTGCGCGCCGGCTCCTCCGGATTGTCCCGCTCGACGGACGAGCCGTCTTGAACGAAACGGACATCCGGCTGACGAGTGCGGCGAGACGCGAGGAGCGCGACGGGCGGCAGGCCGGCGAGGTCGCGGCAGTCGCGGGATAGGTGCGCCTGATCAGCGTAGCCCGCCTCCGCGGCAAGCGCCGCCAGCGACCAGGTCTGGCCCGATACTCGTTCGGCGCCGTGCAGAAACCGCTGGAAGCGCGCGACCCGGGCGAACGTTCGTGGGCCGTAGCCGATCTGATTGCCGAACCGCCGCAGGAGCTGGCGCGGGCTGACCCCGAAGTCCCTCCCCAGATCGCGCACGCTCACGCTCGGGTCGTGCCCCAGCCGCTCCACGACGGCAGCCACCAGTGTGTCCGGGGAGATGGCGCCGTCCAGCCGGCTCAGTAGCGCCCGCTCGAGCGCCGCGACCATACTCGCGGCAGGCGCCTCCGCGCCGCGCTCTGCCAGCTCGCGCCCGGCGGCGCCCCAGACCTCCTCGAGCGGTACCGAACGGTCTCGCAGCGCGTCCGCGGCGACGCCGAGGAGCGACGGCGCCATGCCCGGCTGGAAGCGGACGCCGACCACCAGGCTCGACGGCGCGAGATCGACCAGCAGCGGACCGGTGGCCGGCCCCTCGACGAGGAGCCCGGCATCGGCGCGCCAGACCATGTCGATACAGCCGTCAGGGACGATCCGACGACCCGTTGCGGACGAACCGGTGCCGATCCATGACGTCCATGTGCAGCGGACGTGGCGGGCGAGGGCCGGGGGTGGACGGTGCTCGTGGTAGCCGGGGGCGGTGTGCCCGAACCTGCCGTCCACGCGACGCGCCTCCTCAACCCGACAGCGAGACTCGATCGACCGTGCGCCGGATGCGCCGATAGCATACGCTCCACCGCGTGCTCGGCGTCTGACGCCGGGCCACCTGGCAGGAGACACGCGTGGGAAGGGGGTTCCCGTGGACATCGCGCCGCCGACCGACGAGCCCAGGGGACACCGGGCGCGCACCGACTTCGTCGAGCGCGTGTACGCCGTCGTCCGGCGCATTCCCCGCGGCCGGGTGACGACCTATGGCCGGATCGCCCGCGTCATCGGATCACCCCGCTCGGCCCGCATGGTCGGCTGGGCCCTGCACAACAGCCCGGACGACGTCTCCGAGGTGGCGCACCGGGTGGTCAACCGCAACGGCGAGCTGACCGGCGGCTGGTCGTGGGGGCACCCCGCCGTCATGCGTGGGCTGCTCGAGGACGAAGGCGTGACGTTCGTCGACGAGTTCCAGGTGGACCTGGCGCGCCACCTCTGGGAGCCGGACGAAGGCGATTGAGGCGTCGGCTCGTCGCGGATGGCGCGTGCCCTGCGCAGCTACCCTATACTCGCCGTAGCGCGGGCCAACGACACGCACCGGGAGGGCACATGGCGGCGAAGATCTCCCCAGGGTTCAAGAAACTGCTCGAGGAGCCGTCCTTCTGCGAGATCGCGACCTTGATGCCGGACGGGTCACCGCACATCGCCGAGGTGTGGGTGGACACCGATGGCGAGCACGTCCTGATCAACACCAACCAGCACAGCCAGAAGGTCAGGAACGCCCAGCGCGACCCACGCGTCGCCGTCAACGTGATCGACCCGCGCAACCAATGGCGGCTCGCCAATGTGCGCGGGCGCGTGATTGACATCACCACCGCGGGCGCCAACGAGGAGATCGACCGGCTGGGTAAGCGCTATCGGGGCTGGGACGAGTACCCCTACAAGGACCCGAACAACCCGCGCGTCACGATGAAGATCCTGCCCGAGAAGATCCGCGAGGTCGGCCTGGACTCGTAGAGACGCGAGGCTCCGGGCACGGCAGCGAGGCGCGACCGGCTCAGTCGCCGCCGCCGACGAAGTGGACGATCTCGAGGGAGTCGCCCGGGGCAAGTTCCCGCCGGCCAAACTCGGCGCGCGGCACGATGGCGCCGTTGTGCTCGACCGCGACCAGCGACTCCTTGAGGTTGCGCGTTGCCAGTAGCTCGGCGACCGTGCGGACGCCGTCGAGCCGCATCGGCTTACCGTTGACCGTGATCTCCATCAGGCCCGCTCTCAGCGACATCCCACCCCTCCAGCGCTTCACGGTAGCCACGCGCCGCCGCCTCCGGATCGTCGGCGGCGAGAATCCCGGAGATGATCGCCACGCCATACGCCCCGGCGCCCAGGACCTCCGCGACCCGATCCGGGGTAATCCCGCCGACGGCGATCACCGGCAGCGGGCACGCGCGCGCGATCTCGCGCACGAACGCCGGACCGCGCGGCGCCTGGCCCGGCTTGCTCCGCGTCTGGTAGACGTGGCCGGCCAGCACGTAGTCAGCGCCCTCATCCGCGGCGCGCTCCGCGCCGGCCGCGTCGTGGACCGATCGACCGATCAGCAGGCGTCGACCAGCCACCGCACGCGCGTCGCGGGGCCGCATCCCGGCCTCCGGCAACTGCACGCCGTCCGCCCCGCTCACGAGGGCGACGTCGACTCGCTCGTTGACGATCACCAGCGCCCGCCCGGCCAGCGCCCGCCGAAGCTCGCGGGCCGCCTCGACCAGCGTGCCGCCGGCCAGGTCCTTCTCCCGCAGGTGGACCGCGTCGACGCCCCCATCAACTGCGTGCCGCGCCGTCTCCGCGTAGCGGCCGAGCGGGCAGAGCGTCCGGTCACCGATCAGGTGCAGTCGGGGCATCGGAGCCGTCACCGACGCGCTCGCAGGGCCCGGTCGACCTCCACGCGGATCTCGCGGGCCGCGGCCCGCACGTCATCGGCTCCGACTACCGCCGAGATGACCGCCACGCCGGCAGCGCCGGCCTCGACGACCGCTCCCGCCCCCGCCGCGCCGATGCCGCCGATGCCGACTACCGGCAGCCCGACCTCTGCCGTCACCCGCGCAACCTGCTCGACGCCTACCGGCACCCCGGCGTCCCCTTTGGTCGAGGTGGCGTAGACCGGCCCGATGCCCAGGTAGTCTGCACCGTCCTCGACGGCCGCCAGGGCCGCGCTGAGCGTCGGTGGCGAATAGCCGACCACCATGCGATTGCCGACCAGCGCGCGCGTCTCGCGCAGCGGCAGGTCGTCGACCCCGACGTGGATCCCGTCGGCACCCAGCGCCAGCGCCAGGTCGACCCGGTCGTTGACGACGAACAGGACGCCGCGCTCGCGGCAGA
>DASSZN010000069.1:0-3543 GCA_035702805.1 Thermomicrobiaceae bacterium | reverse complement strand
TGGCTACCCCGGCGAAGGGGCCGCCTGGCTGGAGGAGGCGCTGAGGCAGGCCACCGACGTCTCGAGCGCGCTCCGCGCACGCGGCCTGGCCACCGCCGGGTACCTGCGCTGGGTGCTGTCCGAGCACGGCCGGTCGAGGTCGCTGGCCAGTGACGCCCTCGCGCTGTTCCGGGAACTGGGCGACGAGGTTCAGGTCGCGTTCTGTCTCAACCTGCTCGGGAATGTCGCGATGATGCAGGCACGGTTCGCGGAGGCGCAGACGCGGTTCGCCCAGAGCGTCGCGCTGTCAGAGCAGGTCGGCCCGCCCGCCCAGGCAGCGACGACCCGCGGGAACCTGGGGCTGGTCGGCGCCTGGCGCGGAGACCACGCGCGCGGAGCCGAGCTCCTGGAAGCGGGCATCGCGAGCCTCGAGGAACTCGGTGAGGAGTGGGCAGCGGCGTACTTTCGCTGCTGCCTGGCGCTGCTGTACCGCGAGCTGGGTGAGCTGGACCGGGCGGAGTCGATGGCCCGCGAGGGGCTACGGGCCGCGCGAGCCGTCGGCTACCTGCAGGCCACGTGCTTCGGCCTGATCGCCGTCGGCGAGGTGGCCGCGGCCCGCGGGGAGCTGGACCTAGCCGCCGATCAACTCGAGGCGGCCGCGCGGGAGACGCGGCGCTGGGGCTCGGTCGCCGCCGTCAAGATGGCGCAGTGCCGGTTGGGCGCGACCTGCGTCGCCCTGGGCAACCACGAGCGCGCACGCGAGGTCCTGGACGACGCGCTGCGGTCATCGGCGCGGGCGGCGCCGAATTTCCTCCCCGGGGCCCTGGAGGCCGTGGCCTGGCTGGTGGCGGAGCGGGGCGCGCCGGCCCGTGCCGCGGCCCTCTGGGGCGGCGCGGACAGGCTCCGCGAGACGCTCCGAATCCCCGCCTGGCCGTTCGAGCGCACGCGGAGCACCATGCTGCAGCGCGAGTTCCGGCGACGACTCGGTGACGCCCGCTGGGTCTCGAACTGGCAGGCGGGTCAGGGCCTGACGGAGCCGAACCTCATCGCGGCGGCACGCGCGGCGCTCGCCGACCTGTGGCCACACGGAGCGGCTGACGGCGAAAACCCAGCTCCCTCGGAACCCGTCCGGGAGATCGCTCAAACGGATGGCGGGATCCGATACGTCGGGAACTCGTTCACCGGATCAGAGTAAGCGACGCCGACGACTGCCATGCGTATGAAACTGCCGCGTCTCAACGGCGGTCCTCCCGGAGCAGTCGCTGTATCCGGCGACGGACCGCGGGCGAGAGGTTCAGCGGCGTCCCGAACTTGGCGACCGTCTGACCGCCAAGCGAGTTGCCGCTCACGGTCGCCTCCCAGTGTCCGTTGACCACGACCACCCAGCCGCGGGACGGCTCGCGCTGCCACAGCGTGAACCCGACCCCGACCTTCCCGTGCAGCGGGTAGAGCGCGAGCCGGTCGTCGTCGCGGACCAGGTCGATCGGCTCCCAGTGGTGGCGCGCCAGGTGGTCGACCAGGTCATCGATCACGCCCACGACGATCCTCCCGTCCTGGTTGTCGATGAGCGGCCGCCGAGATCGGCCGCCGCCAACGCGGCGCGTGTCTCAGAGCCCCTGTATGACGTCGAACCCCAGGCTGTCTCTGCGCTAGCGCAGAGACGGGGCGGCGCGCTGCTCCTATCATGGACAAGGCGGCCCGCTCTCCGGCCGTAGGACGCGCGTGGGCGATGCCGGCCGGCGCCGGGCGACCGTGGTGCTCGAACCGCCCACGGGGCGACCGGCGACGCCATGACCACCCGGCGCAGCAGGCAGCGGGGACGTCGGATCCGCCGCCAGTCGGCGACACACAACCGTCGAGACCGGAGCCAGGCGCACGGCGCTCAGGCAGTGGAGCGGACCTCCGCGCGGCCGGCCGGGCGATGTGGGGTCCCAGGGTTCGCCGCGTTCGGTGCGGCGTGCCCGCGGTCCCGGGCAGCGGACACCGTGGCGGTCGCGGGACGGTGAGTCGCCGGTCCGGGGATCGCGGCCCGGTCCCGCGGGACGGGTAGGCTCGATGGTCCCGGCACGCGGCTGAGTGGTTGAGGGAGGATGCCCCGGTGTCGTTAGAATTCTTCGGGCACGCGCTCCGCTCGTTCTTCTCCAGCAGAGCGGCCGAGCCACCGCGGAGCGTCGGGGTTGACGTCTTCCCGGGCATTGGAGATCCCTGGCCGCTCAATGGCGAGGACGACGAGATGGCCGAGGAACTGGCGCGCATGCAGGAACGGATCGTGGAGCTCGAAACGGCCGCGTCGGGCGCCGGGCAGCTCCGGCTGGAGCTCGACCGGTCCCGTCGCCGCCTGTTCGAGATCGCCGAGAGCATCAGCGACGGCCTCTTCGTGCTGGACCGCGAGTGGAAGTACCGGTACGCCAACGAACGCGCCGCCCAGCTCGTGGCACGGAGCCGGGACGACCTGGTCGGCAGCTGCATCTGGGACATCCTGTCGGCAGCCGAGCACTTCCAGCTTTCCGCCGAGGCGCACCGGGCGATGGAGGAGCGCGTGCCGGTCCAGGTCGAGACGTACTCGCGCCCGCTGGGGATCTGGTTTGAGGCGCACCTCTACCCGTTTTCCGACGGGCTCGTGTGCTACGCCCGCGACATCACGGACCGAAAGCGGTCCGAGGCGGAGACCGGGCGCCTCGCCGCCATCGTGACGTCCTCAACCGATGCGATCGTCGCCAAGACGCTCGACGGCACGATTACCGTCTGGAATCCCGCGGCGCAGCTCCTCTACGGGTATTCCGTCGAGGAGGCCGTCGGTCGATCGATCGCGCTCATCGTGCCGCCCGAGCGGTCCGCGGAGCTGGACTGGATCATGGAGCAGGTGGGACGAGGCGAGCGAGTCGTCCTGCCGGAGACGGTGCGGCGGCGCAAGGATGGATCGCTCATCGACGTCGCGGTGAGCGTGTCGCCCATCCTCGATCAGGCCGGCCAGGTGGTCGGGGCGGCCGCGATCACGCGGGACGTGCGCGAGCGCAAGCGCACCGAGGCGGAGCGCGCGTTGCTGCTGGCCCACGAGCGGGAGATGCGGGCGCGGGCGACCCAGCTCCAGACGCTCACGGCGGCGCTCGCCGGCGCGACCACCGAGGCGGAGGTCATCGACGTCATCCTGACCCACGGGGTGGCGTCGCTGGGCGCGCAGACGGGCGTGATCTGTTTCCTGGCGGATGACGGGACGGCGCTGGAGTTGGCCCGAGCGGTCGGCTACGTGCCGGCGGAGCTCGCGCGGTGGGCGCGCATCCCGCTGACCGACCCCAGCCCGCGCGCGGAGGTGGCCCGGACCGGGCAGCCGGTCTGGGTCGACTCGTGGGACTGCCTCACCAGCCGGTACCCGGATACGGCCCGCTCCTTCGCCACCG
Organism: Thermomicrobiaceae bacterium; assembly: GCA_035702805.1. GTDB lineage: Bacteria > Chloroflexota > Chloroflexia > Thermomicrobiales > Thermomicrobiaceae > DASSZN01. Next base: position 166 of record DASSZN010000069.1, on the reverse strand, counting down.
CGTTCGAGGCGACGGCGATGCTCCCGCTGAAGGTGGACGGGAAGACGGTCGGCGTGCTCGGGTTCCACTTTCCGGACCCGCAGCCCTTCTCGACCGCGGACCGCGGCTTCCTCCTCACGCTGGCCGCCCAGTGCGCGCAGGCGCTGCACCGCGCCCGGATGTACCA
>DASSZN010000034.1:0-3124 GCA_035702805.1 Thermomicrobiaceae bacterium | reverse complement strand
TCTCCTCGACGTCAGGTCATGCGGGCATGGGCAGCGCGAGGGGTCTCGCCCGCGTGCGCGCAACGGCTCAGTGGGACAGTATGACCGACCGCAGCGGCGCCGGTGTCCGGCGGGCGCGTCGCGGCCCGGGCTCAGCCGCTGTTCGCGTCGGGCTGGCCGGCGGCACCGGGCCGCTCCGCGCCGCCCGGGTGCTCGTCGCCGGGCATGGCGCGGCGGTAGCGCTCGGGCAGCGAATCCGCCTCACGCAGGGCCGCGATTGCCCACTTGACCTCGACGCCCGGGGCGATGGCGAGCAGCACGGTGCCGTCGTCGTCGCGGCGCACCACGGTGCCGTACAGCCCGGAGGTGGTCATCACCTGCGACCCGGCGCCGATCTGGCTCACCCGCACCTGCTCCGCGGCCACCTGGCGTCGGCGGTTGCGGCGGGTGACGAGCGCGAGCACGACGAAGATCGCGAACACGACAACGTAGGGCAGGTAATTCACGGGAGCCTCTCCGGGGGGCGCTGGCAGACCCTCGCGAGTCTAGGGCCGGGCGCGGGCAGCTCAGTCGTCGAAGAGCGTCGGGCCGGCGCGGCCCGGCGGGGTGAGCCCGAGATGTGCCCAGGCCGCCGGCGTGGCAATACGGCCCCGAGGCGTCCGCGCCAGCAACCCGGCGCGGACCAGGAACGGCTCGGCGACCTCCTCGACCGTGCCGACCTCCTCGCCGACGGCCACGGCCAGCGTTCCGACGCCGACCGGGCCGCCGCCGAATCGGCGCACGAGCGCGTCGAGCACCCCGCGATCGAGCCGGTCGAGGCCGAGCAGGTCCACGTCGTACACGGCGAGCGCCGCCTTGGCGACCGCTTCGGTGACCACCCCGTCGGCGCGCACCTCGGCGAAGTCCCGGACCCGACGCAACAGGCGGTTCGCGATGCGGGGGGTGCCCCGGGAGCGGCCGGCAATCTCCGCGGCGCCGTCGTCGCGCAGGTCGACGCCGAGCAGTCCCGCCGAACGACGCAGGATCCGCTCGAGGTCGCCGGTGTCGTAGAAGTCCAGGTGGCCGGTGAACCCGAACCGGTCCCGTAGCGGGGCGGTGAGCAGCCCGGCCCGGGTGGTCGCGCCGACCAGCGTGAACGGGGCGAGTTCCAGCGGGATGGCCGTCGCGCCGGGGCCCTTCCCGATGATCACGTCGACGCGGTAGTCCTCCATCGCCATGTAGAGCAGCTCCTCAGCGGGGCGGGCCACCCGGTGGATCTCGTCGATGAACAACACCTCGCCTTCGGTGAGGCTGGTCAGCAGGGCGGCGAGGTCCCCGGCTCGCTCGATAGCCGGCCCGCTCGTCACGCGGATCGAGGTACCGAGCTCGCTCGCGATGATCATGGCGAGGCTCGTCTTGCCGAGCCCGGGTGGCCCGGACAGCAGCACGTGGTCGGGTGGACGGCCGCGCCGCATGGCGCTCTGCAGCACCAGCCCGAGCTGTTCGCGCACCTTCGGCTGGCCGGGGAACTCAGCCAGGCTCTTGGGTCGCAGGCTGGCCTCCACCTCCCGCTCGTCGCTCGCGGGCAGCGGCGAGACGAGGTCCTCCTCCGCCGGCTCACTGCTCATCGGGCGCGGCCCAGCAGCTGGATACTGCGGCGCAGCAGGGCCGAGACGTTCGGCGCCTCGCCGGCGGGCAGGTCGGCCGCGATGACCTCGATCGCGTCGCCGGCCTCCTTCGCCGAGAAGCCGAGGCCCGCCAGGGCGTGGCCGAGCTGGTCGCGCCAGGGGGCAACCGGAGTGACGCCGCCGACGTCCGGCGAGACGTCGGAGCCGTCGATCGCCCCGATCCGGTCCCGCAGCTCCAGCACGATCCGCTCGGCGCCTTTGCGTCCGATGCCCGGCACCTTGATCAGGCCGGTGAGGTCGTTAGTGGCGATGGCGCGCCGGATCTCGCGGGGCGGGTAGACCGCCAGCATCGTCTGCGCCAGCTTGGGGCCGACGCCGTTGGCCGTCTGCAGCAGCTCGAACAGCGCCCGCTCGTCGTCGTCGGCAAAGCCGTAGAGGGTCAGGGAGTCTTCGCGGACCACCAGGCTGGTCGCCAGCCGGGCGCTGTCGCCAACCCGCAGCCTGGCGAGCGTGCCCGGTGAGCACGACACCGCCAGCCCAACTCCCCCGACCTCGACGACCGCGCCGTCGGGCCCGATAGCGGTCACGGTGCCGCGGACGCTGGCAATCATGTGAGCACCTTGCGCGCCCCGGCCGCCGCCGCCAGGCGGGCCTGCGCGGGGCCGCGCCAGAGCTGACAGATAGCCAGCGCCAGCGCGTCAGCCGCGTCGGCCGGGCGCGGAGTCTCAGCGAGCTTGAGCAGGCGCGTCACCATCGTTGCCACCTGGTCCTTGCCGGCGCGGCCCGAGCCGGTAACCGCGGCCTTGACCTCGCTTGGGGTATGCAGAGCCACCGGGATGCCCTGGCGGGTCGCCGCGACGATCGCCAGGCCGGCAACCTGCGCGGTACCCATCACGGTGCGGACGTTGTGCTGGCTGAACACCCGCTCGACGGCGACGACGTCAGGCGCGAAGGTGGCGATCGCGTACCCGATAGCGTCGGCGAGCACCACCAGCCGGTCACCCACCTCGCCGGCGGCGGGCGTGCGGATCACGTCGACGTAGACGAGGCTGAGGGCTCGGCCCGGGCTGCCGTCGACGACGCCGACCCCACAGCGCGTCATCCCGGGGTCAACTCCCAGCACGCGCACGCGGCGCTCCTCACCCTGACGAGTTGGACGATCGGTGGTCGAACGGTCGTTCGAAAGCGTACGGGCGCAGCCCGCGTGCCCGCCCGAACGACACGCGAAGCACCACCGATCGACCGCGGCTCCCGGTAGTGATCGATCCTCGCTGTGACGGCCTGCAGACCGCGGCAGTGCGGATCGATCAGCTGACTCATCGCCGCCGCGTCGGCAAGGGCGTGAGTAGGACCCCCAGTACCGTCGTCCCGTGTCCGTCTTTCCCCTCGGCCGCCGCGGCCCGCGCGGCGCGGTCCGCCCGAGCCCGGTCTTCCTCGCGTTCGTGGCAGTCGCGGCCGTGGGCGGAGTGCTCGCCTGGTCGAACAGCGCACCCGGTTCCCGGCTGGCTGACTTCGGCGTGTTCCTGTTCGTCATCGGC
>DASSZN010000214.1:0-2026 GCA_035702805.1 Thermomicrobiaceae bacterium | reverse complement strand
CTACCTGGCGGCTGAGGGCGGCATCAGGCAGTTCATCGACCTCGGCGGCGGCCTGCCCACCCAGACCAACGTGCACGAGATGGCCCAGGCGGTCGCGCCGGAGGCCCGCGTGGTCTATGTCGACAACGACCCGGTGGTCTGGTCGCACGGCCAGGCCCTGCTCGCCCACGGCGAGCAGGTCGCGATGGTCCACGCCGACCTGCGCGAGCCAGCCGCCGTGCTGGGGCATCCCGAGCTTCTCGAGCTCATCGACCTGACCCGTCCGGTGGCGCTGGTGTGCGCCGCCGTCCTGCACTTCGTGCCCGACTCGGACGAGCCGCACCGGGTCATCGCCGAGTACCGCGACCGGCTGGCGGCAGGCAGCTACCTGGCCATCAGCCACGGCAGCACCGGCCTCACCGAGGACCACGACGAAGTCGTCGGCGGAGTGACCAGCGTCTACCGGCGCGCATCGGCGCAGCTGCACGTCCGCTCGCGGGCAGATGTCCGGCGTTTCTTCGACGGCTTCGAGATGATCGAGCCGGATCTGGTGTGGATCAACGAGTGGCGGCCGGATCCCGGCGTCCCGGCCGCGGGGCAGCCCAGATCCCTGCTCGGCGGGGTGGGCCGCAAGCCCTTACGGGCAACGGCAGTTCAGCCGGCGAACTGGTGATGGATGCGCCCCTCGGTTGCGGTCAGCGCCTGACCGGTACCGCCCCAGCGCAGCTGGATCAGCTCGGCGGCGATCGAGACCGCCGTCTCCTCCGGCGTCCTGGCCCCTAGGTCGAGCCCGATCGGCGAGCGCAGCCGGGCGAGCTCGGCCTCGGTCATGCCGATCTCGCGAAGCCGGGCCATCCGGTCGTCGTGGGTCCGCCGGCTGCCCATCGCGCCGATGTACCCGGCCGGAGTGCGCAGCGCCACCTCGAGCAGGGGCACGTCGAACTTCGGGTCGTGGGTGAGCACGCAGATGACCGTCCTGGCGTCCACGTCGGCCCCGGCCAGGAAGCGGTGCGGCCAGTCGACCACCACCTCGTCGGCGTCAGGGAACCGCGAGGCCGTGGCGAACACCTTCCTGGCGTCGCACACGGTGACGTGGTAGCCGAGGAACTTGCCGACCCGCGCCACGGCGGCGGCGAAGTCGATGGCGCCGAACACCAGCATCCGCGGCGCGGGCGCGAACGAGTTCACGAACACGCTCAGCTCGTCCCCGCGCCGCTCGCCGTGCGCGCCGTACCGGCGGATGCCGGTCAGGCCCTGGGCCAGCATGCCGCGCACGTCGTCGTCCACGGCCGCGTCGATCCGGGCCGATCCGAGAGTGCCGGACGCGCCGGCGTGCCAGCCGTCCGGCTGATCGCTCTCGCGGGCCCAGATCACGCGGCGCGCGCCGGTCTCGCCAGGGCCGGCGATCACCGTGGCGACCGCGACCGGCTCACCGCGCTCGACCGCCGCGGCGATCTCGCCCAGCTCGGGGAAGCTGGCCTGGTCTACCCGCTCGACGAAGATGTCGATGATCCCGCCGCAAGTCAGCCCGACCGCGAACGCGTCGTCGTCGCTCACCCCGTAGGTCTCGAGAACCGCGTCCCCGGTCTGGCACACGTCCAGCGACAGCTCGTAGACGGCGCCCTCGACGCATCCGCCGGACACGCTGCCGACGACCTCGTGGTCGGCGGAGGACGCCACCGCCAGCGCCGCACCCGGATCACGGGGCGCGCTGCGGTACGTCCGCACCACCGTGGCGAGGCCGAACGACTCCCCGGCCTCCCACCATTTCGTGATCCGGTTCAGGATGTCACGCACTCGCGTCACCTCGGCAGTCAGTGTCCTGTGTGGGGAACCCGGAGCGCTGGTCCGGCTATTCCCGCGCCTGTTCCCGGCGGACGCTGGCCACCGCGGCGCGGATCAGGCTGGGGATGTCGGGGTTGGCGGGGCGCTCGCCGGCTTCGAGGTCTTCGGCCGTGAGCCAGCCGTACTTGTCGGTGGTGGCGCGCTCCCACTGGTCCAGGCCCTCCAGGCTCACCGCCACGGATCCGACCGCGACCGCGTAGAA
>DASSZN010000136.1:0-8079 GCA_035702805.1 Thermomicrobiaceae bacterium | reverse complement strand
TGACGTTGTCGTTGATGAGGAGGCCACACGTGAGCAGTGGTGGTGCCGCGATCGCCGGTCGCGGCCTGCGTGGTGGGCGGGGCAAGGTCTCGGAGCCGGCGCTGCCGCGGCTGCGCGCCTACAACCTGATCGTCGGCCTGGTGCATCTGGCCCAGGCAGGCGTGGTCTTCGCGCTGAGCAACGGCTTCGCGTTGCCGATCACCGCCAGCTTCCTCGGCGGGCCGCCGGGCAGCGCGCTCACCGCGCCGGAGACGCTGTGGCGGGTGCCGATCGGGTATGCCGTCGGGCTGTTCCTGCTCCTAGCCGCGGCCGATCACCTGCTGATGGCCGCGCCGGGGATCTGGCCGTGGTACCGCGACAATCTGGCGCGGCAGATCAACTACGCGCGCTGGTGGGAGTACGCGCTCAGCGCGTCGGTGATGATCGTCCTGATCGCGCTGATCACCGGTGTCAGCGACGTCGGGGCCGTGATCGCGATCTTCGGCGTCAACGCGGCGATGATCTTCTTCGGCATGCTGATGGAGATCCTCAACCGGCCGGGCGCGGGCGCCCGCGTCAACTGGACGCCGTTCCTGTTCGGCTGCGTTGCCGGCATCGTGCCGTGGCTCGTGATCGCCTACCAGTTCTTCGGCGCCGAGAGCCGTGCGCCTGCCGGAGCGGGAGTGCCGGGGTTCGTCTACGGAATCGTGATCTCGCTCTTCGTGCTGTTCAACAGCTTCGCGGTGAACCAGGCGCTGCAGTACGGGCGCGTCGGGCCCTGGCGCAGCTACCTCTTCGGTGAGAAGGCGTACATCGTCCTGAGCCTGACGGCCAAGACGCTGCTGGCCTGGCAGATCTTCGCCAACACGCTGGTGCGCTGAGCCGGCCCAGCCGTATCCGGATCGCGAGGATGCGGCAACGCGCCCGGGCCGTTGCCCGCCACGTCAGCCTCGTCCATCGCATTGGTGCCGCCACGGAATCCGGTAGCACCACCAACCCGAGGGAGCGGGAACGGCGCCGCGCCGACCGCCGACTGGCCGGCGGCGTAATCAGGAATGACCTGCCGACTGTCGACATGGCTGGATCGCGCCCCAACTGTCCCGCGAGACATGAACACGGCGATCAGGCAGTCGCACCGTGCACCGGACGCGGGCCGTCCTGAGTGCAAACCCCAATGCGCGGCAGTCATGTCGTAACTCGTGCGGCGGCCGGTCGGGAGGCCCCGCGCGTCTCAGCCCGCCGCCGCGTTGACACCCGGGCGACTCGCTGCCTATAGTCGCGCAAGCGTCCCTTGCCCCACCACCGCGGGGCAGCGCGGCCCGCTCGCACCCGCCGAGCCCGCCGCGTCCGGGCGGTCCCGTGGCCGGCGCCCCCGGCCGTCACCTCTGGAGGCACCCTGATGGCCCAGCACGCGCCGCGCGCTGCGGACGAAGCCGATATTATCCAGCCAGAGGAGCTGGCAACGCTGGAGTCCATCCAGCGCCGCGCCCTCTGGCTCTCGACCGCCATGATCGACCACGCCAACCACGTCCGCCCCAACCCCGACCGGACCAAGGTCGGCGGTCACCAGGCCTCCTCCTCCTCGATCATGACCATCCTGACCGCGCTCTACTTCCGCTACCTCGATGCCGGCGACCGCGTCTCGATCAAGCCGCACGCCTCCCCCGCCTACCACGCCGTCCAGTACCTGCTCGGCAACCTCGAGCGCGACTACCTCACCACCCTGCGCGCCTATAAGGGCCTGCAGTCCTACCCGAGCCGCACCAAGGACCCCGACCCGGTCGACTTCTCCACCGGCTCGGTCGGCCTGGGCGCCGTCGCCCCCGCCTTCGCCGCCCTCGCCCACCGCTACTGCCAGGCCCACTTCGGCTCCGTCACCTCCAACCGCTTCATCGCCGTCCTCGGCGACGCCGAGCTCGACGAGGGCAACGTCTGGGAGGCGGTTACCGAGGAGGCGCTCGCCGGCCTGGGCAACGTCCTCTGGATCATCGACCTCAACCGCCAGAGCCTCGACCGCATCGTCCCCGGCGTCCGCGCCGCCCGGCTCAAGGCCCTCTTCGACGCCGCCGGCTGGCACGTCATCGAGGCCAAGTACGGCCGCCGCCTCCAGGCCGTCTACGACGCCCCCGGTGGCGACGCCCTGCGCCGCCGCATCGACGAGATGAGCAACGCCGAGTACCAGTCCCTCATCCGGCTCGACGGCCCGGCCCTGCGCCGGCGCCTCGTCGACGGCGCCCTCGCCGAGCGCCGCGAGCTGGCCGAGGTGCTCGCCCCGATCGCCGACGACGACCTGCCCGCCATCATCAGCGACCTCGGCGGCCACGACATCGTCGAACTGCTGCGCTGCCTGCGCGCCGTCGACGCCGAGCGCGACCGCCCGAGCGTCCTCTTCGCCTACACCGTCAAGGGCTGGGGACTCCCGATCGCCGCCGACCCGATGAACCACTCGGCCCTGCTGACCCACGACCAGATGGAGGAACTGCGCGCCGCCCTCGACGTCCCCGCCGACGACGTCTGGGCCCGCTTCCCCGACGACTCACCCGAGGGCCGGCTCTGCCGCGCCGCTGCCGAGCGGTTGCGCCCGCCGGACGCTTCCGCCGCGCCCGCGCTCACCCTGAGTGCCGACCAGATCCCGGCCGCCATCGGCGTGCGCCACCCGGCGGCGACTTCGACCCAGGAGGCGCTCGGCCGCATCCTGCCGCGCCTGGCCGAGGTCGAGCCGGTCGGCCCGCGCATCGTTACCGTGGCGCCCGACGTCGCCACCTCGACCCACCTCGGCGGCTGGATCAACCGGGTCGGCATCTTCTCGCCGGCCGAGCAGCCGGACTACGAGGGGGACCAGCCGCGCATCCTGCGCTGGCGCGAGACGCCGGCCGGGCGGCACATCGAGCTCGGCATCTCGGAGATGAACCTCTTCATGGCCCTCGGCCAGCTCGGCCTCAGCCAGGAGCTGGTCGGCCAGCAGCTCATCCCGATCGGCACCGTCTACGACCCCTTCGTCTGCCGCGGGCTCGACTCGCTGATCTACAGCCTGTACGTCGACTCGAAGATGATCTTCGCCGGCACCCCCTCCGGCGTCAGCCTGAGCCCCGAAGGCGGCGCCCACCAGTCGAGCGTGACCGCCTCGCTCGGCATCGAGCTGCCCGGCCTCGTCTTCTTCGAGCCCTGCTTCGCCAACGAGACGGAGTGGACGCTGCTCGAGGGCTTCCGCCAGTGCTGCGACCGCGAGCACGGTCGCTCGACCTACCTGCGCCTGTCGACCAAGCCGATCGACCAGCGGCTGATCGAGCCGGCGCTGGCGCGCCTGGGCGAGGAGGAGCTGCGGCGGCAGGTGCTGGCCGGCGGCTACCGCCTCGTCGACCGGCGCGTGGCGACGCCGCACCTGCCGCTCGCGAACGTGGTCCACATCGTCGCCGCCGGCACCATGGTGCCCGAGGCGATCGCGGCGGCCGAGCGCCTGGCCGAGGAGGAGATCGCGGCCAACGTGATCAACCTGACCAGCCCTGGCCGCGTCTACCAGGCCGCGCGGGCGCTGCGCCAGCAGGGGGTCGACGACGTCGCCGGTGCGCCCGACGAGGGGCCGTTCGGCTGGCTCTTCCCGCCGGACGAGCGCCGCGCGCCGATCGTGACCGTGCACGACGCGGCCTCACACGCGCTGAGCTTCCTGGGTGGGGTCTTCGGGGTGCCGGTGGTCTCGCTGGGCGTGGACCAGTTCGGCCAGTCGGGCCTGCGGGGCGACCTCTACCGGGTCACCGGCATCGACACCGACGCGATCGTGGCGGCCGCGCTGCACGCGGCGGAGCTGGGGGAGCGCCGGGCCTGAGCGGGGCGGCGACGGACACCGGCTGGGCAGGTTCGCGGCCTGCCCCGCCGGTCAAGCCGGCTCGGCCGCGCCGTTCGCCCGCTCGCGGATGATGTAGCCGCACATCGGGCCGCCGCTGGCGATGTGGCTCGAGCGCTCGACGTCGGCGCCCAGCAGATCGCGATACATCTCCTGCTCGTGCTGGCAGGCGCCCGGGAAGCAGGACGCGACCCGGTGGATGACGCAGTTGTACTGGCGCAGCACGTAGGTTCCGTCGCCGACCTGCTCGTAGCTGGCCAGGTAGCCCAGCCCGTCCATCACCTCGGCCAGGCGCGCCACGCGCTCCCCCAGCGTGTCGGCCCCGGCCAGCTGCTCGGCCAGGAACTGGCGCGAGCGCTCGGCCCGCCGCGAGAGGAGCAGGTCGACCTTCTGCTCGCCGTCGAGCCGCAGCAGGTCGGTCAGGAGGTCGGCCGCCAGCACGTCGTACTGCTTGGGGAAGAAGTCGTCGGCCAGGGTCGACAGGCGGTAGATGTGGGCCGGTCGGCCGATCCCGCCGCGCGACACGGTCGTCTCGACCAGGCCGTCGTGCTCGAGCGCCGCCAGGTGCTTCCGCACCGCCATCGAGGTGATGCCGAGGAGGACGGCCAGCTGGTCGGCGGTCAGCCCGTCGCTCTTGCGCAGCGTCGTCAGGATCTTTCGCCGCGTCACCCCGCGCGGCGCCTGGGCGCCGACGACCGCTTCCCGCATCTCCGCGGACTCCTGCACGCTCATCCGGTGCCCTCCAGACTCGAGGCAACATAAGGCCCCGCCAGCGGCATTGTATCGCAGGGCCACGCGGTCACACCCACCGCGGCGCGGCCGGGTCACGCCTCGCAGTGGCCCCAGAGCACTCGCGGGCCGCACAGGCCCACGATGGTCAGCAGGAAGAGGGCGCCACCGAGCCCACCGGCCAGGCCGACCAGCGTGACGGCGATGCGCAGCCAGCGCGGCCGCAGCCGGCGCGCCACGACGACCGCGGCCAGCCCGAGCAGGAGCCCCAGCCCGAGCAGCAGGCTGAGCGCGCGGTAGTACCGGACAAACGGCGCGTACTCCGCGTTCGGGGTCGCCCCCGGGTTCGACCCCGTCGGCAGCCCCAGGAGCGCCCAGGCGTCCGCGGCGACCCCGGCGACGGCGAGCCCGAGCGCCAGCCAGGCGCGCCGGCCAACACGCCGCCCCCGGCACGGCCCGCTGGCCCGCCCGCTCCCCGTCGCGCACGTGCCGCCACGCCTGGCGTCCTCTCTCCGCGCACCGGTTCGACGGTCCGGCGCCGCGCGTACTCGGGCACCCGGCGCCGGTGAGCCGGCTCCCAGCGACCATCCTACGGGCAGCGGTGTTGCGAAAGCGTGACAGCCGGCGGCCTGTTGTTACAGAAACGTGAAAGGCGCGAAATGGGGGTGCGCCGGTCCACGCCCGACGCATCCTCGCCCGATCGTACCGCGCCAACACCGACGAAAGTCCGCTTCGGCCGGGACAGCCCCTCCCTATACTCGGGGTGGGCGGCGCGCCGGCGCGAGCCACCCTGTCGGCGGGCCACGCGGCGCCGGACGCAGGCAATCGGGAGCGGGCGCATGCAGGCGGCACGGCTACGAGGACCGGTCCGGCTCCTCCCGACGATGCGGAACCGGCTGCTGGCCGCGGTATCGTACCTGGGGCCGGCGTCGCTCCTGGTGGTCGCCGCGCTGCCGCGCAGCCGCTTCGTCCAGCGGCACGGCCAGCGGGCGCTGGCGCTGCACCTGGCCCGGGTCGCCTGGAGCGGTGGGGTCATCGCCGGCTGGCTGCTCGCCTTTGGGCCGGGCCGGACCGAGGGCACCTCCTGGTTCGCCGCCAACCTCGGCATGCTCGTCCTGACCGGCTTTCCCTGGTTCGTGAGCATGAGCCAGGGGCTGGTCTTCCTCCTCTCGCTGCCCCTCGGCGCGACCTGGCTGCTGGGACTGGCCGGCGCCGTCATCGCCGCGAGCGGCCACACGATCGACCACCAGGCCATGCTCCACGCGGACTGGTCCGACGACGCGCCGTCCCTGCCGCAGGCCCCACCGTCGGAGCGGGACGAGCGCGCCTACGCCCGCGAGCTCCGCGAGCGCCAGCTGGAGCGCATCTGGAGCGCCTCGCTCGTCGCCCAGGCGGAGCGGCGGCGCCACGAGCAGCTCGAGGAGCTGCGCTCGGCCATGGAGACAGTCCTCGTCCGGCTCGACCACCTCAACCGGCTGCTCTCGCTCGGCGAGATCACCCTGGCGCGCTTCACCGCCATGCACGCGGAACTGATCGGCTACCTGGACCAGCTGCGGCACGCCCTGACCGACGTCCAGACCCGCCGCACCGACGCGTTCGGCGCCACCAGCGTGCCGCCCGCGCCACCCGCCATGGCCGGCGTCCCCGAGGTACGCCTGCTGACCCTGGCGCTCCTCGACCGCGGCGGCGTGCCGATCGTCACCGCCGGACACTTCCCGCTCGACGAGTCGCTGGTCACCGGCATGGTCTCCGCGCTCGACAGTCTGTCCGAGGAGATGTTCGGCTCCCGCGTCCACAAGTCGCAGCTGGCCCAGGGCGAGGTCGTCTACTTCACGCGCGGCCGGCTCACCAGCGCCTTCGCCATCTTCGAGGACGAGCCGGCGCCCAACCAGATCGTGCGGCTGCGGGAGTACGTCGACGCCTTCGAGGACGCCAACGCCGACCTGCTCGCGACGCTGCCGGTGGACACGACGCGGCTGACCGAGGTGCCGGTCCCGTTCGAGTTCGCCCGTCGGCTCCAGCCCGACGCCCCGATCCCGGCCAACGGTCGCCGCCCGACCCCCGGCGACGACTGATCGGCGGCGTGGCACGCCCGTCGGGCCTCAGCCGACGTAGAACGTCGTCTTCGTGGTGTTCACCAGCAGCGTGTACCCCCCGGGGCTGAAGCTCCCCAGCGGCACGTCGGTGCGGTACGGCGTCGCGACCTGACCGCAGACGGCGTCCGCCGGCTGCGCGATGTCGATGCGCACCGTCACCGTCTGCCCGCTCCGGCTGATCTGGGGTTGCCCCGCCCTGGCGCAGGTGTTGGGCAGGTAGCCGCTGACGTGCGCCACCACCTGCCGCGGCTCGCTCGTCGACAACGACACGTTGACGCCCGTGATCGGCAACGGCGTCACCACCTGGTTCGCGGCCGGGGTACCGGCGCTCGGGCCGCCCGGGCTGCCGGGCAGCGAGCCCGCCGGGGCGGTGTAGGTGCCGGGTGGCGAGACAGTCGGGCTGGCGGCCGGCGAGGGGCTCCCGCCGCAGGCTGCCAGCAGCGCCGCGAGCAGCAGCGCGCTCACGCCGAGGAGGCCGAGCCGGGACCGCGCGGCCGGGCGAGGAGTGAGACGGCGCATCGACCTCTACCTTCCAGGGACCGGAACACCGGATCGGCCAGGGCCGGACCCAACGGGACGCCAGCCGACGGTGGCAGCCCCGTGGTTCCGCCGGGTCACGGGTCAGTCGCCGGCGCCGGCAGCCACGGGCGCCGGCTCGGCCGTCGCCTGCAGCGGCGCCAGCGCCGCCAGCGCCGCCTCCCGCACGCTCGACTCCACACGCTGTACCAGGTCGGCGCCGGGCAGCGTCCAGTAGCGCAGGTGGAGCTCGACGCCGTCCGGGGCCGCCGCCAGCAGCAGCACCTCGGGCTCGGGCTCGGCGAGCACGCCGGAGGTGTGCTCCGGCACCGTCAGCAGTGCCTGCCGGGCCTGAGCCACATCCGCGTCCGCCGGCAGCTTGAACACGATGGTGGTGCGGCGCGTGCCGACATGCGTGAGGTTGTAGACGGCCTGGGTGAGGAGCTGCCCGTTGGGGATCAGCACCTCGATGCCGTCGGGAGTCAGCAGCGTGGTCGTTCGGAAGGTGATCTCCCGGACGATCCCCTCGTTCGTGCCCACGCGGATCTGGTCGAGCACTTTGAACGGCCGGCGCCAGAGGATCATGATCCCGGCGATGAAGTTCTCCAGCAAGTCCTTGAGCGCGAAGCCGACCACGAGGCCGGCTACGCCGAAACTGGCGGCGATCGTGCCCGCGTTGAGCCCCATGACCCCGAGCGCGACGGCCACGCCGAAGGTGACGATCGCCACCGTCACCAGCCGCTCGGTCAGCTCCTGGAGCATGGGATCGACCCGCGAGACGCGGCCGACGTCGAAGATCACCCGCTGTACGACGCGCGAGATTCCGACGAAGATGAGAATGATCAGCACCGCCACGATGAGCGCCGGCAACTGGTGGAGCGCGCCGAGCAGGCTGTCGCCGACGCCGTTCAGCCCCAG
>DASSZN010000323.1:0-6818 GCA_035702805.1 Thermomicrobiaceae bacterium | reverse complement strand
GACAGGCGCATCTCGGTGTAGCGGTAGGCCGCAGCGGCGTCGCCGTCGATCGAGCCGAAGTTGCCCTGCCCATCGATCAGCGGGTAGCGCATCGTGAACGCCTGGGCCATGCGGACCGCGGCGTCGTAGACGGCGCTGTCGCCGTGTGGGTGGTAGGACTTCAGCACGTCGCCGACGACCGAGGCGCTCTTGACCGTGGGCCGGGTCGGACGATAGCCGTTCTCGTACATGCACCACAGGATGCGCCGCTGCACTGGCTTGAGCCCGTCGCGCGCGTCCGGCAGGGCGCGGCTGGTGACGACGGCGAGGGCGTACTGGACGAAGGCGTCCTCGAACAGGGTCGAGAAATCCTCCGACTCGATCGTCTCCTCGCGTCCGTTGGTGAAGATGGTGGTTGCCATTCAGTTCCCTGCCATGTCCGTCGCGTCCGCCCTGAACGCCGCCGTCACACGTCGATCTCGGTGTACTTGCGGGCGCGCTGGGCCAGAAACGTCCGGCGCCCCTCGGCGTTGACGTCCTCCATCAAGTCGTAGACCATCCGCTCCGCCAGTGCCGCGTCCTCGATCGTTACCAGGCGCAGGCGCCGCCGCTCCGGGTCCATCGTCGTCTCGCGCAGCTCGCGCGGGTTCATCTCCCCCAGGCCCTTGTAGCGCTTCAGCTCGAAGCTGCCGCGGTGGCTCTTCTGCCAGTCGCGCAGCGCCTCGTCGTCGCGCAGCCACGTCACCTTGCCGCCCTGCTTGACCGAGTAGAGGGGCGGCGCGGCCAGGTAGACGTTCCCGTGCTCGATCAGCTCCGGCAGCTCCTGGAGGAAGAGCGTGAGGAGCAGCGCCTGGATGTGCATGCCGTCGACGTCGGCGTCGGTCATGACGATGATCTTGCTGAAGCGCAGCCGGCTCAGGTCGAACGCCTGGCGTGAGCCGGTGCCGATCACCTGCAGCAGCGTGCGGATCTCCTCGTTCTTGGCGATGCGCTCGATGTTGGCCCGTGCCACGTTCAGCGGCTTGCCGCGCAGCTTCAGGATCGCCTGGAAGTCGGAGAAGCGCCCCTGGCTGGCCGAACCGCCGGCCGAGTCGCCCTCGACCAGGTAGAGCTCCGCCTTGCCCGGGTCCTTGGTGTTGCAGGGGATGAACTTCTCCGAGATCGATGCGTCCAGCAGCGGGCCGCGCTTCGTCTTGCCGGTCATCACCAGCCGCGCCGCCGCCTTGGCCGCGTCGCGCGCCTTGCGCCGCTGGTCGATCGTGCGTACCCACTCGCGCCCGGAGGCCTCGTTGGTCTCCATCCAGCGCGCCAGAGCCTCGCCGACGACCGAGCGGACGATCCCGTCGACCCCGCTGTTGGTCAGCCGGTTCTTGGTCTGCCCCTCGAACTGGGGGTTGGTCAGCTTGACCGAAACGACCGCGACCAGCCCCTCGCGGGTCAGGTCGGCGTCGAACTCGCGCTTCTTGGTGACGCCGAGCCGGATCGCCTGGTCGTTGAGGACCTTGGTCAGCGCCGCCTGGAAGCCGCTCTCGTGGGTGCCGCCCTCGACGGTGCGCACGCCGTTGGCGAACGAGACCACGCGGGTCCGCTCGCCCCGGTTCGGCTGGCAGGCCACCTCGACCATCACGTCGTCGCGCGTCTCGACCGCCGAGAAGATCTCCTTGAAGACCGGCTGGCTGTCCTTGTCTCGCGGCCGCAGATCCTCGACGTAGTCGACCAGCCCGTTCTCCGAGCAGAAGGTCTGCTCCACCATCTCGCTCGCGTCGTCGTCCCAGACGCGGAGGTGGTAGGCGATGCCCCGGTTCAGGTAGGCGGCGGCGCGCAGGCGACTCTCGACCACGTCCCGCTGGTAGCCGACGGCGGGCTCAGCGAAGATGTCGCGGTCGAACAGCCAGCGGATCTGGGTGCCGTGGAGCTTGGGATCGCAGGGAACGATCCGGTGCTTGCCCGGCACGCCGCGGCTGAACGCCTGGGTGAACTGCTGTTCGTCGCGCCAGACGGTGATCTCGAGCTTCTCGGAGAGCGCGTTGATGACGGTGGCGCCGACGCCATGCAGGCCGCCGGCCGTCCGGTAGGCGCCCGTCTCGAACTTGCCGCCCGAGTGTGGCACCGTCATGATGACCGTCACCGTCGGCAGCGTCTTGCCGTTGATCTTCTTCTCGTCGAAGGGCATGCCGCGCGCCTCGTCGCGCACGGTGACCCAGCCCTCGCGGTCGATCTCGACCCAGATGTGGGTGCCGTAGCCGGCGATCGCCTCATCGGTGGCGTTGTCGAGCGCCTCCCAGATGAGGTGGTGCAGCCCGGTCGTGCCGGTCGAGCCGATGTACATACCGGGCCGCGTCCGGATCGCCTCGATCCCCTCGAGCACCCGGATATCGGCGCCGGTGTACCCGCGCGCGGCTGTCGCTGTCTCCGCTACCATCGTCGCTCCTCGGCCCGCCCGAGCTCCGGTACCCCACGCCCTGCCGGCGGCGCGTCCCGCTGTGTCGTGGCGGTCAATCCTACCGTCCGCGCTCCGGACGAGCCAGAACTGATGTTCGACTTCTGGGCCAATTATAGCCCACCGTGGCGCGACCCGCCAGCCCCCGGCCGCGTACGTACGCTTTCCCGGTCCATTCTAGCGTGACCGGCCGTCACGATGCGATCCCGCTGCGGTCGCTCGACGTCGCCGTTGCGGCGGGCACCGGCCGTTGCTAGCATCGAGGCAGGGGCACCGCGTGGGTGGCGCCCGGGCCGACAGGAGAGGAGCTCACCGTGGAGCAGCGACCGCTCGGCCGCCTCGGTCATATGGACGCGGTCCTCATCTACGGCGCCGCCGGTCTTGGCGACGTCACCCAGGAGGTCGCCGACGAGTCGATCGCCTTCGCGCTGGAGGCCGGCATCAACCACTTCGACACCGCCCCCAGCTACGGCGACGCCGAGCTGCGCCTCGGCCCCTGGATGCCGCGGATCCGCGACCGGATCTTCCTCTCGACCAAGACCGGCGAGCGCGGCCGCGACGGCGCCAAGGCCGAGATCCACCGATCGCTCGAGCGCCTCCAGACCGACCACGTCGACCTGCTGCAGCTCCACGCCGTCGGCGACCTCGAGCAGCTCGACCTGGTCACCGGCCCCGAGGGCGCGCTCGAGGCGCTGATCGAGGCGCGCGAGGAGGGGCTGATCGGCGGCATCGGCATCACCGGCCACGGCCACCAGGCGCCCGCGACGCACCTGGAGGCTCTCCGGCGCTTCCCGTTCGACACCGTGCTGACGCCCTACAACTGGGTGATGTACCAGGACGAGGCCTACCAGATGGACTTCGATCGGCTCGCCGCCGAGACCCGACGCCGCGGCGTCGGCCTGATGACGATCAAGGCGATCGCGCGCGGGCGCTGGCCCGAGGGCGACCCGAAGCGCTACGACACCTGGTACGAGCCGTTCGACCGGCAGGAGTACATCGACGCCGCGGTGGCCTTCGTTCTGGCCCGCCCCGAGATCACGAGCTTCACCTCGGCCGGCGACGTCCACCTGGTGCCGATGATCGTCCGGGGGCTCGAGCGCGCCGCGTCGCTGACGCCGGAGCGGATCGACGAGGTCCTCTCCGGGCTCCAGCAGTATGCGTCGCCGTTCGTCGGCACCGGCATCGCATGACAACCGGGCCCGGTTGACCGGACCGGGCCACGCCCGTACGATTCCGCCTGCCGGCCGCGGCTGCGGCCGGCTCGACCCATCCCGTACTACCAGCACTGGGGAACTGGAGCACCACCCATGAGCGCGCCACACGGGTCGTCCGGCGACCAGCCGGCCGGCCGCAGCGGGCAAGAGCACGAGTTCGGCTTCGACACCCGGGCCATCCATGCCGGCCAGCGGCCGGACCCGACCACCGGCGCCCGCGCCATGCCGATCTACCAGACGTCCAGCTTCGTGTTCGAGGACGCCGAGTCCGCCGCCGCCTACTTCAACCTCCAGGAGTACGGCAACATCTACAGCAGAATCATGAACCCGACGGTGGCCGCCTTCGAGGAGCGGGTCGCCAGCCTGGAGGGAGGCGCCGGGGCGGTCGGCTACGCCAGCGGCATGGCCGCGCAGATGGCCGCTTTCTACACCGCCCTCCTGCCCGGCGACCACGTCGTCTCCTCGAGCGCCCTCTACGGCGGCTCGGTCACCCAGCTCAAGCACGTTCTCGACAAGTTCGGCATCGAGGTCACCTTCGTCGACCCGGACGACCTCACGGCCTGGGCCAACGCCGTCCGCCCCACTACCCGCGCCCTCTACGGCGAGACGATCGGCAACCCGGCCGGCAACGTGCTCGACATCGAGGCCGTCGCCGCCATCGCCCACCAGGCCGGCGCCCCGCTGATCATCGACAGCACCTTCGCCTCACCCTACCTCTGCCGGCCGATCGAGTGGGGTGCCGACGTCGTCACCCACTCGGCGACCAAGTTCATCGGCGGGCACGGCACCAGCATCGGCGGCGTGGTCGTCGACTCGGGGACGTTCAACTGGTCCAACGGCCACTTCCCGGGCGTGGCCGAGCCCTCGCCCGCCTACCACGGCCTCGCCTTCCACGAGACGTTCGGCATCTACGGCTACCTGATGAAGCTGCGGGCCGAGACGCTGCGCGACCTGGGCGCCGCCATGAGCCCCTTCAACGCCTTCCTCTTCCTGCTGGGGCTGGAGACGCTGCCCCTGCGCATGGAGCGGCACGTCGCCAACGCCCTCGCCGTCGCCCGCTACCTCGAGGGACACCCGATGGTCGAGCGGGTCAACTACCCGGGCCTTGAGAGCAGTCCCTACCACGAGCTCGCCGGGAAGTACCTGCCGCGCGGCGCGGGCGCGATCTTCTCGATCGACATCAAGGGCGGGCGGCTGGCCGGCGAGCGCTTCATCGAGGCCCTCCATCTCTGGAGCCACCTGGCCAACGTCGGCGACGCCAAGAGCCTGGTCATCCACCCGGCCAGCACCACCCACCGCCAGCTGGAGGAGGACGAGCTGCGCGCGGCCGGCATCACCAGCGGCTCGATCCGGCTCTCGGTCGGGCTGGAGAGCGTCGACGACCTGATCTGGGACCTCGACCGCGGGCTGCGCGCGGCCGCGAGCGTCGCGGAGTCGCTGCGCGCGACGGCGCCGGTCGCTCCGGCGGGAGGTGCGGCGTGAGCGGGGCGCAGGCGACACCCGGCGCGGTCGACGTGCCGGCACGCTACCAGGACGAGCGGACCATCCGGGAGATCCTGCGGACATCGCGCACGGTCGCGATCGTGGGGCTGTCGTCGAACGCGCTGCGCGCGAGCAACTTCGTCGGGTTCTACCTGCAGCGCCACGGCTACCGGGTCGTGCCGGTCAACCCCGGCGAGCAGGAGATTCTGGGCGAGCGGAGCTACCCGTCCCTGACCGAGATCCCCTTCCCGGTGGACGTGGTCGACGTCTTCCGCCGGCCGGACGCCGTAACCCAGATCGCCCGTCAGGCCGTCCAGATCGGGGCGCGCACGCTCTGGCTGCAGTTCGGTGTGATCAGCCTGGAGGGTGCCGAGATCGCCGAGCGGGGCGGGCTGACGGTCGTGATGGACCGGTGCATGAAGGTCGAGCACGCCCGGCACCTGGGCCGCATGCACCTCTACGGCCTCAACACCGGCGTCATCGCCGCCCAGCGCGACGTGCGCTAGCGACGCACCGGGGCCGGCGGTTCCGCCCGCCGGCCCATCCACCTCGCCATCGGCTCTCACGCGATTCTGTCGCGCCGCTGTAACGAATGCCCGCCCCGGTGGACACCTCTGTCACACCGCGCGTGCTGTGCTTGTGCTGGCGATGGTGCGACGGAGGCGCCGTCGACTCGCACCCGGTCTCCCTCGGCCCGCCCTGCCCGGCCCCCCGAGACCCGGCCACCACCAGCCCACGGGAAAGCGGTGCGGTTGCCATGCAGACGTTCGAGGGCGCGCGCCCGGACCCACGCCGGCCGTCGATCACTTTGCTCCTGGGTGGCATGGGTACCAGCCTGAGCTCGGAGGAGGCCGCGTCTGGGTGGATTGGCCCCTTCGCCGCGCACGATCGGCTGCTCCCCTACCTGCGCGGTCGCGGCTGGCGCGGCACGGCCGCCCTCTTCAGCTACCGTGGCGCCGCGGTCGACGGCGCCGGCGAGGTCCGGCCGTTCCCCTACGCCACCGCCGACACCTTCAGTCGCGGCGTCGCCGAGGGCGTGACGCGCCTGGCCGAGCAGCTCGCGCTCTACCTCGCGGCGCGCCCAGGCGCGACGGTCTACCTGATCGGACACAGCCTGGGCGGGGTGATCGCCTACGGCTACCTCGCCCGGCTCGCCGAGGCCGGCGACTGGACTCTGCCCGAGGCGGGCCGGCTGGCGGCGGTGGTCACGCTCGACGCGCCACTGGGCGGCGTGTTCGGGGACGCGCCGGTCCAGTTCACCCTGGTGAAGGCCTACCTGGCACTGCTGCACCGGCGGCGCCTGCTCCGCCCCTTCGACGAGCTGGTCGGGCTGTGGCGGACCGCGGCCGGTCGCGAGCCGTTCGGCGCCTTCGCCCGGCTCGCGTCACTGGTCGACGGCGGACGCCGCCCGACCAACCAGCGGGTCGCCCGGGAGGCGCGCGAGCACGGGGTACGGCTGCTCACGGTGGGAAGCCGGCACGACCGCGCCTTCGCCCCGGGCATGCACGTCCGGCCGTTCCCCAGCGTGCAGTGGCTGGCCGACGGCGGGATGGGGTCCGGCATCTACGGCCGCGTGGTCGAGCACGCGCCCGACGGCTCCCGGGTGCCGCACCCGGTGGAGAGCCACGGCGCGGTGCTCCACGACCCGCGCGTGCACGAGGCGGTCTGGCACTTCCTGCTCGGACGGGACCCTGCGCCGCTCT
>DASSZN010000337.1:0-3546 GCA_035702805.1 Thermomicrobiaceae bacterium | reverse complement strand
GGGGCACCTCGGCCTCGGTCCGCTACCAGGTCGCCAACGAACTGGCCCAGGGCGCGCCGCCCCCGGAGGTCGAGGGGCTCTCCAAGAAGGAGGCCCGCCGCCTGGCCCAGGAGCAGGTGCGCCTGCGCGCCCAGGAGATCGCCCAGCAGGTCGCCGACCAGATCGCCGGCAGCGACGGCTTCGCCCGCGTCGAGGCGGCCAACGGCTACATCAACATCGTCTTCGACGCCAACCGCTTCAGCAACGAGGTGGTGCGCTCGGTCGTCGCGGCCGGCGGCGACTACGGCCGGGGGACCGGCAAGCTCGACCGGGTGATGGTCGAGTACTCGCAGCCGAACACCCACAAGGCGTTCCACGTCGGCCACCTGCGCAACGCCTGCCTGGGCAATGCCCTCAGCCGCACGCTGCGCTTCGCCGGCTTCGACCTGCTCGAGGCCAACTACATCGGCGACATCGGCATGCACGTGATCCAGGCCCTCTGGTGCTACCAGCGCTTCCACCAGGGCGAGGAGCCGCCGCGGGCCGAGCGCGGCCGCTGGCTCGGCGAGATCTACACCGAGGCGGTCCACCGGCTCAACGCGCGCCAGGACGTGGTCGACTTCCTGAACGAGCTGTCGCGCGCGGACCCCACCTTCGTCGAGGCCGTCGACCGGATGATGAAGGAGCTCTGGAAGGTCCACAAGGTCGGCGAGGACGTCGCCTACCTGCTCGGCCAGCTGGCCCACGGCCGCGAGATCAAGGCCGACGCCATCTACGAGAACGACACCCTGCCGCGCTTCTGGCCGATCGTCGGCAAGCAGCTGCGGACCGAGCTGCAGGCCGCCCTCGAGCGCGGCGAGGTCACGCCGGCCGACGGCGAGGTCGTCACCCCGGTCGCCACCTACGAGGAGCGCGTCGAGCGCTGGGAGCGCCTCGGCGCGTACATCGGCTGGTGGGCCGACGTCCCCCTGTGGCAGCGGGAGGTGCGCGAGACCTTCCAGCTCTGGGAGCGCAAGGACCCGGAGTTCGTGCGCCTCTGGGAGGAGACCAAGGCCTGGAGCATGGAGGAGTTCCAGCGCATCTACGACCAGCTCGACATGCACTTCGACGTCTGGTTCTACGAGAGCCAGGTCGAGGAGCCGGGCCGGGAGATGGTGCGCGCGCTCCTCGAGCGCGGCATCGCCGAGGTCAGCGACGGGCTGCCGGTCGTCAAGATCGACGAGCAGCTGGGACTGGAGAAGGAGACCTACCGCACGCTGCCGATCCTGCGCTCGGACGGCACGACCCTCTACTCGACCAAGGACCTGGCGCTGACCAAGATCAAGTTCGAGGACTACGGCGTCGACCGCTCGGTCTGGGTCGTCGATGTGCGCCAGAGCCTCTACTTCCAGCAGATCTTCAAGATCCTGGAACTGTGGGGCTTTGCCCAGGCGGCCAAGTGCTTCCACCTGAGCTACGAGACGGTCATGCTCCCGACCGGCGCCATGAGCAGCCGGCTGGGGAACATGGTCCTCTACGACGATGTGGCACAGGCCGTGCTGCGGCGGGCGCGGGAGATCATCGAGGAGAAGAACCCGACTCTCCCCGACGAGCAGAAGGCCCGCATCGCCCACGACGTGGGCATCGGGAGCATGAAGTACAGCATGCTGTCGCGCGACAACAACCGCGTGCTGGTCTTCGACATCGAGGAGGCCCTCTCCTTCGAGGGGCACGCCGCGCCCTACATCCAGTACGCCCACGCCCGCGCCTGCCGCATCCTCGAGAAGGTCACGACGCCGCCGGCCGGGGACCTGGCCTTCGACGACCTGACGACCGAGGAGATCGACCTGATCCAGCAGATCGCGGTCTTCCCGGCCGAGGTCGAGCGCGCGGCGGCGGAGTACAAGCCGCTGGTGATCGCGAACTACGTCTACGAGCTGGCCAAGCGCTTCAACGACTTCTACCGCGCCTGCCCGGTGCTGCAGGCGGAGGAGCCGCGCCGCGGCGCCCGCCTCGCCCTGGTCGACGCCACGCGCCAGACGCTGGCGAACGGGCTGGCGCTGCTCGGGATCGCGGCGCCGGAGACGATGTAGTGGCGGCGGGGGGCCGGCCGACCAACCGGCTCGTCGGCGCGCCGATCCGGCCGATCCTGGTACCGCTGGCGCTCGGCGCCATGCGCGCGGGGGTCGAGCAGGGGGCGGCGGCGCTGGAGACGGCCCTCCGCGCGCGCCTGGCCGCGCACCAGCGTCCGGAGCTGCTGGCCCGGCTGCGACCGGCCGAGACGGTCCCCTGCCCGGCGCTGGCCCAGGACGCCGGCCGGACGGCCCCCGGCGCCGCGCTACACGTGGACGAGATCGCCGCGGCGAGCGCCGCGCTGGCCGGCCGGGTGCGTGAGGCGATCGACGCCGGGGAGCTCGCGGTCACGCTGGGGGGCGACCACGCGGTCGCGATCGGCACGGTCGCCGGGGCGGCCGCGGCCGGCGGACGGCTGGCCGTCCTCTGGATCGACGCCCACGCCGACCTGAACGCACCCGCGACCAGCCCGTCCGGCCACGTCCACGGGATGCCGCTCGCGGTGGCGCTCGGCCGGGGGGCGGAGCAGCTGACCATCCTCTGCGGCACGGCGCCCAAACTGCGCCCGGAGGACACCTACCTGCTCGGCGTGCGCGACCTCGACCCGGCCGAGCGGGACTGGCTGCACGCCGGCCGCATCCACGCGGCGACGATGGCGGACGTGGACGCGTCCGGGCTCGAGCCGGCCCTCTACGGGATGCTGGAGCGGATGCGCCGCTCGGGCGTGGACGCCGTGCACGTCAGCTTCGACCTCGACGTGCTGGACCCGCTGGTGCTGCCGGGGACGGGCACGCGGGTCTGGGGCGGGCTGACCTTCCGCGAGGCGGCGCGGCTGCTGCGCCTGCTGCGGGCGGCGGACCTGCCGGTGCGCTCGCTCGACTGGGTGGAGCTGAACCCCGCGCTCGACCCGAGCGGCGCGAGCACCGAGGTGGCGGCGGCGCTGCTGGCCGTCGCGCTCGGCGAGGACCCCCTCTGAGGAGTCTGCGTCAACCGACGCAATCCGCGCGATATTGACACGAATTTGTAACGGCGGAGCCGCACCCACACGATGCTTCCGTGATACTTTCCTGCCCGACACGGTCGTGCACGGAGGTCGAACTCGCGACGCGGGAGATCGGACGCGGTAGCTTCCGGGCCACAACTGCCCCCCACTGCCGGGCGCGCCAGCGCCGGGGGCTCGATGGTTGCCCGTGAGACCATCTGCAACATCACGCGTTATTCCATACCTTACAGTCGCCAATCTCATCCTCAACACGTGTTTGAGACATCCTACAGTACTGTTGACATCTGGTACTTGCGGTGGTACCTATGTCCTGTACCGCACCGACTGTTATGCGTGACGGTCAGGATGCGGCAGATGCTCATCTGGGGCCAGCGGGAGAGGAGGGCCTATCGGGGACGGGGAGTGAGAAAGGGGAAGCCCCGGGACAGGTGGAGCTGCCCGGGGCCGACAGCGAAGCGCGGGCTCGCCGCCCGGCCCCTGCTGTACCACAGGGAGTATAGCCGACGCGGCGG
>DASSZN010000342.1:0-7110 GCA_035702805.1 Thermomicrobiaceae bacterium | reverse complement strand
GGACTCGTCGGCGTTGCAGATCAGGTAGTGCGGCCGGGCCGGCGCGCGCGCCACGTCCTGCCACTTGCGACCGGTCGGGAAGGCGGCACCGCCCCGGCCGACCAGGCGCGAATCGTTCAGCTCGCGGATGACCCCTTCGGGTCCAATGTCCAGGGCACGCCGCAGCGCCTCGTAGCCGCCGGCCGCGCGGTAGGCGTCCAGGCTCGCCGGGTCGACGCGCCCGACCCGGCGCAGCAGTCGCAGGCTCCCGGCGTCCGGCCCGCTCACCTGCGGCGCCGAGCCGGCTCCCCCGCTCTCGGGTGCCCGCCCGTCCAGCCCGCCGGCCATCGTGCCGGTCAGCGAAGTTATGTCCACTGGGGCCAGCGCCAGCGCGGCCGGGTCGTCGCCGGCCCGCTGCAGCAGCACGGCCGGCGCGCGCTCGCAGAGGCCCAGGCAGGGGCTACGGTGCCAGGTGGCGCGCCCGTCCGGTCCCGGCTCGCCCTCGGGGCCGAGCTCGCGCTCGAGCGCCTCGCACAGCGCCAGGCCGCCGCGCAGCCGGCAGGCGATGTCGTCGCAGACGTGGGCCACCACCGGCGGTGACGGCTCGAGGGAGAGCAGGGCGTAGAAGCTGGCAACGCCGTAGGCGTCGGCCGGCGCCACGCCCAGCCGGCGGCAGAGGTAGTTGAGGGCGCCGGGACCCACGTAGCCAATACGTGCCTGGATCGCCCGCAGTGCCGGCAGCAGCAGGTGGCGACGCGAGCGCACTCCGGCGCCGCCGCGCCCGGTGTGCCCCTCGACGGGCGCGCCGACCTCGGCGCCCTCCCAGGCCGTCGCGGGCGGCCCGAGCACGCTGTCGACGGCGGCGCGCTCGGCGTCGCTCGGCGCGGCGTCCGGGATCAGGTGCAGGTCCATCTAGCGCTCCCGCCCCGCGGCGGCGGCGAGCTCGGTCGCCCTCGCCGCGTCCAGCTTCTCCACCCGGATCGCGGCGGCTTTGAACTCGGCCGTGCCGGACTTCGGGTCGGTGGCGTCGACGGTGAGGATGTTGGTCGCCACGTCGTCCTGATAATGGAAGGTCATGAAGGCCAGCCCCGGCCGCAGCGTCGGGTCGAAGCGCGCCGGTACCTCGATCGCGCCGCGCCGCGACACCACCCGCACCCGCTCGCCGTCCGCGACGCCCAGGCGTCGGCCGTCGTCGGGGTGGATGTCGAGGGTGTCGCCCCGGCGCAGCGGCGAGGCGTAGCCGCCCGTCTGCACGCCCGTGTTGAAGGCGTCGAGCTGGCGGCCGGTCGTCAGCCGGATCGGGAACTCGTCGCTGAGCGCCTCGACCGGCGGCGCGTGGACTACCGCGTGGAAGGGCGCGATCGGGCCCTCGACCGGGTCCGCCCACAGCCGCCCGTGGAGGAACGGGCTGCCCGGGTGGTCCTCCGAGGGGCACGGCCAGTGGATCCCATCGAGCTCCTCCAGCCGGCGGTAGCTCATGCCGCGGTGCCAGTCCGACAGCCCGCGCAGCTCGTCCCAGACCTCCTCCGCGCTCGGGCTGCCCCAGTCGTGGCCCAGGCGACGAGCGATGTCCGCGATGATCGCGATGTCGTCGCGCGCCCCCGCGGGTGGCTCCAGCGCCTTGCGCACGCGCTGGACGCGCCGCTCCGAGCTCGTGACCGTCCCCTCGGCCTCGCACCAGGAGGCCGTCGCCGGCAGGACCACGTCCGCCATCTCGGCCGTCCGGGTCAGGAACATGTCCTGCACGACCAGGTGGTCCAGGCCGGCGAGGAGCCGCACCGTGCGGCCCATGTCCGCCTCGGACTGCGCCGGGTTCTCCCCGACGACGTAGAGGGTCGTCAGCCTGCCGTGCTCCATCGCCTCGAACATCTGCGACAGGTGCATGCCGCGCCTCGGCGGGATGGCGGCGCCCCAGGCGCGCTCGAACGGCAGCCGCTGGGCGTCGATCTCCACGTCGTTGCCGCCGGGCAGCTTGTTGGGGATGGCCCCCATGTCGCCGCCGCCCTGGACGTTGTTCTGGCCGCGCAGCGGCACCACGCCCGAGCCGTAGCGGCCGACGTGCCCCGTCAGGAGCGACAGGTTGATCAGCGCCAGCACGTTGTCGACCGCGTTGTGGTGCTCGGTGATGCCGAGCGTCCAGCACAGCTGGGCGCGGTCGGCCCGGGCGTAGGCGTGCGCCAGCTCGCGGATCGCCTCGGCCGGCACGCCGGTCACCTGCTCGGCGCGCTCGAGCGTCCAGGGCTCGACCGAGTCCCGGTACTCGGCGAAGCCGGTCGTCGCGTGCTCGATGAACGCCCGGTTGGTCAGCCCGGCGGCGATGATCTCGCGGCCGATCGCGCTGGCGAGCGCGATGTCGGTGCCGACGTCGAGCCCCAGCCAGCGGTCCGCCCACTGGGCGGAGGAGGTACGCCGCGGGTCGACCACGTAGAGCCGGGCGCCGCGCCGGAGCGCCTTGAGCACGTGGTGGAAGTAGATCGGGTGCGTCTCGCGCGCGTTCGAGCCCCACAGGATGATGAGGTCGGCGACCTCCGCCTCCCGGTAGGAGCTCGACCCGCCGCCCGCGCCGAAAACCGCCGTCAGACCGACGACGCTGGGCGCGTGTCAGGTGCGGTTGCAGGAGTCGACGTTGTTGGTGCCGATAACCTGCCGGGTGAACTTCTGCGCGATGTAGTTGACCTCGTTGGTCGCCTTCGAGCAGGAGAACATGCCGAAGGTGTCGGGGCCGTGCCGCTCGACCGCCGCGCGGAAGCCGGCGGCGGCGCGGTCCAGCGCCTCGTCCCAGCTGGCCGGGCGCAGCGCGCCGTGCTCACGGACGAGCGGCTGGGTCAGGCGGGTGTAGTGCTTCGGCATCGGCTGCTCCTCTCCGCCGCGCTGGCCCGGGGTCCTCGAGGCGATGCGGCGGGGACGCGCGGGGCGGCTGCGGCACGTGCTGGCGCCGGTCCGGCCACCGGCGCGGTCGTGGCCGTCTGAGGATAGTCCAACGTTTCCGACCACGCAACGCGCGCGCCGCCGAGATGGCCGCCCTACCGATGCGAGCGGCCTCGCCGCGTTCGGCGGCCGCTCTACCGCGAGCTCTTCCGGCCGGTGACGGAGGTCGACCGCGCGCCGGCAGCCCGCGGCGCCGTCACGGGCGCTCGGCCTCGGTGGCGACCGGTTGGCAGGCGTGATGGGGATCGGCCGCGACGTTGCTCGCCAGTGCCCGCAGCACCGTCTTTACCTGGAACGGCGTCAGTTCGGGGTGCTTCCCGAGGATGCGGGCGACCATGCCGGTGATGTGCGGCGCGGCGAAGCTGTTGCCGGTCGCGGTGATCCACTGCCCGTCCTGCCACGGTACCCGCACGTCGATGCCGAGCGCGCCGAACTCTACCGGGGAGCCGGGGCTGTAGTAGAAGACCGACGGGTCCTTCACGTCGTGTGAGGCGACCGAGACGACCGAGGCGAAGACCGAGGGGAAGCTGGGGATGGGCACGTTGTTGGCGGCGGTGACCAGCAGGGTCCCCCGGAAGTAGGCGTCGTCGGCCAGTTCGTGGAGCACGCCGAAGAAGTCGCGCTTGGTCGTCCCCAGGCTCAAGTTGCAGACGCGCATGCCGTGGTCGAGCGCCCAGCGCAGCCCCGCGGCGAAGACCCGCCCACTGCCGGACAGCGCCGGCCCCAGCACCTTGACGCTGTAGAGCTCGCAGTCGGGGGCGAGGGCGCGGATGATGCCGGCGCAGGCCGTGCCGTGGCCGTAGGCGTCGTCGTGCGGCGCCGGGTCGAACGTCGGCCCCTCCTCGGACTCGCCGACGGCGACGTAGCCCTGGACCGGCCCCACCCCCGGGTGCGTCGCGTCGATGCCGCTGTCGATCACGGCGACGCGCACGCCGGCGCCGGTGCTCCCTCCCCAGGCCCACTCCTGCGTGAGGTCGTCGAGCCCCGCCGTCGGATCGAGCCGGGGGATGGCCTGCCCGCTGAACTTCCAGCTCCAGGCCGGACGGATACTGCTCACCAGCCGGCCCCCGCCCCGCCCGGCTGCGCGCGCAGGTAGGCGGCGAAGGCGCGCAGGATGGCCCGGCAGACGCCGATCTCGCGCTCACCCCGGACGCCGATCTCCTGGATCATCCGCGCCAGCTCCAGGCTGCGCCGGTAGACGGGGTCCTCCTCGGCCCGGCCGGCAAAGGACCGGGCGCCCGCCACCAGTGCCGCGCGCGCGTCGTCGGGCAGGCCGGAGAGCGACTCCAGCGCCGCGCCGATCAGCGCGAGCAGGTTGCCCTGGGTGCGCGACTGCTCGATAGCCACCGCCGCCAGGGTGGCGAACATGCCGAGCATCGCCATGTCGGCGGTACTGAACGGCTGGCCACCCTCCCGGTCGAGCAGTTCGAGCACGCCGATCACCTGGTCGTCGTAGAGGAGCGGCACGCAGAGGATGCTCCGGGGCAGGTAGCCCACCGCGCGGGCGATCCCGGAGGCGTGGCGCGGGTCGTCCTGGACGTCGGCCACGGCCATCGGCTGGCCGCTGACAGCGACGAGGCCGGCGATCCCCTGGCCGAGCGGCACACGGAACTGACGGACCTCCTGGGCGCGCGGGCCGATGGCGACCTCGAAGATCAGTTCCTGGCGCGCCCGGTCGACCAGGAAGAGGGACCCGGCCTGCGCCGCGATCACCTGGGCGGCCGTCTCGACGATCATCTCGAGCAGCCGCGCGTGCGCGACCGGCGCGGCGATGGTGCCGGCCGTGGCCGCCACGGTCAGCGCGCCGCGCAGTTCCTCGGCGAAGCCGGCGTCGGCCGCCTCGCGCCGCAGCGCGGCGATCTCCTCGGCCTGACGGGCGATCGTCGCGCGCGCCCGCGCCAGTTCCTCACGGTCGGCTGCGCCCGGTTCGTCGGCCATCTGCTGCCCCCGATCATCGGCGTGCCGGGCTGGCGGTGTGCGGGGATCCCGGCGCGGATTGTAGTGGCTGCGGCCGGCGCGTCACAAGCGGCCCGCCCGGCGACCGCGATCCGGCCCGGTTCGGGGGGTGACGCCGAGTCCGGCCGCGGGGTGAGCGCGCCGTGGCGCCGAACCCTGTCCGACCGGTCGGCTTGACAACCTCAACTCTGCGCCCCTATCCTGTACTCATTCCTACAGAGTCGCGCGTGGCGTTTCCCAGGAGCGGGAACGCCGTCGCGTTATGATTGCTAAAACACGAAGGCGGCCGCTACGATTCGCACGACGTCCGCGCTCCGCGTTCTCGCCGTCACCCTCGTCGCCCTGGCGCAGGCCACGGCCGGCGTGGCGCTGGTCGCGGCCGCGCCCGCGACGACGCAGGTGCAGGTCTACGCCGGCGGGTTCATCAACCCGAAGCAGCTGGCCTTCACGCCGGACGGCACCCTCTACGTGGCCGAGTCCGGTCAGCCGGGCGGCGTCACCGTGCCACTGCCCGCCAACTTCGGTGGCAAGGGGCCGATCGGCACCAACGGGCGCATCTCGCGCGTGCCGCCCGGCGGCGGTCCACGGCAGGACGTCGCCACCGGGCTGCCGAACATCGGCCTCTACGGCGGCGCGGAGATGCTGGGTGCGAGCGGCCTCGCGGTGCTCGACGGCCGGCTCTACGAGGTCGCGGCCGGTCACATGACCGTCTCGCCCAAGCTCTCGCGCGTCTCGCCGAGCGGCGCGCTGACGACGATCGCCGATGTCGGCGCCTTCAACGACCGGCACCCACCCCCGAGCGACAACGGCGACGCGGTGCCGCTGGGCAACCCGTTCGGCATGGTCGCGGCCGATGGCAAGCTCTACATCACGGACGGCAACTACGACCGGGTCCTCGAGGCGACGCTCGACGGCGGGCTGCGCGTGCTGACGACCTTTCCGCTCGACCCGACGACGACCGGACTCACGGTCGGGCCCGACGGTAACCTCTACGTCTGCCAGTTCGGGCAGGCGCCGTACCCGCCCGGCTCCGGCCACATCGACCGGGTGACGCTCGACGGCACGGTCACCCCGGGCGCGGTGAAGAACCTGACCACCCCCATCGGCGTGGCGTTCGCTCCGGATGGCACGATGTACGTCCTCCAGTACGCCGCGCAGTTCTCGCCCCAACTGCTGCGCTACATCCCCTTCGGCGGCGAGGTGCTGCGGGTCAACGCCGACGGCACGACCAGCCCGGTGGTCACCAACCTGGTCTTCCCCACGGCGATGGCCTTCGGGCCGGACGGCGCGCTCTACGTCACCAACTACGGCAACGACAGCAACCTCGGCCAGGGCCAGGTGCTGCGCGTCGTCCCGGGCGACCAGCCGGCGCGTGGGCCGAGCGTGCCACCGCCGCCCGACGCCCCGGCCACCCTGCCGCCTCCGGCGACTCCGAGCGCCACCCCGGCCCCTGCCGTGCCCGCGGCCGTCCGGGTCGTGATCGGGGCGGTGCCCGAGCCGACCCAGTGGGGCTTCGACCCGGCGCAGGTGACGATCAGGACCGGGCAGTCGGTGACCTTCGTCAACCTGGGGACGGTCGCCCACACGGCGACGGACAGCCAGGGGCGCTTCGACACCGGGCTGCTTCAGCCAGGCCAGTCGGTGACGATCCGCTTCGACGCGCCCGGGCGCTACGACTACTCCTGCCAGCCGCACCCGTGGATGAAGGGGGTGCTGATCGTGACCGGCCAGGCGCTGGCGACGCCGGTGACGGCGGGCACGGTGCTGAGCGCGACGGGCGGCGGACCGCCCACGATCGGCCTGTGGCGCGCGCTCGGGTTCGTCGGATTGATCGTCGTGGCGGTTTTCGCCGGCGCCTACGCCCTGCGGCGCCGGATGCCGGCTGCCGACGCGCAGCCGCCCCAGGCGTCGCCGCCCGAGGACGACTAGCGGTCGGTCACGCCGGGCGGCCCGCTGGGGCGCGACGGCGCTCCCGGGTTGGGGTTTCGGCGCGAGGGAGGTGTCCCGTGGACGTCCAGACGACGCGCGACGAGTCGGCCGCCGACCGATACGCCCGGGCGCTGATCGACGCGGCGACGCGGGAGGGCCTGCCCGAGCTTTTCGGCGGCGAGCACCCCGAGGCGCTGTACCGCGTCGCCGACCGCAACGGCGTGAGCGTGGTCGTGCTGACGACCGCGGCACTCTCCGAGGCGCAGCTGACGACCCTGATGAAGTACCGGCTCGCGCAGTACCTGGCCACCAACTTCG
>DASSZN010000307.1:0-5929 GCA_035702805.1 Thermomicrobiaceae bacterium | reverse complement strand
CAGCGCCGCCACCGTGCACAGCCCGATCACCCCCGCCCCGATCACCAGCACGGTGTCGTCATCCGCGGGCCGGTTGCGCAGCACGGCATGGAGCGCCACCGCGAAGGGCTCGGCGAGCACGGCGGACTCGTCACTGACGCTCTCCGGTACCGGCACGAGCTGCGAGCGATGCGCCACGAACGAGGGGCTCCAGCTGCCGCCGGTGTCGCGGCAGAAGCCGGTCAGCATCCCCGGCGCGAGCGCACCCTCGCGGAAGCGCTCGCAGAGGTTGTAGTCGCCACGAGCACAGGCGGGACAGGGATCGTCGAAGCCGCGTACCGCGCAGGGGAGGAGCGGGTCCACCACCACGC
Source organism: Thermomicrobiaceae bacterium (assembly GCA_035702805.1). GTDB lineage: Bacteria > Chloroflexota > Chloroflexia > Thermomicrobiales > Thermomicrobiaceae > DASSZN01. Next base: position 5,579 of record DASSZN010000307.1, on the reverse strand, counting down.
GCTGCCCGATAGCGACGTCCCCGACCGCGCCGCCGAGCTCAACGACCGTACCCACGTTCTCGTGCCCGACCGTGAACGGGAAGGAGGTGAAGGGGGCCGACGCCGTGCTACTGTGGAGCAGGACCAGGCCGAGGTCGCTGCCGCAGATACCGCCGTAGCGCGTGCGCACGCGCACCCACCCGGGCGACGGAAGCGGCGGTGGCGGCACCTCCCTCAACTGGAGGCAGGCCAGGTCGCTCCAGTAGATCCCCTTGAAGCCGCGGCCCAGCGCTTTGGAGAGAGCGTAGCGCGGAACGTCATCCGAGAACTGGAGCGCCTGCACCCCGCCTCCTCCCCCCGGCCCACTCGTCGAATGCGGACACGAGTGTAGTGGTGACGAACCGCCGCTGTCCATGCGACTGTCCGGTCCGGCAGGTTGACGGCCACGGGGTCGTCGCCGTAACTACGCTCGACCTTCGGCGCCGCACTGCAATCTCCAGGAAGGACGTGGCATGGGAACGCAGCAGAACAAAGAACTCGTCCGGCGCTACTTCGCCGCGATGGATCGCGGGGACGTCGACGGCGCGGCCGCGCTCTGGTCACCCGACGCCATCAACCACGCCTCCGGACGTCCCGGGCTGCAGCCACCGCCCGGGTCCGCCATGCTCGGCGACGTCTTCCGGAGCCTCCACCAGGCGTTCCCGGATCGCCGGTGGCAGATCGACGACCTCATCGCCGAGGGCGACACCGTCGTCTGTCGCATGACCGTGAGCGGAACCTACGGCGAGAACCCTCCCCTCCCCGTGGAGAGCACCTTCCTGATCACGGCGCCGCCCATGGGCCGACCATACTCGGTCACCCACATTCACGTGCTAAGGGTTGCCGAAGAGCGAATCGTCGAGCACTGGGCCGCGCGAGACGACCTCGGCTTGCTGCTCCAGCTCGGCGTCATCTCGCGACCGGAGACGGCCCCCGGTGCTCCGTCACCACGATGACGGAGCGCCATGGCGAGACCCAGCGATCCCGACATCCGGGGAGCGCTCGGTCGGCGTCGGCGTAGTCTTCTATCGCTGGACGGAATGCTGGCCCGCGTCGCGTCGGCGCGGGCATGCCCTGGGCGACGCGGCGTGCCGTTCTACCTCCGGGTGGGCGACCAGTTCGACGACACCCGCGGCCTGGCCCCGGCGTTCGCGGCGCTCACGCCGCGCTGTGTCGTTTTCCGCGTTCGCCCGTCGGCAGTCGATCTGACCGCCGGGTGAGCGGGCGCGCAAGACGACCGGCCCGGGTCGCAACGGGCCGTTCGGCCCTGTACGGTCGCGGCATAGAACGTGCAGCATCTGAACGGGTGAAACCGCAACGCAGCACGAGACCGCCGGGAGACGCCCGCGCGGACGTGGCTGCGGAGATCCGAGGAAAGAGGGACCATGACCACGGTGGACATCCTGGCGGCGGAACTGGAGCGGGCATGCGCCGACGCGGCGACTCTCGTGTGGCGCGACTACACGCTGCGCGTCGTTGCGGGGCGTCCGGGATCCGTCTGCTTCACGCTGCTCCAGGAGATTCCGCCAGCCGTCTGGATCGTGCAGGCCGAGGGCTTCACCTTCGACGGCACGATCCACTACACGCAGAACGTGCTCGGGGACGTTGATGCCGAGCGGGCCATCCGGCGGATCATCGACGCCCAGTACCAACACGTCGCGCGTCACGCGGGCCCGGCCGAGCCGGTGGCGACCGGCGACGGTGACCTTGCGGCCGACGCCTGAAACGCCACAACGACCGCGGCTTTCACGGGGCGGCGCGATGGCGCCGCCCCGTTCGTCTGCTATCGTCTCCCGGCGAGCCATCGCGCCACGCCATTGGAGCGTCACATGCCCAACCGTCTCCAGCACGAGCGCAGCCCGTACCTGCGCCAGCACGCCACGAACCCGGTCGACTGGTATCCCTGGGGCAGCGAGGCGCTCGAGCGTGCCCGCGCGGAGGACCGGCCGATCCTGCTCAGCATCGGCTACTCGGCCTGCCACTGGTGCCACGTGATGGCGCACGAGTCGTTCGAGAATCCGGCCATTGCCGGCGAGATGAACCGGAGCTTCGTCAATATCAAGGTCGATCGCGAGGAGCGCCCCGACCTCGACACCCTGTACATGGCGGCCGTCCAAATGCTGACCGGCTCCGGCGGCTGGCCGATGACCGTCTTCCTCACCCCGGATGGGCGGCCGTTCTACGGCGGCACGTACTACCCTCCGGAGGACCGCGCCGGGATGCCCGGCTTCCCGCGAGTCCTCGAGGCCGTGCTCGACGCCTACCGCGAGCGCCGGGGCGAGGTCGACCGGACCGCCGACGAGATCAGTGGCAACCTGGGCACCCAGTTCCACTGGGCGCCGCCACCGACGACCCTCACCGTCGACCTCCTCGACGAGGCCACACGACGGCTCACCGCCCAGTTCGATCCGCGCAACGGCGGGTTTGGCGGCGCGCCGAAGTTCCCGCCAGCCATGGCCCTGGAGTTCCTGCTGCGCCAGCGCCACCGCACCGGGTCGGCCGACGCCGGCGCGATGCTCGACCTGACGCTCGAGCGCATGGCGCGGGGCGGCATCCACGACCAGATCGGCGGCGGGTTCCACCGCTACGCCGTCGACGCCGTCTGGCTCGTGCCGCACTTCGAGAAGATGCTCTACGACAACGCGCTCCTCGCCCGGGCCTACACCCTCGCCCACCAGGCGACCGGCCATCGACTTTTCCGCCAGGTGGCGGAGGACGCTGTCGACTACGTGCTCCGGGAGATGACCTCACCGGAGGGCGGGTTCTACGCCACCCAGGACGCCGACAGCGAGGGGGTCGAGGGCAAGTTCTACCTCTGGACGCCCGCCGAGATCGACGACGTGCTCGGCCCGCGCGACGGCGCGGCCGTCTCCCGCTTCTTCGGGGTCACGCCGGGCGGCAACTTCGACGGCCGCAGCATCCTGCACGTACCGGAGTCGCCGGACGCCGTGGCGGCGTCGCTCGGCATCGACGTCGCCGAACTGGCGCGCGTGATCGCGGCGGCACGGCCGCGGCTCTACGCGGCGCGCGCCGGGCGCGTGTGGCCGGGCCGCGACGACAAGGTGCTGACCGGCTGGAACGGCCTGATGCTGCGAGCCCTGGCCGAGGCCGGCACCGCCCTCGCGCGGCCGGACGTCGTCGAGGCGGCGGTCCGCAACGCGCGGTTTATCCGGGCGCACCTCGTCCGCGACGGCCGCCTGCTGCGCGTCTACCAGGACGGCGAGGCGCGCGTTCCGGCCTACCTCGAGGATCACGCCGCGCTGGCCGCCGCGCTCGTCTCGCTCTACGAGGCCACCTTCGACGTCGCCTGGATCGTCTGGGCGCGCGACCTCGCCAGGGAGATGCTCGACCGCTTCTGGGACGACGCGAGCGGCGCGTTCTTCGACACGCCGGCCGACCAGCAGGACCTCATCGTTCGGCCGCGGGACGTGTTCGACTCGGCCACGCCGAGCGGTAACGCGCTGGCCGCCGAGACGCTGCTCCGTCTCGCCTGGCTGCTCGGCGACGACGAACTCCGGCGACGCGCGACCGCGGTCCTCGAGCAGTTCGGGCCCGTCGCCGCCCAGCACCCGACCGGGTTTGGCGCCCTCCTGACCGCCTGCGACTCGGCGCTGGCCGACGCGCGCGAGGTGGCCATCGTGGGAGACCCGGACGAGGCCGCGACCCAGGCGCTACTCGCGACGGTGCGCCGCCCGTACCTGCCGCACAAGGTGGTCGCCCTGGCCCACTCCGAGCGGTCGGACCAGGCCGGCGTCGTTCCGCTGCTCGCGGACCGTGGCATGGTCGACGGGGTGCCGACGGCATACGTCTGCGAGGGGTACACCTGCAAACTGCCGGTCACCTCGCCCGAGGCACTCGCGGCCGAACTGGGGCTTTCCGCCGGCAGTGGGACTCCGGGAGGGGGGGCCCCGACGCATAGCGGCGACACTCAGCCCCACCAGAAGGACGCGGCGATGATCCCGTAGAGACCGATCAGGACCACGCCCTCGAGCCAGGTCGTCTCGCCATCATAGGTGATGACGACCCCGAGGAGCGCCGTCAACCCGATCGCGGCGACCAGCATGCCGGGCATCACGAGCGTCATCGGGTGGGGTCCAACCACGAAGCTCAGCAGCACCAGCGCCGGTGTCAGCGCGAGCGCCACCTGGAGCGAACTGTTGAGGATCACGCTCAGGGCGTAGTCCGGCTTGTTTCGCGCCGCCAGCTGCACGCCGACCACGTTCTCGACGGCGTTGCCGGCGATCGCCACGATCACCAGCCCGGTGAACGCCTCGGAGAGGTGCAGGATCGCGATCGCCGGCTGCAGGGCGGAGACGAACCACTCCGAGACGAACGCCGCGCCCACCCCGGCGAGCCCGAGCAGCGCGGCCGCCAGCCACACGGGCCAGCGCGCGGACGGCTCGCGATCCTCGGTCACGCTGATCGCTTCGGGTCCACCCTTGAGGGAATGGGGAATGCTCGCGACGAAGACCACGAGCAGGATCAGGGCACTGGCCAGGCTGAGCGAGTCGGCGTGCGCCGCCGCCGGGACGTGCAACCCCCGCGCCAGGGTCGGCACCGCCAGGGCCGACACCGCAAGCAGGATCAACGTCCCGATCATGCGCGGAGACTCGGATGGAAAGCGCTGCGTCCCGTGCCGGATCCCACCGACGGTGATCGCGATCCCGAGCACGAGCAGGCTGTTGGCGAGCATCGAGCCGATCAATGCGCTCTGCACCACGGTGATCAGGCCGTCTCGCAGCGCGAAGATCCCGACGAACAACTCCGGCAGGTTCCCCAGCGCCGACTGGAGCACGCCGGTCGCGCCCGGACCGAGCCGCTCGCCCAGCTGCTCCGTCGCCTGGCCGACGATCGCGGCCAGTGTGGCGAGCGCCACGCCCGACACCAGGAAGGTCAGCACGGCGTTGGCGTTCAGCAGGTCGCACGCGCCCGCCAGCACGGTCGAAACCACCGCGATCGCCAGCGTGACGCGCTCGCCGCGGACCAGGTAGCCCATCCCGTCTCCTCACCGAGGGATCCTGGCCCGGCGCCGGCCGGACGCACTCCTCGTCCCGCTGCATCGTCGCGGCAGCCGTCCCGTTCCGCAACCCGGCAGCCGCAGGCGCATGCCGGCCCACAGAAACGAGGAAGCGGCCGCCACCAACGGCCGCTTCCTCGCTGAGGAGGAGAGGAATGTGCGGAGTGTGCGCCCAGCGCCAGCCGGGTGCGCGGTCAGCGTCCCGCTGGCCTTGGACGCCGGCAGGCGCGATGTCGGTCAAGCAGGGGTGCCGTCGTCCTGGCTAACAAACCGCATGATGCGTGCCCGCACGACTCCGTTCGCGGCATGTCTTCCTGTCTGACGACCTTGGCAGTGAGAGCGACCGGTGCTATGGTCGCCAGCGACGTCGATCACGGGAGGGCGGGCAGCAGACCCGCGCACAAGGGAGGACGGGCCATGGCGAGCCGGGACGAGCTCCGGGCGCGCATCGTCAGCGCCATCGACCAGCACCGCGACCAGATCCTCGAGGTCGCCGAGACCATCCGCACCCACCCCGAGATCGGCTACCAGGAGGTCATGGCCT
>DASSZN010000152.1:0-3661 GCA_035702805.1 Thermomicrobiaceae bacterium | reverse complement strand
AGGCCTCGAGGCAGCCGGCGTGCGTGCAGTGCTTGCACACGTCGCTCATCATCAGCCAGTTCGTCTGCGCGCCCGGGCCGCCCGCCCCCGGCAGCTCGGCGAAGGTGACGTGCCGCCAGGTCCGGGCGCCGAGGGCGTGCGGATTGTCGTAGCTGGTGCCGCGCCAGCTGATCCCGTCCATCGGCAGCTGGTTCCACTGCTTGCACGCCACCTCGCACGCCTTGCAGCCGATGCAGAGCGAGGTGTCGGTCAGGAACCCGAGGTGGCCGTCGGACGACGGGCTCGGTTCGATCGGGAGCGCGCTCACGCCCGCCTCCTTCCCGGTCGCAGGTTGCAGGTGAACGCCTTGGCCTCCTCGATGCTCACGTCCGGGTCGCCCACCAGTGCCACCAGGTCGTTGGCCGCGTCGCCCGTGACGATACCGGCGTAGCCCCAGTGGTAGGGCAGGCCGACCGTCTCGACCTCGTGGCCGTCGAGCCGCATCGGCTGCATCCGCTCGGTCACCAGCGCGCGAGCCTCGATCTCCCCGCGCGGCGAGCTGACGACGACCCAGTCGCCGTTGCCGATGCCGTGCCTGGCCGCCAGCCCGGGGCTGATCTCGGCGAAGAAGGTCGGCTGCAGTTCCGCCAACCACGGCACCCAGCGGCTCATGCCGCCGGCTGTGTGGTGCTCGGTGAGCCGGTAGGTCGTCACGGCGTAGGGGTACCGAGGGTTCTCCAGCCCGGCGAGGCGGTTGTGCTTGCGCGGCCAGTGCTTCACCGCCGGGTTGGTCTGCTGGCCGTAGAGCGGGTTGGACACCGGCGAGTCCAGCGGCTCGTAGTGTGTCGGGAACGGGCCGTCGCGCATGCCGGTCGCGGCGAAGAGCCAGCCCCTGCCGTCCGCCATCATGATGAAGGGGTCGGCGCCGGAGAGGGCGTCCATGCCGACGCCGCCGTCCTTCGCCGGCGTGTCCGGCGCCTTGCCGACCGGGAAGTCGGGCACGTCGTAGCCGGTCCAGCGCTTCGCCTGGGCGTCCCACCAGACGAGCTTCTTGCGCTCCGACCAGGGCCGTCCGCCGGGGTCGGCCGCGGCGCGGTTGTAGAGGATGCGGCGGTTGGCCGGCCAGGCGTAGCCCCAGCCGGTCGAGTAGGCGTCGTCGCTGACCCGGCTGCGCGCCAGGTTGCGGCCCTCCTCGGGGTAGACGCCGGCGTAGATCCAGCAGCCGCAGGCGGTCGAGCCGTCGGCTTTGGCCGCGTCGAAGCCGGGCAGGAGCGTGCGGTCGGCCACCGTGTAGCCGTTGATCTCCTTGAGGATCGCCTCGACGACCGGCTCGTCGTTCGGCCCCTCGAGCGGGTAGTCCCAGTCGAGCGCCTTGAGCTGCCGGGCCTGGGGCGTGTCCTCGCCGGCGTACAGCTCCCGCAGCCGGCGGCCGAGGTGGTAGAGGAACCAGGGCTCCGTCGTCGCGTCGCCCGGCGGGCGCACCGCCCGGTCGTGCCACTGGATCACCCGCGCCGTGTTGGTGAAGGTCCCGTCCTTCTCGGCGACGATCGCGGCCGGCATCAGGAAGACCTCGGTCTTGATCGCTTCCGGCTTGAGCGTGCCGCGTTTGACCTCGGGCGCGGCGTACCAGAAATTGGCCGACTCGATCTCGAACAGGTCGCGCACCACCAGCCAGTCGAGGCTGGCCAGCGCCTCGCGGACCGTGCCGGCGTTCATGTTCCCGACGGCGGGGTTCTCCCCCATCAGGAACACCCCCTTGATCGCCCCCTCCTTCGCCGCCAGGAACATCGGCATGGCCGAGTAGTCGCCGCTGATCTTGGGGATCAGCTCGTAGCAGTAGTCGTTGGCCTTCGTGGCGTTCTCGCCGTAGTAGGCCTTGAGCAGTGAGACCATGAACTTGGGCAGGTTGTTCCAGTAGGCCGTCCTGGGCGTCTCGGTGTCGAGGTAGTCGTCCAGCGTCTGGTGCTGGTCGAAGGTGTTGGGCATGGCGAGGTAGCCGGGCAGGATGTCGTAGAGGGTCGGGATGTCGGTCGATCCCTGGATCGAGGCGTGGCCGCGCAGCGCCATGATCCCGCCGCCCGGCCGGCCGATATTGCCCATCAGGAGCTGCAGCAGCGCCGCCGCGCCGATGACCTGCGGGCCGGTCGTGTGCTGCGTCCAGCCGACCGCGTAGCAGAAGGCGGTCGTCCGCTCGCGCCCCGAGCACTCGGAGATGGTCCGCGCCACCTCCAGGAACTGGTCCCGCGGCACGCCGCAGACGCGCTCGACCATCTCGGGCGTGTAGCGCGCGAAGTGCTTCTTCAGGAGCTGGAAGGCGCAGTTCGGGTCCTGGAGCGTCGGGTCGGTGGGGGGCGGCCAGGTCCCCTCGGTGTTGCCCACCCGCTGGCTGTAGGCCATGCTGCTGAACTGCTGGTGCATCTGCGGGCCGCTGGGCGAGGGCGAGCTCTCCATGCCCTGGTACTGCCAGCTGCGCGGGTCGTAGGCGTGGCGGCCGGAGTTGAAGCCGGAGAAGACGCCGTCGAGGTCCTCGGTGTCCTGGAACTCCGGCTTGATGAGCGTCGCTGCGTTGGTGTAGGCGAGCACGTACTCCTTGAAGTAGGTCTCGTGCTCGATGGCGTAGTTGATCAGGCCGCCCAGGAAGGCGATGTCGCTCCCGGGCCGGATGCGCACGTGCTGGGTCGCCACCGCCGACGTACGCGAGAAGCGCGGGTCGATGTGGATGACCTTCGCCCCGCGCTCGCGGGCCTTCATGACGAAGCGGAAGGCCACCGGGTGGTTTTCCGCCATGTTGGAGCCCATGATGACGATGCAGTCGCTGTTAGCGAGGTCGTTCTCGGCGGTCGTCGCGCCGCCGCGTCCGAGTCGGGAGCCCAGACCGGGCACCGTGGCGCTATGTCATATGCGGGCCTGGTTCTCGATGTAGACCATCCCCAGCCCGCCGGCGAAGAGCTTCTTGATCAGGTAGTTCTCCTCGTTGTCGAGGGTGGCCCCGCCGAGGTGGGCGATGGCAGTGGTGCGGTTGACGGTCTTGCCGTCCGGGGTCTGGTGGACGAAGGTCTCGTCGCGGGTCTGCTTCGTGAGCTGGGCGATGCGCTCCATGGCCCAGTCGAGCGGCTTGTCCTCCCAGTGGTCGCTGTAGGGGGCGCGGTACTTGACGGTGGTCAGGCGCCGGGGGTTGACGACGAGGCCGTAGGTCGCGGCCCCCTTGGGGCAGAGCGTGCCGCCGTTGATGAAGCTCTCGTAGTTCCCCTCGATGCTGAGCACCGTGCCGTCGCGGTGGTAGACCAGCTGCGAGCAACCGACGGCGCAGTACGGGCAGACGCTGACCGCGACGTCGGCGCCCTCGAGCCGCGAGCGCACCGCGGCGGTCTGCCGGCTGATCGGCCGCTCGGGCACGACGCCGACGTAGTCGCGGACGCGGGACAGGGGAGAGCGTTTCGCCGCGCGCGTCATGGGTGACTCCTCCGCTCAACTGAACGCGGCTGGACCGATGCCGCGAGCGGCGGTGCAAGATTCACGCCCCGGGGCCGCGCTGGCGCCAGGTGCCCGGCGTCGGCGAAGATAGGCCGTCTAGCCGGAGCATGGACGTGCAGGAGAGGGAACCGATGAGCAACTTCACGCCGGCCGAGATCGCGTTCCTCGAGGGCCAGCGGCTGGGACGGCTGGCGACCGTGGGCGAGAG
>DASSZN010000155.1:0-7277 GCA_035702805.1 Thermomicrobiaceae bacterium | reverse complement strand
TTCTCGACCTTCCTGGACGATTGGGCGGTGACGAATCAGAAGCAGAGCGGTCGCTGCTGGATGTTCGCCGGCCTGAACCTGCTGCGCGTCGCGGCGATGAAGAAGATGCAGACGAAGGAGTTCGAGTTTTCCCAGAACTACACGATGTTCTGGGACAAACTGGAGCGGACCAACTACTTCTTCGAGGCAATCATCGAGACGGCGGATCGCGATGTGGACGACCGGCTCGTTGCCTTCCTGCTCGAAGGGCCACTCGGCGATGGCGGGCAGTGGAACATGTTCGTCAACCTGGTCCGCAAGCACGGGCTGGTCCCGAAGGCATTCATGCCGGAGACCGAGAGCTCGTCGAACACGCGGCGCATGAACGCGGTGCTGTGGTCGAAGCTGCGCGAGGGGGCGCGGTCGCTGCGCGAGCTGCGGGCGGCGGGCGCCGAGGTCGACGACCTGCGCGCGGCCAAGGAGGAGACGCTGGGGGCGGTCTACCGCATCCTCTCGATCCACCTGGGGACGCCGCCGGACCGCGTTGCCTGGCAGTGGACCGACACCGACAAGCAGTTCCACCGCGACCCGGAGATGACGCCGCGGGAGTTCGCCGAGCGGTACGTCACCATCCCGCTGGAGGAGTACGCCTGCCTGGTGCACGACCCGCGCAATCCGACGGGGCGAACCTACACCGTCGAATACCTGGGCAACGTGGTCGGCGGGGCGATCGTGACCTACCTCAACGTGGAGATCGACCTGATCAAGGAGATCGCCCAGCGCACGATCGTCGGCGGCGAGCCGGTCTGGTTCGGCTGCGACGTGGGCAAGCAGATGCGGCGAGACCTCGGGGTCTGGGACCGGCACCTGTTCGACCTCGAGGGGGTCTACGGCACGGAGTTCGGTCTGGACAAGGCCGGTCGGCTCACCTATCACGAGACGCAGATGACCCACGCGATGCTGTTCACCGGGGTGGACGTGCTGGGCGACGGCCGACCACGACGCTGGCGGGTGGAGAACAGCTGGGGTGCCGACAACGGCGACAAGGGCTTCTACGCGATGAACGACTCGTGGTTCGACGAGTACGTCTTCGAGATCGCGGCGCGGGTCGACTCCCTGCCGGCGGAGCTGCGTGCGGCGCTGGCGGCGGAGCCGGTGGTCCTGCCGGCCTGGGACCCGATGGGGGCGCTGGCGCGCTGACGCGAGGGAACGGCCCCGAGGACGACGCGAGCAGGCGGGACCGGCCATGCCGGCCCCGCGTGTCGTCTGGCGCGGCGGACTCGCCCGGCCGCCAAACTGGCACGTGCCTGTCGCATCGCGCGGCGCGGCGTTGCGTGCCTGCCATGCCCGCGGCGCTATAGCCGGGGCGGTGGGGCGCTCGTCAGAGGCGCACCGCCGTGCCATCATCGTGGCGCGCGGCCGCGTGCCGCGCCGAAGCGGGGAGGTGCGGCCCAGCATGGCCATCGTCGAGCGAGCACCGGTCCCGGCGCGCCTGGCCGGCCTGAGCGAGGCCGAGGCGGCGCTGCGGCTGGAGCGCGGCGAGGGCAACGCCGTCCCGCTCGACGCCAGCCGGACCTACCGGCGCATCCTGCTCCAGAACACCTTCAGCTTCATCAACACGCTGCTGTTCGCCATCGTCATTCTGCTGCTGATCCTGGGCCTCTACAGCGACGCGCTGCTGACCGCCAGCCTGGTGGTGGCCAACGTCGTGGTCGGCGTCATCCAGGAGGCGCGGGCCAAGCGGCAGCTCGACCGGATCGCGCTGCTGACGCGCCCGAGCGCCCGGGTGATCCGGGACGGGGTCGAACGCACGATCGATCCCGCCGGGGTGGTGCGCGGCGACCTGCTCGCGGTCGGGCCGGGCGAGCAAATCCTGGTCGACGGCGCGCTGGTCGAGGCCCACGAGATGACGGTCGACGAGTCGCTCCTGACGGGAGAGTCGGACCTGGTCGCCAAGCGGGTGGGGGACGTCCTCCACTCCGGCAGCTTCTGCATGGCCGGGAGCGGGACCTACGAGGCGCAGCGGGTTGGGGTCGAGAGCGTCGCCCAGCGGATCACCGCCCAGGCGCGCCAGTTCCGCGACGTCGAGACGCCGCTGCAGCGCGAGGTCGGCCTGGTGCTGCGCGTGATGCTGGTGCTGGTGGCGGCGCTGTCGCTGCAGGTGGGGATCGCCTACTGGCACGTGGTGCAGCTGCGCGAGACGGTCCAGGCGGCGGCGGTGCTGGTGAGCCTGGTGCCGCAGGGGCTCTCCTTCATGGTGACGGTGAACTACGCGATGGCGGCGGTGCGCATGGCGGGCAAGGGCGCGCTCATCCAGCGGATGAACGCGGTCGAGTCGACCAGCAACATCGACGTCCTCTGCCTGGACAAGACCGGCACCCTGACCAGCAACCAGCTCGAGGTCGCGGAGATCGCGCCGCTGGCACCGCTGGGCGTCGAGGAGCTGCGCCGGCTGCTCGGTGACTACGGGGCGAGCACGCCGGCCGGGAACCGGACCAGTCGGACGCTGGCCGAGGGCTGCGGCGGACAGGAGCGCCCGGTGCTGGATGAGGTGCCGTTCTCCTCGGGCCGGAAGTGGAGCGCGCTGGCGTTCGGCGACGGCGCGATGCGGGGCCTCTACGTGCTGGGGGCGCCCGAGGTGCTGGCAGCGGCGCTGGTGCCGGGGACGGACATCGACGGGCCGGTCGACGCCTGGACGGCGCGCGGGCTGCGGGTGCTCCTCTTCGCGCGCCGTCCCGACGTGCCGGAGCTGCGCGACGGCGAGCGCAACTACCGGCTGCCGACGGAGCTGACCCCGCTGGCGCTGGTGGCGCTCAGCGACGTGCTGCGGCCGGAGGCGCGTTCGACAATCGAGCGCTTCAGCCAGGCCGGCATCGCGCTCAAGATCATCTCCGGGGACAACCCGGACACGGTCGCGGCGCTGGCGCGGCAGGCTGGGCTGTCGCCGCGGCTGCATGCCGTGGCCGGCACCACGCTGGCCAATCTCGACGACCAGGCGCTGGACACCGTGGCGGGCGACGCGACGGTCTTCGGGCGGGTGACGCCGGAGCAGAAGGCGGCGCTGGTCGCCTCGCTGCGCCGCCAGGGGCACTACGTGGCCATGATCGGCGACGGGGTGAACGACGTGCCGTCGCTCAAGCAGGCGGACCTGGCGGTGGCGATGCGGTCGGGGAGCCCGGTGGCGCGCAGCGTGGCCGACGTGGTGCTGCTGGAGGACTCGTTCGGGGCGCTGCCGGCGGCGTTCCTGGAGGGGCAGCGCATCCGGAAGGGGATGGAGGACATCATCCGCCTCTTCCTGGTGCGCGCGCTCTACGTGGCGCTGGTGATCTTCGGCACGGCCCTGGTGGGCGCGACCTTCCCGATCACGCCGAAGCACAATGCCCTGCTGGCGACGCTGACCGTCGGCATCCCGGTCTTCGCGCTGGCGGCCTGGGCACGCCCCGGGCTGACACCACGCCGGCTGCTCCTGTCCGGCGCCGGCTTCGTCGTTCCGGCCGCGGCCTCGATCGCGGCCTTCGGCCTGGTCGTCTACCTCTTTTACCTGACGCTCACGGGGGGCGACGTGGAAGCCGCCCGCAGCGCGCTCACCACGACCACGATGATCTGCGGGCTGCTGCTGATTCCGTTCGCCCAGCCGCCCAACGATGCCTGGGTGGCGGCGAACCCGCTCAACGGCGACTGGAAGCCGACGGTCCTGTCCGGAGTACTGCTGGGCGTCTACGTCGTCGTGCTGGCGGTACCGGTGCTGCGCAACTTCTACACGTTACAGGTGCTGCCGGTCACCGCCTACGCCCTGATTGCCCTGGCGGTCGTCGGCTGGGCGACGACGCTCCGCTTTGCCTGGCGGGTCGACCTGTTGGGCCACCTGCGGGCGGCCTGGCGACGCCTGAGGGCCCGAAACGTCCCCAGCGAGCCCACACGGACACAGAGTTGACACGGCAGCCGGAGCCGCGGCCACACCTTTGCAGCGGGCGATAGGGCACGATGCGGGTGGGACCGGCGCGGGCCCCGGTCCCGACGTCACACCTGGTCCCGGGCGGCGCGTCCGCGACGATCGATAGCGAGCCGGCGCGCGCCCGGTGAGAATGGGGGACCGCCGTGCGATACCGGTTTCACGACCACGGGCTGATCACCGATGGCGTGCGGGAGAGTGTCGACCACGAGTCCGCGGTGATCGATCGGCGGCTGGAGGACTTTGCCGACGATCTCAAGCTGCTCGACGTGACCCTGGTCCATCACCGGCGCGACGACAGCTACACCGCCAGACTCGTGCTGTGCCTGCCGGATCGCGAAATGCCGGCTGACGGCGACGGCCCGGCGCCGACGGTCGCGCTGCGGGCGGCCTTCGCCGACCTGAGCGACCGGCTGGACGAGTACCTGGCCAAGCTGCGAGGGGAGCCGGCCATCCGCGACGAGCAGCGCAAGCCGGCCTGGAAGCCTCCGATCTCCCTGCCGGTCGACTGACCGCGTGGCCATGTGCCGGGTGGCCGGCGGGCCGGAACAACCCGCCGCCGGGCGTCCCGGCGCGATCGACCCGGGAGATGCGGTAGCATCGCGGGTGGGCGCGCGGTTGGACGGATATACCCGCCGCGCCGAATCGAGGAGATCATGCGGCTCAGCTACCGGCCCGTTCAGAACGCGCTGCGGCTGACGCTCGACGTCGAGCGTGGGCCGGCCGCCACGCAGGTTGACCTTCCGGGGTACGTCGACGTCGGCGAGGGTGGGCGGCTCGTGGGCGTCGAGGTGCTGGGCGACGGTGGGCTCGACCTGCGCCTGGCCCTTGCGCCCTGGATCGACGACCCGGTGGCGCGCGACTACGTCGCGGTAGACGGCGACTCCGCCTACGTGACGCTCAGCGTGCCGGAGGACACGACCGGCCGTGAGGAGGTCCGGGCGGCCCGGGCGACGCTGGCGGCCGAGCTGGACGCGTCCCGCCGGCTGGTGGCGCTGGCGATCCCCCGGCGCGGCGCGGGCTACGAGATCTCCTACCCGAGCGGCAGCCAGTGATGGCAGCCGGAGCGGCCCGGTGGGCCGCGCGCCTGGGTGTGTCACCTCGGTTGAGCGTCGAGCGCGCCCGGGCACAGGCCCAGGCGCGCTGAGTCGCGTCGTTACGGCAGATCGGCCATGCCGGCCAGGACGCGCGCCGTCTGCTTGACCCCCTTGACGAAGTCGTCGATGCGCACGTGCTCGTTGGGCGCGTGGGCCAGCCCGTCCGGGTAGCCGATGCCGACGTTGGCGATCGGTACGCCGAGAAAGCGGACGAAGGGGTCCATCGGGCCGGAGCCGCCGCTCATCGGGTAGATCACGGTCGGCCGGCCGAAGACCGCCGTGCCGGCATCGGCGACCAATTGGACGAAGGGGTCGTCGGGGCTGACGCGGGCGGCGCGGGAGCCGCCGTGCTGGATGACCTCGATGTCGCCGAACCCCTGCGCGTCGAGGTGGTGGCGGAGCTTGGCCATCAGGTCGTCTGGCTCCTGCGCGGGAACGATGCGGAAGTCGACCTTGGCCATAGCCCCGGCCGGCAGGACCGTCTTCGACCCCGGGCCCTGGTAGCCGCCGCCGATGCCGGCCACGGTGCAGGTCGGCTCGAACACCTGCTGCCGGCGCAGCTCGACGCCGGTCGCGCCCTTGAGGAAGCCGTCGACGCCGAAGCTCCCCTTCAGCGCTTCCTCCTCCGACGGCAGCGAGGCCAGCATCTCCAGGTCGCGCGCCGATGGCGGGCGCACGTCGTCATACCAGCCGGGGATACGGATCCGCTCGTCGGGTCCCTTGAGGGTGTTGAGCGCCCAGACGAGCCGCCAGGCGGCGTTGGGCAGGATCGAGCCGCCCAGGCCGGAGTGGGCATCGTGGCTGATCGTGCGCGAGCGCAGCTCGACGTAGACATCGCCGCGCATGCCGAGGTAGATCTGCGGCCGGCCCTCGTAGTCGACGCCGCCAAACTCCCACAGACAGCCGTCGGCACGCAACAGGTCGGCGTGGCGATCGATGAAGGCGGGCATGCTGCCCGAGCCGACCTCTTCCTCGCCCTCGACGAGGAACTTCACCGAGCAGGGAAGCTCGCCGTGGACCGCGCGGAGGGCGGCGATGGCGGCGAGGCGGCAGACGATGTGCCCCTTGTCGTCACCGACGCCGCGGCCGTACAGGCTGCCGTCGCGCCGGGTGGCCTCGAACGGCGGCGAGTCCCAAAGATCGAACGGCTCGGCCGGCTGGACGTCATAGTGGTTGTAGCACAGGACGGTCTTCGGGCTCGCGCCGCGCAGCTCGCCGTAGACCATCGGGAAGATGTCGCTCGGCATGGTGCGCGCGTCGACGCCGTACTTTGCGAGCAGGTCGCGCGTCGCCTCGGCGGCGGCGTCCATCCCCTCGCCCTTGGCGGCGACGCTGGGTAGGGCGACCAGGCGCCCGAGGTCGTCGAGGAACTCGTCCAGGTGCTCCTCCACGTACCGATCGACCTGGTCTATCTGGCGGTCGGCTGCCATCATCTCTCCTCCATGGTCATGGTCGGTGTCGTACCCTCGGGAGCGGATGGTACGGGCACCGCGGTGGTCGGGCAAGCGGTGCCGCGGCGCACGCCGGCCGTCGCCTGACCAGTCCAACCGTGCGAGCGACACCATCGATTCACGCGGCCGCGGGCGGAGCCCGCTCAGCGAATCGCGACGATCTCCCGGCCGATAGCGAGGATGTTGCCGTCGGGACGATGGGCAGCGGCCAGGCCCGACGGGAGTTCCCGTCTGAGCAGACCGTGTCGCCGCGCAGCGGCGTGCCGTCGAGGTCGAACGCGGCGAGGCGGATGCGGGTTGCGGGCTCCATGTCGGAGTCTGGAGTGCTGGGGCGACCCCGTCGAGCCGCGGCGTCGCGGCCGGCGTGACGACTCCGTGCCCGACGGCGCACCAGGCAGTAGAGTACGCGGGACCAAGGGAGGCGACGGTGGGCGACCTGCACGTACGCGCGCGGGAGCACGATCACGAGCACCTGCGCGATGGCCGCGAGGTGAGCCCGTGGCTGGAGCGGTTCGCCGAGGTGCTCGGGCCGGGACTGCGGGCGCTCGAGCTGGGGTGCGGGCTCGGCCACGACGCGGCGGAGCTCATCGGTCGCGGGCTGACGCTGGTCGCGGTCGACCGCTCGCGGGAACGCCTGGCCGGGGCGCGCCGGAGGGCTCCGGAGGCCCATCTCCTCGTCGCGGACCTGACCGTCCCGCTGCCTTTCCCGTCCGGGCGCTTCGACCTCGTCGTCGCCAGCCTGTCGCTCCACTACTTCACCGCGGCGACGACCCGCGGGATTGTCGCTGAGATCGCGCG
>DASSZN010000153.1:0-6798 GCA_035702805.1 Thermomicrobiaceae bacterium | reverse complement strand
CTGCTCGGCCTGCCGGTCAAGCTGAGCGAGACGCCGGGAGGCGTGCGGCGCGTGCCGCCGCTGCTCGGTGAGCACACCGACGAGGTATTGCGCGACCTGGGCTACGACGCCGCCGCTATCGCGCGGCTGCGAGATGCGGGGGTGGTTCGCCTGGCCGCGGCCGCGTCGCCGGCCGACTAGGACGTCACGGGCGGGTCGCCGGCCCGTCGGTGGACACCGAGCGCAACTCGTCGCGAGCAGGGGCGCGGTTCATCGCGCCCGGTCCGCGGGCGGCTCTCGAGTCGCGTGCGAAGAGGGGGGACACGATGGAGTTCGACACCGGCACGCCGGACGTCCTGTTCGAGCAGCGCGGCGCCGTCGCCTGGCTGACCTTCAACCGGCCGCAGGCCCGCAACGCCATGACCTTCCAGATGTACGACACCATCGTCCGCTTCTGCGACGCCGTCGAGGCCGCGCCCGACGTGCGGGTCGTCGTGCTCACCGGCGCGGGCGACAGAGCCTTCGTCGCCGGCACCGACATCAGCCAGTTCCGCACCTTCACCGACCCGCAGCATGCCCTCGACTACGAGCAGCGCATCGACGGCGTCATCGGCCGGCTCGAGTCCCTGGCGCGCCCGACGATCGCCGCCGTCCACGGCTTCGCCGTCGGCGGCGGCGCCAGCCTGGCCCTCGCCTGCGACCTGCGCATCTGCACGCCCGACTCCCGCTTCGGCGTCCCGACCGCCCGCACCCTCGGCAACTGCCTCTCGATGAACAACTACGCCCGGTTGGTCGACCTGATCGGGCCGGCTCGCACCAAGGAGATGATGTTCACCGCGCGCCTCTTCACCGCGGACGAGGCAGCGGGCATGGGGCTGGTCAATGAGATCGTCGAGCCGGAGCGGCTCCAGCAGCGCGTGACCGAGGTCGCCGACACGATCGCCGGCCACGCTCCGCTCACGATCCAGGTCACCAAGGAGGCGGTGCGCCGCGTCCTCCAGTTCCGCCGGCCGCCGCGAGCCGAGGAGTTGATCCTGAAGTGCTACATGAGCGAGGACTTCAAGGAGGGGGTCAACGCCTTCCTCGAGAAGCGCAAGCCGGAGTGGAAGGGGCGGTAGCGCGTGCCGCCCGACGGTGCGTGCGTGACCGAGCCCGCCCGGAACCCCCCGCTAACCCCAGTCGGCCGGGTCGATCGGGGCGCCGTAGTAGGGCGCGTGGCGGAAGGTCAGGCTGAGGTACTGCAGCAGGTCGTCGAACTCCTCGGCCACCAGCGCCCCCACGTCGCGCAGGGCCGCCATCTTCGCGCTCGGCCGGCCCGACGGACCCTCGATGATCGCGGCGGCGTGGCCGAAGGCCGTCCCCTCGGGCAGCGACTCGGTGAAGCGGCCGGCCACCACCGCGATCAGCGGCTTCGTGTACCGTCGCGACCGCACCACCTCGGCGACCTCCTCCTCGAAGTGCGTCCCGGGCTCGCCGAAGAGCACGACCCCGTCTGTCTGCTCGTCCCGCTCGTAGAGGGGCAGCAGCCGGGCTGGCGGCATCCCGATCAGCGCGTCGCCCCCCACGCTGACTGCCGTGCTCACGCCCAGGCCCACCCGCCGCAGCATCAGCCCGATCTCCGCCGTCATCCCGCCGCTGCGCGAGACCACGCCGATGCGGCCGGGCGCGAACGCCCGCTCCGGGTTCTCGCCCCCGATGGCGCCCAGCTTCAGGCGCAGGCTCGGGTTGATGATCCCGACCGAGTTGGGGCCGATCACCCGCGCCGCGCTGTCGTCCGCCCAGCGCAGCAGGCGCATCGCGTCCAGCTGTGGCACCCCCTCCGTCGCGATCAGCAGCAGCCGGAGGCCGTGGGCGAGCGCCTCGAGCGCCGCGTCGAGCACGGCGCCCGGCGGTACCGAGATCAGCGTCGCGGTGGCGCCGGTCGCGTCCACCGCCTCCTGGACCGTGTCGAAGACCGGCACCCCGGTCACCGGCTCGCCGTCGCCGCGCCCCGGCGTCACCCCGGCCACGACCGGCGTGCCGTAGGCCACCATGTGACCGGTTACCATGCGCGCCTCTCGCCCGGTGACGCCCTGGACCAGGACGCGGGTGGTCTCGTCGACGAGCACGCTCACCCTTGCTCTCCTCCGTACCGCTCGCGCATCGCCGCGACCATCGCCCGGGCGGCATCGCCAAGTGTGCTCTCCTGTCCCAGGTAGCGCACGCCGGCCGCCTCGAAGATCGCCCGCCCCTCGGTATCATGCAGGCCGACCTCGCGGGCCACGACCGGGAAGTCGCCCGCCGAGATGCCGGCGGCCTCCAGTGCCCGCACCACGCCCCGCGCGACCACGTCGACCTGGGTGTTGTTGGTGATGTTGTGGGCGACGAAGAGCCCCCGCACGCCGGGCTTCTCCAGCACCAGCCGCGCCAGCCCGGCGACCTTCGTCTCGGTCGGGTTGCCGCCAAACTCGGAGTAGTTCGCGGGTCGCCCGCCCGCGCGGACGAGCGCGTCGAAGAGGACGAGACTCGCGCCGCCCCCGCCGCAGAGGAAGCCGACGTCGCCCCCCTCCAGTTCGAGGTAGCGCGCCGATCCGCGGTACGGCTCCGCCGCGTTGAGGGCGTTGACCGCCTCCTCGCGCGCCGTCAGGGGCCGCCATACTTTCTCGCTCGCAACCGCGACCTTGTCCCCAAGCTCCGGGTGGCGAAACAGGGCCGCGTCGTCGACGCTCAGCACCGCTCCGACCGCCACCAGGTCCCCCTTGACGGTCTCGGCCAGCGGGTTGATTTCCAGCAGGGTGGCGTCGAGGCCGGTGAAGGCGCGGGCCAGCAGCACCGTCATCTGCGCCAGGCGCGGCAGTAGCGCGCCGCCGACTCCCGCCGCTCGCCAGAGCTCACGGGCGCGGTACTCGACCAAGCCCGCGCGCGGATCGAAGGTGGCCGAGATCAGCGCGTCCGGGTCGTCGCGGGCGATCTCCTCGACCTCGATCCCGCCGTGGGCGCTGAGGAGGATCCGGGGGAGCCGTGCCTCGCGGTCGAGCGTCAACGACAGGTAGAGCTCGCGGGCGATCGCGACGGGCTCCTCGACCAGCACGTGGCGCACCGGGTAGTCGTGGACGTAGCTTCGCAGCAGGGCCGCCGCCTCCGCCCGTGCCTCGGCCGCGCTGCCGGCCAGGCGCACCGCGCCCGCTTTGCCGCGCCGGCCCACCGGGACGAGCGCCTTGACCACCGCGCGCCCGCCAAAGCCGGTCGCCACGTTGGCCGCCGCGCGCGACGTCGCGACCGCGCGCCCGCGCGGCACCGAGATGCCCCATTGTGCCAGCAGCTCCTTGGTGTGGTGCTCGAGGACGCGACCCATGTCCCTACCTCACGAGCGCGGTTCTGACCCGATCGCAGACGGCACGCGTCTCCATCGCGCCGGGGACCGCGGTGTCGATCGCGATGACCGCGCCGACCAGGTCGACGGTCTCGGGTTGCCGCTCCAGACGCGCCGGGAAACGCGGGTCGGCCAGGTGCACGTGGTCGAGGTGGATCGGGTGGCGCGTGCCCGTGGCCGCCCGAGACCGGTAGCGCTCGAGCAGCGTCCCGCTGTCCGCGCCGCACAGGACCTGCACCACCGCGATCTCCCCGCGCGCGGCCCGATCGGAGAGCAGCCGCGCCAGGTCCGAGTCCCGGCCCGGCGGGAAGTTCCCCTCGCAGACGACCGAGACGCCCGCGTCGAGGAGGAGCGTCGTCAGCCGCGCGAGCAGGACCATACTCGTCATGCCCAGGCGTCGGGACCACTCGAGGCCGCCGACCCCGAGGCAGTCGGCCAGGCTCTCCTTGAGGTCGTCCTTGGTCAGGAGCGGCAGGCCGAGCCCCACGGCCATGGCCCGGGCGAGCGTGGTCTTGCCCGCCCCGGGCTGTCCGGTGACCAGAATGAGCGCCGGGGAGCGAACCCGTGCGGCATCGCGAGACCGTTCCG
This sequence comes from Thermomicrobiaceae bacterium, assembly GCA_035702805.1. Lineage (GTDB taxonomy): Bacteria > Chloroflexota > Chloroflexia > Thermomicrobiales > Thermomicrobiaceae > DASSZN01. Next base: position 2,879 of record DASSZN010000153.1, on the reverse strand, counting down.
CGTCCGGATCGTCATCCCGCGCCACGCCGTCGCCCCGGTCCTCAGACCGCGGCCCGCTGGGCGGCCAGCGGTCGGGTCAGCTCGCTCAGGGGCGCGCCGTCGGCCAGCCGGCCGACCGCCTGCTCGAGTTGCCGCGCCGCGGCGGCGCCGACGACCGGGCCCGCCAGGTCGTGGTACTTTGCCGCTACCTCGTCGTCGGTCAGCGGGTTGGCCGGCATCCCCTTGGGCTGGCCGACCGTCTCCTCCAGCGTCGTGCCCTCGGCGAGCGACACCCGCACGCGCGAGGCCCAGGTCGCGGGGTAGCCCGCCGTCAGCGCCTCGTCCGCCCGCGCCGTCGTCGTGCCGAGCAGCGATCGGATATCCGGCGCGCTCAGTCGCCCGGGGTCGAACTGCTCGAGCCCGGCACGGCCGTCGAGCAGGCCGATGCCCACGGCGTACTGGATGCTGAACTTGGCCTCGTAGGGGGTGCGCGGCGCCGGGTTGTCCGTGATGTCAAGCGCGACCCGGTAGGTGTCGATCGCGACGGACGCGATCTCCCGGCCGTCGATCCGCTCGCGCAGCGCCAGCGCGGCGTCGACCGCGGTGTGGGTGTGGCCGCAGCAGGCGTGGCACTTGAAGCCGTTCTCGACGATCTTGAAGTGGCGGCCGAGCCCCTCGGTGATGCGCGTCGGATCGGCGGACGTCGCGGTGGCGGCGAAGAAGCCGCGCGGCCCCTCGAGTATGCGGGAGGCGCCGGTGAACCCGGCCGCCGCCAGGTCCGCCGAGAGGATGCCGTCATGGGCCGCCATGCCGGCGTGCAGGTGCTTCGACATCGCCCCGTCGGCGAGGAACTCCCACAGCCCTCCCGCCTGGGTTCCGGCACTGCCGAGCGCGTGCGCGACCTGGTCGGCCGGCAGGCCGACGAGCGCGCTCGCCGCGGCGGCGGCGCCGAAGACGCCGCAGGTGGCCGTCGGGTGCCAGTAGCGGTAGTGGGAGGGGTTGACCGCCTCCGCGATCCGGATGCCCACCTCGTAGCCGAGCACGACCGCCCGCAGCAGCGCCCGGCCGTCGGCTCCCGCGCGCTCGGCCACGGCGACCGCCGCCGGGATGATCGGCGCCGCCGGGTGGAAGGTCGAGGCCTGGTGCAGGTCGTCCAGTTCGATCACGTGGGACGCCGCGCCGTTGACGAACGCCGCCCCGAGGGCCGACAGCCGGCCGCCGGTGGCGAGCAGCGTCGCCTCGTCGCCCGGCATCGTCCGCGTGGCGACCTCGCGCGCGATCCGCGCGGGCTCGGTCGTGCCGCCGCGCAGTGCCGAGCCGAGCCAGTCGAGCACCGACCGGCGCGCCATCGTCACGGCGTCGTCCGGAAGGTCGGCAAAGCGCGTCGCGGTGATGAAGTCGGCCAGCGAGCCGGAGAGGGTCATCCACAGCTCCGATCGTCACGCGCGGCCGGGCGCCTGCCCGCTACTATCGCAGAGCGGCGCGACGTCGGCTACGGCGCGTGAACCACGCCGTCCAGCCCGCCGCGCCGACCAGCCCGAGCAGGCAGAGTGCCAGCCCTAACCAGACCGCGACCGGGCGGTAGACGATGTCCACAATGTGCGCCCCGGCCGGGACCGCGACCCCCTCCAGCACGCCGCCGACCTTCACCAGGGGCGCCGGTCGCCCGTCGATGATCGCCTGCCAGCCGGGATAGGAGGGGTTGCCAACGACCAGGAACGCGGGCTGCCTGGCGTCCACCGCGACCGCGAGCTCTCCCGAGGGACCCACCGCCACCGACGACTGCCCGACGGCGGCATCGGGCGCGACCGCGCCGCTCCTGGCGAGCGTGGTGAAGTCGTTGATGTCGAGCCTGGTGAGGGTCTGGCCCAGGCTCGCGGAGACCAGGAAGGCGCGCGGCTGCACGGCTCGGTTTCGGTAGACAAAGGTGCCCTGGACGTCCCCGACCTGCACGAGGCTCGGGTCGGTGAGCTTGTAGCGCGACACGACGACGCCGACGTTGACCAGCCCGAGCAGGTGGGCGTCCGGCTGCGCCTTCTGATAGGTGGGCCAGCCCGTGTCGTAGACCTCGAACGGCGGGATCGCCAGCGCGTACCCGCTGTACTGGTAGCCGCCGGCGAAGCGCATGTACCGGACGTAGCTCGCGACCTGCAGCGGGTCCTGGCCGTCGGCCAGCTGGACGTTGAGCTCGGACGTGACGGCCTGGCGGACGTTCCGCTGCACCCCGTAGATCCGCTGGCCTTGCGTCTGCTTCGCGGCGGCGAGCTCGATCGGGAGCGGGGTGAAGCCCGGTGAGCTCGGGAAGATGTTGAGCAGCGGCTGGTCGAGTTGCCAGAGGTTGGCGGCCAGCAGCACGATGACGGCGACCTGCAGCACGCGCAGGGTCTGACGTCCGGCCAGCAGCCACTCGAAGCCCAGGCCGGCCATGACCGACAGCGCGACCTCCGCGACGAACCAGATCCGCGCCGGGGCGCGGAAGTAGCCGAAGCCCGGCAGGTGGGCCGCCAGGAACGGCAGCACCGGCGTGCGTGCGCCCACCGCGATGAACAGGCAGGCGACGACCCCGGCGAGCAGGCCGAGCGCGAGCCAGCGGCGCCGGAAGAAGGCGAGCGGAGCGAGCAGCAGCACGCCGATGCCGGGCGCGAACGCGATCTCCGCGGGTGCGCCGGTGTGCGCGGTCGACTGCCCCCGAACCATGGTCAGATAGTGGAACACGGCGGTGAACGACAGTTGGTCCTGGACGCCGAGCCCGCTCTGACGCAGCGACACCGAGGTGAACTGGAGCGCCGGCACGATCAGCGCGGCGCCGACCAGCGCGCCGATCACCCCGGTCACCGCGCCGAGGCCGAGCACGCGCAGGCCGCCGAGGATGCGGTCGCGGTTCGAGCCGGCCCTGGCCG
>DASSZN010000122.1:0-3727 GCA_035702805.1 Thermomicrobiaceae bacterium | reverse complement strand
CGCAGGTGCCGGTGCAGGCGCTCGTACCCGCCGTGTCATGGGAGAACGTGTAGAGCGTGAACCCGCTGCTGTCCGCGAGAATCTTCCCCAGGCTGGCCGACGTCGCGACCTGCAGCGCCGCGGTGCCGCGCGCCGGCGCGGCGGGCGATGCGGCCGGGGTGGCCGATGAACTGGAGGACCCGTAGCCGGGGTACGACGACGACGAGCCGGTCGGCGACGCGGCGCTGGCAGCCGTCGCGGACGTCGAGGTCGCGGCGGCCGTCGCGGCCGTGGTCGTGGTCGCGGTCGATGACGTGGAGCCGGTCGTGCCACTCGTCGGTGTAGTCGTGGCCGCCGTACCGCAGGCGGCCAGCACCAGGACGAGCGCCGAAATGAAGACGACGGAACCGATGGTGCGTCCAACACCGCGTGGTCGACGCATGAGGGAGTCTCCTTTCCAGAAACCGAAACCGGCCCGGCTGCCGTCTGGCGTGCGTGCCCACCGACGTCCGGCAACGCACCGGAGAGGAAGGCATGGGGATCGGACGCAGCCGGGTGTGCGCTGAATGTGCTACGTGGGTTCCGTCATAGTGGATTGCCCCGCTTGCGGGCGATGGAAGGTACCCCCGGGTTTTCGCTGCACGCGGGTTCGCGGCTCAGCGTCGGTGAGGCGGTCCGTTGCGGCGCAGGCTGTGGAGGAGCCAGCGCTCGTGGCGGTGGGCCCAGGACTCGAAGTGCTCCTCCTGGTGGTGGAGCTCGGCGAGGAGTTCGGCGCGGCGCTGCCAGGCTCCTCGTCGCCAGGCGAAGAGGACCAGACCGGCGCCGACCGCGCCGAGCGACGCGGCGGTCTGGGGGAGCGAGAGTTGAGCCGCCAGGTAGATGCTGGCCAGCGCGGCCAGGCCGAGGAGCAGGCGCAGGCCGGGGAGGTGGAGGGCGGCCGCGGGGTTGCGGCGGGCCAGGCGCAGCGCCGCCAGCGCGGTCACCAGGTAGGAGACCCCGAGGAAGAAGACCGCCACGTCGATCAGGCCCCGCAGGCCGACAAAGGGCAGCAGGATGATGGCCGACGCGGCCTGGAAGACCAGGCCGACCACCGGGGTGCGGAACCGCGGGTGGACGCGGGCAAAGGCCGAGGGGAACAGGCCGTCGCGCGCCATGGCGAAGCTGAGGCGGGCCAGGCTGAGCACGAAGACCTCGGTCACGCTGGCGATCGCGATCAGTCCGCCCAGGCTCATGAGCATGACGCCGGGTCTTGACGGCAGCCCGAATCCGGCGAGGGCGGTGCCGAGCGCGTCCGACAGCGGCCGGGGCGTGGTGGCGGCCTGGCGCCAGGGGAGGGTCGCGACGACGGCGAAGGCCGTGAGGACGTAGAAGACGGTCACCAGCGCCATGCCCACCAACAGTCCGCGGGGCAGTGTCCGACGGGGCTCACGGACCTCGCCGGCCGGCAGCACCGCCAGTTCGAACCCCGCGTAGGCCCAGAAGATCGGGACGATGGCCGCGCCGAGCCCGCCCCACCCAAGTGGGGTGAAGGGGGTGAGGTTGCGTTCGACCGTCGTGCCGTGGCTTGCGGCGAAGGCGACCCCGGCCAGGATGAGCAGCCCGAGCGGGAGCAGCTTGGCCACCGTCAGGACGTCGTTGAGCAGGCTGCCGGTCCGGACGCCAACCAGGTTGACGGTCGTGGCCGCCACCACCAGCGCGACGGCCACGGTCAGCCGCTCCGGTGCGGAGATTCCCGGCATGAACGTGCCCAGGTAGGTCACGAAGGCGAGCGGAAAGACAGGCAGAGCGATCCACTCGCCGAGGTAGAGCGCCCAGCCGGTCAGGAACCCGCCGAGCGGCCCGAAGGCGTCGCGGGCGTAGGCGTAGGAGCCGCCGACCTCGGGCGTGATCGCCGCGCACTGGACGAAGGTCAGCGCGATCAGCGCCGCCAGTACCCCGGCGGCCAGCCAGGCCACCAGCTGCGCCGGGCCCAGCGAGGCCGCCCCCAGCGCCGATACCACGTAGACGTCTGCGCCGACGACCGCGCCGATGACCAGCAGGGTGAAGTCCAGGAAGCCGAGCGCGCGGTGGAGCTGCGGCGCCTGTTCGGCGCCGGGCGCGCTCGTGACCGGTCCGTCCCGCGTCCGCGTTCTCGCCATTCCGCCCGCCCGCGCGGTGCCGCGCCGCGCCGGTCGCAGCATAGCGGCTGCGCGGTGGCGCGGGCGCCTCGGCGCGCCGCCGTTTGCTACAGTTTCGTGTCAACCTGAGTGGGTGAACATGCAGGCATGGCGGTACGTCGGGGCGCCGTCGATGGAGGGAGCCGGGATGCGTGAGCTGACGGTGGCGCTGCTTCAGCTGACCGCGTGCGGTACCGACGAGGTCGCGAACCGGGTCAAGGGGATCGCCGCCTGCCGGCAGGCCGCGGCCCTCGGCACCGACGTGGCCCTCTTCCCGGAGATGTGGAGCGTCGGCTACCCGCCGATGGCCGGCAGGCCGGCGGACGGCTGCAACATCTGGCGGGCGCCCGGCCGCTGGCGCGACGGCGACGTCCCGGTGAGCGCGGTCGAGCCGGCCGAGCGGGAGCGCTGGCAGGCGCGCGCGACGGCGCGGGACGGCACGTTCGTGGCGACCTTTCGCGAGCTGGCGCGAGACCTGGGACTGGCCATCGCCATCACCTACCTGGAGCGCTGGCCGGGCGCGCCGCGCAACACCGTGTCGCTGATCGACCGCCACGGCGATCTGGTCCTGACCTACGCCAAGGTCCACACCTGCGACTTCGACGAGCCGGAAGCGTCGCTGACGCCCGGCGACGACTTCCCGGTGTGCACGCTCGACACGCGGGACGGGCTGGTGCGGGTCGGGGCGATGATCTGCTACGATCGGGAGTTCCCCGAGAGCGCGCGCGTGCTGACGCTGGGTGGCGCCGAGCTGATCCTTACGCCGAACGCCTGCCCGCTCGACGCCATCCGTCTGGGGCAGTTCCGCACCCGCGCGCATGAGAACATGGTGGCGGTGGCCATGGCGAACTACGCCGCGCCGCAGCAGAACGGCCACTCGGTCGCCTATCACCCGATCGCCTACGACCCGGACGGGCGGCCGCGCGATACGCTGGTGGTCGAGGCGGGTGAGCGTGAGGGGATCTTCCCGGCGGTGTTCGACCTCGACGAGCTGCGCGACTACCGCGAGCGCGAGACGTGGGGTGGCGCGTTCCGGCGCCCGCACCGCTACGGCGCGCTGACGTCGACGGAGGTCCCACCGCCCTTCGTCCGGGTGGACGCCTCCGGTCGGCGGTACGATCCGACGCGCCGGTAGAGGCGACGTGCGCCCCGGTCCACACTCCACGGGAGAAGGCGGCGATCCCGACGGTGACGACCGGCAACCCGATCCAGCGTCTCACGTTCCACCCGGTTACGTCGGAGCGCCTGGCGGACCTGGAGCGCTTCTCGGCGGCGCACGGCAAGGTCCGCTTCTGCTCCTGCATGCGCGGGCGGCTCACCAGCACCGCGTTCGCGCGCGACGCGCGACGAAGGAGGCGCGGCTCGCCGAGCTGGCGGCGCCGGCACGACGAGGTGCGCCGATCGGTGTGCTCGCCTACCGCGGCAGCGAGCCGGTTGGCTGGTGCACGGTCGCGCCGCGCGAGTCGTACCCCGCCATATGGGCTCGCCGGAGACCTTCCGCCGTGCCGGCCTCGTGGAGGCCGGGCGCTCGGTCGTCGGCCGGCCGAACCTGCGCTGGGAGGTCGACACCGTGCCTGCTCGCGGCTGAGCGG
>DASSZN010000114.1:0-8092 GCA_035702805.1 Thermomicrobiaceae bacterium | reverse complement strand
GCCGAGCACGCCGACACCCTGCAGGATCCAGACGACCCCGACCAGCAGGAAGACGACGCCGAGGCCACCCTTGAACCAGACCATGGCGCGTGGCTCCTCTCACGTTGCGCGCTCGCGCGGCGGGCGGCAGGCGCCGCCGCGCCAAAGACCAGGGGGTACTCATCGAGTGTACGGCGGGCCGGAAGTGATGGATGGCGCCCGCCGGAACTCAACGGCCGGACCGGCAGAGGAACACGCCGCCGTGGAGCGGGACGACGAAGGCGCCCTCCGCCGCGATGGCCGCGGCCACGCGCCGCTCGACCTCGGCGAGCAGCACCTCCCAGCCGAGGCCGTCCGGCAGCCGCGGCGCGTAGAAGGAGCGGGTGCTGTCGACGAAGCGCACGACCGGCCCGGGCGCGGGCACGACCAGCCGGCGGCGCAACTCGCGCCGCTCGACGGAGGCGAAGGCGTCCCGCAGCAGGGCCGCGCCGCTGGCGAGGTTGAAGCGGACGTCGGGCGTCGCCACCAGCGCCACCGGGTGCCCGGCGAGCGCGCCGGCCGCCGCGTCGACCAGGTCGTCGATGGCCCGCTTGTCGTCCGGGCCGTTGGTGGAAGCGAGCAGCGTGCCGCCCGGCCGGAGCACCCGGCGCAGCTCGCGGAGCGCCAGCGGGATGTCGGGCACGTGGTAGAGCATGTGCATCGCCAGCGCGACGTCGAAGGCGCCGTCAGCGAAGGGCAGGGCCTGGACGTCGCCGGTCGCGAGGAGCGGTCGCGGGAGCGCCGGGTCCCAGCCGGCGCCGAGGTCGCCGAGCATGCCACGGGACAGGTCGAGGCCCAGGCGCGGGACGCCGGGCGCGAGGCGAGTGGCAAGCCGCGCCAGGTAGCCGCCGTTGCCGCAGCCGGCGTCGAGCACGCGCTCGTCGCCACGCCAGTCGACCTGGTCGAGCGCCCAGTCGAGGAAGTCGATCGGCGGCTGCTGGTAGCGGTAGATCGCCTGACGGGCCGCGAGCGGCGCGGCGGTGCCGTAGGCCGCGGTGGTCAGGTGACGGCGGTCGGTCGCCAGGGACGGATCGGCGGCGCGACGCGACGGCGGCTGCGGGCGGCGCACGGCGTCCTCCGGGGTGGAGCGGGGCGCCGCTCCGCGACTCTCGCGCGCCGTGACGGGGCGCAACTTGCGTCCGGGGTCCGGGCGGCAGGATACTACGAGACGCTATGAAGCGGGTATCCGTGGTCGTCGTCAACCACAACACCGCGGACCTGCTCGGCGAGTGCCTGCGCCGCCTGACCGCCAGCCGGCTCGACCGGCCGCTGGAGGTCTTCGTCGTCGACAACGGCTCGACGGACGGGAGCGTGGCCCTCATCGAGCGGGAGTTCCCCGGTGTCCGCCTGATCGAGGCGCCCAGCAACCTCGGCTTCGCCCGGGGCAACAACCTGGCGCTGCGCGAGATCCTGAGCCGGGTCGGCTGGGAAACCGACCGGCACGAGGAGTACGTGCTGCTGCTCAACACCGACTGCCTGGTCGAGCCGGACACGCTCCAGCTGACGGCCGGCTTCCTCGACGAGCACCCGCTGGTCGGCGTGGTCGGCCCGCGGGTGCTCCTGCCCAGCGGGCGGCTCGACCTCGCCTGCCGCCGCTCCTTCCCGACGCCGGCCAACGCCTTCTGGAAGCTCACCGGCCTGTCACGCGCCTTCCCGCACCACCCGCGGCTGGCACGCTACAACCTGACGTACCTGGACCCCGACGCCACCTACCCGGTCGACTCGGTGATGGGCGCCTACATGCTGGTGCGCCTGGCGGCGATCGACGATGCCGGCCTGCTCGACGAATCGTTCTTCATGTATGGCGAGGATCTGGACTGGGCGTACCGGATCAAGAAGTGCGGCTGGTCCGTTTTCTACTATCCCGTGGCGCGCGTGCTGCACTACAAGGGTGCGAGCAGTTCGCGGCAGAGCTACCGCCTGATCGTGGAGTTCTACCGTGCGATGTACCTCTTCCACCGCAAGCACTACGCGCCGCGAACCTTCGTCCTGGTCAACTGGCTGGTCGCCGCCGGCATCGTGGCCCGCGGCGGCTATGCCCTCGCGCGAAACGTGCTGCGCCCCGCCGGGGCCAAGCGCGTCGCCTGACCAACCCGCCCGTGCGCGGGCACGCTGAGACAGCGGAGAGAGCCGGGATTGAGTAAGAGCACGCTGCCTGTCGGAGCCCCCGCGCCTGCCGTGGCCGTGGTCGAGGAGCTCATCGAACCGGGGCGCGTCGCACTCACCCGTCACCGCCGGGCCGCCGCCGCCCTCCTGGGCGCGCAGGTGGTCCTTGACGCCTGCGCCGTCGCGGGCGCGTTCGTCGCCGCGGAGCTGCTGGCCCGCGCCCTCGGGCTCGTGCCGCCGGGCAGCGAGCCGGAGCCCGGGCACGCGGCCGCCTCGCTGGCCGTGGCCGTGGCCGCCGTGCTTGCCGTCTTCGTGGCGCGCGGCCTGTACCGCCTCCGCCACGGCATCTCCTGGCTCGAGACGCTCTACCGCAGCGCCGTCGGGGTGACGGTCGGGCTGGTCGTGGCGATCGCGGCGGGCACCGTCCTGCTGGGGGTCGACGCGGTCCACTCGCGCGCGGTCCTGCTCCTGGGCTGGCTGCTCGCGACGGTGCTGGTCGGCGCGGGCCGGCTCGCCCACGGCGCGGTCGCCGGGCAGCTGCGCGCCTCCGGCGTCGCGACCCAGCGGCTACTGATCGTGGGGACGGGGCGGGCCGCGGCCACGCTGCGCGAGCGCGTGCGGCGGACGCCGGAGGCCGGCTACGTCGTGGTGGGCTGTCTGGCGCACCCCGGCGAGGACGCCTACCCGGCCGTCGACGAGGACGCCGTGAGCGGGACGACGGACCGGCTGGCCGAGCTGGCGCGGGAGCACGCCGTCGACGAGGTCGTCATCGCGCTCGACGGCGTGACGCCGGCCGAGACCGCGGCGCTGCTGCAGCAGCTGCGGGAGCTCCCGGTCGGGGTACGCGCCTACCCGGACGCCTTCCGGCTGATCGCCAACGACCCCCTCGGCATCGACGACGTGGCCGGCGTCCCGGTCATGACGCTGCGGCGGATCGGGCTGAGCGCCTGGAGCCGGCTGGTCAAGCGCGCGATGGACCTGGCGGTGAGCAGCGCGGTGCTGGTCGTCCTCTCGCCGCTGATGGCGCTGCTCGCGCTGCTGATCAAGCTCGACTCGCCGGGGCCGGTCTTCTACGTCCAGGAGCGCGTCGGCCACGACGGCGCGCCCTTCCTGCTGCTGAAGTTCCGCTCGATGCCGGTGGATGCCGAGGCGGCGACCGGGCCGGTGCGGACGACGCCGGACGACCCGCGCCCGACCCGGACCGGCCGGCTGATGCGCCGCTCCTCGCTCGACGAGCTGCCGCAGTTCGTCAACGTGTTCCGCGGCCAGATGAGCGTGGTCGGCCCGCGGCCGGAGCGCCCCTACTTCGTCGAGCAGTTCGCGCGCACGATCCCCTGCTACACCGCGCGCCAGCGGGCCAAGTCGGGCATCACCGGCTGGGCGCAGATCAACGGGCTGCGCGGCGACACCTCGATCGCCGAGCGCACCGAGTACGACCTCTACTACGTGGAGAACTGGTCGCTGCTGCTGGACCTGCGGATCATGGCGCGGACGCTGGCGCAGATCGTCGGCGGCGAGAACGCCTACTGAGCCGCTCCGTGGCGTCCCCGCGGGGGGCGAGGTCGCTCAGCCGGCCTGTCCCACCGCGGCCTGGAAGGCCGCCGCCACGTCCGGCAGGTGATCGACGTGGTGGTGGACCAGCTTCCAGACGCCGTCCTCGCGCCGGTAGACGTTGGTGCAGCGACCTCCGAAGGTCACCGGCGCCCCGCCGACGACGACCGAGGCATTCTCGGTCCCGGTGGTGCAGGCGGCGTCGCTGCCGAGCAGGGTGATCCGGAGGTCGCTCACCGTGACCGTCCCGGCGGTGCCGAGCGCGTCGGCCGCCATCTGCCAGCTGGCACGAACCTCGGGCCAGCCGAGCTGCCGACCGCCCAGTGGGTGCATGGCGGAGACGTCGTCGGCGTGGGAGCAGGCGTCGAACATGGCGCTGGTGTCACCGTTGACCATGCGGTTGATCCCCGCGTAGAACCGATCCGATGCCTGGCGGACTTCCTCGACGGACATGGCTGCCTCCTTCAAGACGATGCGCTTCCGGTCAATGCTGGGTCGGCTCGGCCTCAGGCGCGCGCCAGGACTCTGCCGACCTCGATGCGGTCCGGGGCGACGCCGTCGGCCGCGTGGCTCTCCACGAAGCTCACGAAGCCCCGGGCCGCTTCCTCCGAGTCGAACACGATCATCGAGGTGCCCCGGTTGCCGGGGTAGGCGACCCAGTATCCGCCCACGAAGCCGGGCATCCCGGAGATACGCGAGATCAGGCCGCCGAGGTCGGCTTCGGCCTGTGCCTGGTCGGTGAACTTCGCGTCGATCGCCACCGCGTGCATGGTTCTCTCTCCGTTCCGGCCGCGCCTACCGCGCGACCCGCGCGAGCGCTCGTTGTCGAGCGTCCCCGGTTCCCACGAGCCCCGAGACGCGGGCCGCACCCGCGGCAGAGGCTCATACTGGCTCGTCCTCGCGGACTCGGCCCTCGCGATGACCTCCTTCGTCGCGCGCCCGTGCCCGTCCGCGCCGGCCCACGTCCCTGGGCCGCCGACCGATCAGGCATAGACCTCGACCCGCGGCGTCCCCTCCACCCCGCCACGCTTCATCGCCGCCCGGTGCTCGCGGCTGGTCAGGAAGCCGCGCGCCTGGGCCACCGTGGCGAACTCGAGCTGCACCAGCACGGTGTTGGGGTCGTCGGCCAGCTGATGGACCGCCTCGACGGTGACCCCCCAGTCCTGGCGCAGCTCGCCCATCGCGTCGAAGACGGACCGCCAGGCCGGGTAGTCGCTGACCGTGTGCTGGACGCTGAGCAGCGCCATGGTGGGGGTTCCTCCCGCCGCGAAGGTCGACGCTCCCACTCTAGGAGCCGCGACGGAAACGCGCATCGTGAGAAGTACTTAAGTTCCGGACACGGGGAGATTGCCCTACCGGTAGGTAGAACTACAGGGGCGCGGTCAGCGCAGGTGGTGGTCGAGGGCAAACCGGATGGCGGCGCCGCGCGAGGTCACGCCGAGCTTGCCGTAGATCGTGGTGAGGTGGGCGTTGACGGTACGGGGGCTGAGGCTCAGCCGATCGGCGATCTCGGCGTTGGTCAGCCCCGCCGCCACCAGGCGCAGCACCTCGCCCTCCCGGGCGGTGAGGCCGGCGGGCAGGGTGACCGGCGCGACCGGCACGTCCCCCGCGAGGCGCGCCGCGAGCGCGTCCGTCCGGGCCAGAGTCAGCGTGGCGCCCATGGGCGCGGCGAGGGCGCGCGCCTCGTCGAGGTGCGCCCGGGCCGCCGGGACGTGGCCGCGCGCCCGGCGCAGCTCCGCGAGCGCGAGCAGGGTCAGGGCCCGCTCGTGGCGAGCGCCGCAGGCGTCGGCCAGCGCGAGCGCCGCCGCAAGGTCCGTCTCCGCGGCGTCCGGCCGGCCCGCCGCGATGTCGAGCTCGCCGAGCAGGCGGTGGGCGGCGAGCAGGGTCAACGGCTGCCGGGGCAGGGTCGCCGCCGTCAGCGCCCGGGACGCGCGCTCGCGGGCCCGTGGCGGGTCGCCCGCCGCGCGGTGGTAGGCGGCCCAGCCGAGGTGGGCGTCGGCCCGACCGAGGACGCCGCCGCTCCAGTCCAGCCAGCGGTCGAGGGACTCGAGCCAGCGGCGGGCCGCGTCGAGGTCGCCCGCGTCCAGCGCCAGCGTGGGCGCCAGCGCGCGCAGCGGCACGATGAAGCCCGCGGAGTCGGCGGGCGCGGTCTCCGGGCCGGCCGGCAGCCCCTGGTGCACCAGCGACCAGGCCAGCGCCGCGTTCCCCTGGTGGCGCGCGACCGGGGCCACGAAGAGGGCGCTCAAGAGGTGGAGGAACCGCAGCCGGCTCTCGTCGACGATGGCGAGGACCTCGGCCCAGGCTCCCTCGAGCACCAGCGAGACGATGCCGGCGGTGCGCGCCGATCCCCGGGCGAAGAGGTCGTCGACCGCGGCAAAGGCGTCCCCCAGCTCGGCCTCCAGGCGGCGACGCTCCTCCTGCCGGTCCGTCTGGTAGGGGAGGATGACCAGCACCAGCTCGTCGAAGAGGGTGGCCAGCACCTGGGTGCGGTGGTCCTCGGCGCGGAAGACCTCGCGGGCGCGCGCCAGCGCGTCGCGAGCCGCCTCGGGGCGGCCGAGCGCCGCGTAGGTATAGCCCAGGCCGTAGTACGCGTCGCCGCGCGAGCCGAAGGTCTCGGACGCCGGCAGCGCGACGATCCGCTCGCCGATCGCGCGGGCCTCGGCGTAGCGCCCGGCCTCCCCCAGCACGAGGGTCAGCTCGCCGCGCCCGTTCTGGGGGTCGAGGGGGTCCACCGTCGTGGCGAGGGAGGCCAGGCGGGCGTGGTCCTCCGGGGAGAGTGCGTCGAGCAGAGCTACACCCTCTTCGGTCGTGGTGTTGCCCTGCCGGAAGTCGCCGCTCATGCGGTAGAGCATCCCCACGAAGAAGCGGGCGTAGGCGACGAGCGCGGCGTCGCCGCTGGCGTGGCCGAGACGCTCGGCCTCCGTCATGGCGGCGGCCGCGGGGAAGGGGTCGGTGAAGCGGCGCAGCAGGGCCAGGTGGAAGAGGAGCCAGCCGCGCTCGTTGCGCGCGCCCTGGTCCCCCTCGAGCAGGGCGAGGGCGGCCTCGAAGCGCTGGGCCGCGGTCTGCCAGGCGAAGGCGCGCTGCGCCCGCTCGCCCGCGCGGGTCAGCCAGGTCGCGGCGCGAGGATCGCCCGCCCGGACGAGGTGGTGGGCCACGGAGTCGGGGTCCGGCGCGCGCCCCTCCAGCAGGGCTTCGGCGATCCGCCCGTGCCAGCGACGGCGCCGGACGGGCAGCACGCTCTCGTAGAGGGCGTCGCGGATCAGGGCGTGGCTGAAGCGCACCGCCAGCCCGTCCGGCGCCGCGTCGAGGACGCGCGCCGCGACCGCCCGCTCGACGAGCGGGTCGAGGGCCTCCTCGGTCACGCCGGCCACCGCGGCCCAGAGCGCGAGCGGCACCACCGCGCCGATGGTGGCGGCGACGGCGAGCAGGCTGTCCGCCTCGGACCCGAGCCGCGCCAGCCGGGCGTCGATCACCTGCCGCAGGAGCAGCGGCACGCCGACCGGCTCGAGCGCGCCGAGGCTCCAGCCGCCGTCCCCGGCCATCAGCAGGGCCGTGCCCTCGAGCGAGCGCAGCAGCTCGCCGAGGAACAGGGGGTTGCCCTCGGCGCGGGCCTGCAGGTAGGTCGTCAGCCGGTCCGCGTCGGCGGCGGGAAGCCGGTAGTCGTGGTCGAGCAGAGCACGGACGTGGTCGTCGCCGAGCGGCGCCAGGTCGAGCCGCACGGCCAGCGCCTCGCGCACGAGCAGCGGCAGCAGGCGGTAGAGGGGGTGGCCGCGGACGACCTCGTCGCCGCGGTAGGTGGCCAGCAGCAGGATCGGCAGCGAGGCCAGACGGCGGGCGACGGCGCGCAGCAGGTCCAGGCTGGCGCCGTCCGCCCAGTGCAGGTCCTCCAGCAGGATGACGAGGGGCCGCGCGCGGGCGAGGGCGACGAGGAAGTCGCGCACCTCGTCGAAGAGGGCCGCCTGGCTGGGGCTGCCGGAAAAGCTCGGCGCGGCGGGGCCGGCGGGGCGCGCCCGGGCCTGCGCGACCAGCTCGACCCAGGGGCCGTAGGGCGGGGTCTCGGTGCCGTCGTAGCAGCGGCCGACGAGGACGAGTGCGCCCGCCGCGCTCGCCTCCCGGCAGGTCTCCTCGGCGAGCGCGGTCTTGCCGATGCCTGCCTCGCCACCCAGGATGACCAGGCCGCCGTGCCCGGCGAGCGCCGCCTGGAGCTGGGCACGGGTCAGGTCGCGCTCACGCGAGCGCCCGACCAGGATCGTCGGCGCGCCATGGCGGGACGGTGCGGGCATCTCCGATCATCTCCACGCGACAGGCCAAATCAGAGCGCACCCGAAGAACGCTGCCACGCGACTCCCCCCGGTCGCGCGGGCCGCGCGGCCCGCGGTCAGCGCGCTTCCTGGAAGTCCCGCCGGACCTCCTCCAG
>DASSZN010000111.1:0-21148 GCA_035702805.1 Thermomicrobiaceae bacterium | reverse complement strand
GGTGAGCTCCAGGCGGGCCTTGTCGAAGTACTGGACGAGGCGCTGACCGCCGGGGGACTCGGCGTAGGGCTCGAGGAGGGGGCCGGAGTCGGCGGCCGGCCCCCACATCCAGGTGCGGCTGACGGCGCCGGAGGCGACCGGTCCGTCGGTGCGCGCCCAGGTGCTCTGGAAGGAGGCGCTGGCGAACGCCGGCGCCGTGGCGGCACTCGACGGGGTCACCGCGGCCAGCGCGAGCAGGATACCCGACGCGATGCTGACGACCCGGCGCATGTCGCCCTCCTGGTTCCGCCGAGCACTGACCCGGCTGCTCCCCGTGGACTCGCGGTTATTATGGTCCATCGCCCGCGCGGCGTGGGCGAGTCCGGCGGTCTCTCCGCCGGCCGCGCTGGCCGCGCTGTCGGCCCCGGCCGGCCGTCACGGCGCGGCTGGCGGCCGCCTATGGCCCGCCTCAAGGGGGTCTGGTATTGTTCAGCCCATGGGACCGGCCGCCAGCGTCGGCGACGGTGCGTTGGGCGAACTCGGGGAGTCAGCCGTGGCCGAGGAACCGGAGCGCAGGGACCATCCGGGCGACGACGAGGAGCTCTTCGAGGACATCCGGAAGTTCCTGGCCGAGCAGTCCGGCGAAGACATCTACGAGGACATCCGCGCCGCCTTCCAGGGCGCGCGCGGCTTCATCAACCGCGAGCTGCGCTCGATGGAGGAGTACAGCCGGATGATCCGGACCCTCGAGCGCCTGCTCGAGGACGAGTTCCCCGGCACCTTCACCGGCAAGCTCCGCGCCCGGCTGGCCGAGCTCCTCTACGCCTACGGCCTCGCCCACTACTCCCTCCTCCAGCAGCAGGTCGGCGCCGAGCTCGAGGCGGAGGAGGAGGCCGACGAAGACGAGGACGTCGCCCGGCCGCTCGTCATCTACGACCTCTGGTTTCCCCAGGACGTTGCCATCGAGCACGCCGACGACGGCTACTACCTCCACCTCAGCGACGGCCGCATCGACCTGTCCCTCTACCTCGGCACCGATCCCAACGAGCGGGGCGCCCTGGTCGACCTCGTCGACCACTGGGGCTACGCCGCCTCCAACACCCCGCCGGGCGAGACCGTCCAGTCCGGCGAGCGCGTCACCCCCGTCCTGACCGTCGAGCTCGACTACGGCGGCTCGGAGCTGGTCGACGCCGAGGACCACGTTGACGTCCTCTTCTTCGACCACAACGGCGAGCCGATCGTGCGCATGCACGTGCGCGCCGGGGAGCTGCGCACCATCATCGACGAGCTGCAGACGATCGAGCGCGAGGGCGACCTCTAGGCAGCCCTCCGGCCCGAGTCCATCCCCTTGCCCCGTACGCCTGGGCGCGGCGCTATCATGGTGCCGTCCGCGCCCTGCCGTCCGTCGAGGAGGAGGCGAGCCGTGCTGCCCGAGCTGCTGGTGACCGACTGTGCCGGCACGGTGATGCGCGACGAGGGGACCGTCCTCGTTGCCTACCGCGCCGCGCTCTCCGCCCACGACATCCCCGCCACCGACGCCGAGCTGGCTGCCCGCCGCGGCGCCAGCAAGCGCGCCGTCTTCCAGGAGCTGGCCGGCCGCGCCTTCCCACCGGAGCGCGCCGCCACCGTCGCCGAGCATGCCCTGGCCGACTTTGAGGCTGCCCTGCGCGACGCCTACGAGACGGGGCCGGTCGAGGAGGTGCCGGGAGCCGGCGATGCCCTCGCGCGGCTGCGCGCCGCCGGGGTCCGGCTCGCCCTCACCAGCGGCTTCGAGCGCGACGTGCTCGACCTGCTCGTCGCGCGGCTCGGCTGGCGGGACCTGTTCGACCGCACGCTGGCCGGGAGCGACGTCCCGCTCGGTCGGCCGGCGCCCTTCCTTATCTATCGGGCCATGATGGACCTGGGGGTCGCCGACGTGGCCCGGGTGGCGGTGGTCGGCGATACGCCGCTCGACCTGGCGGCCGGCACGCATGCCCGCGCCGGCTGGGTGATCGGCGTCCTCGGCGGTGCGCACGGTATGGAGACGCTCGGCGCCACACCGCACACCCACCTCCTGGCCAGCGTCGCCGTGCTGCCGGCCCTCTTCGGCCTGAGTTAGCCCGGGAGGCGGCGGTTCCCGCGTCGCCGGTGCCGTATCATGGCCGGGGTTGCCCGCCAACGTGTTGCGGGGCGGTTGTCTCGACCGGTAACGGCGCGATTCGTCGCGCCCGTGATTCGCGCCCGGCGCGGTCGAGCGCTGGGCACAGGAACGCAAGGAGTTGAGGGGGAGCGATGGGAGCGACGCGTTATACCCCGGAGCTGGCCGTGGGCCTGCGGGTCCCCAGCGAGGCCCACGTCTCGCCGGACGGCAGGCGCGTGGCCTTCGTCGTCGCGCCGGTCGGGCACGAGGAGACCAGGCCCACCTCGGCGATCTGGATGGCCGAGGTCTCCGGCAACGCGCCGGCCCGCGTATTTACCGGCGGTCGCGCCGAGGACAAAATGCCGCGCTGGTCCCCCGACGGCGAGCGCCTCGCCTTCCTGTCCGATCGTGCCGATCGCGGCACCGCCCAGCTCTTCCTCATCGAGGCTGGCGGCGGCGAGGCCCAGCCGCTGGCGAGCGTCCCGCGCGGGCTCGACCTGATCTCCTGGATGCCCGACGGCGCCGCCCTTACCGCCACCGCCGACCGCCGCGCTCTCGCCGGCGAGCAGGACCCGGGCACCGGCATCCGCGTCGCCAGCCAGTCCGCCCGCCCGCGCGTCATCGTGCGCGTGCCGGCCGACGGCGGCGAGCCGAGCGTGATCGGCCCGGCCGAGGGGCACGTCTGGAGCTACGCCTGCAGCGCCGACGGCCGCCGCCTCGCCGCCCTCACCACGCCCACCGACGACCTCGCCGAGACCGACGGCGACGTGCGCCTGGTCCTGATCGACGTCAAGACGCGCGCCGAGCGCGTGCTCGCCACGCTCCGGGGCCTGCCGGCCGTGCTCCAGTGGTCGACCGACGGTGCGCGGCTGGTGGCCGTCGGCGAGCTGCCGGGGGGCCGGGCGGACGACGACCGGGTGTTCCTCATCGACGCCTCCAGCGGCGAGCTCACCGCGCTCGAGGCCGGCGAGACGACCCCGCTCTGGGCCACCTGGCTGCCGGGCTTCGCGCCGCGCCTGCTGACCCTCGCCCAGGACGGCCTGGTCAACCGGCTCGACCTGGTCGACCTCGACGCCGGCAGCGACCGGCGCCTCGCGGTCGTTCCGGAGAACGGCAGCCTCCTGCCGCCCCTCAGCCTGAGCGCCGACGGCCGGGTGCTCGCGGTCACCCGCGCCGAGCCGGGCGCCCCGACCGAGGTCTGGGCCGGTCCGCTCGAGGGCGAGCTCCGTTGCCTCACCCACCTCAACCCCGAGCTCGACGCCGTCGAGCTGGCCGCGATGGAGCCGGTCGAGTGGAGCGGCTCGGACGGGCTCGCCATCCAGGGCTGGCTGCTCCGGCCGCCCGGCGCGACCGCGGGGACGCCGCTCCCGCTCGTCGTCCAGGTGCACGGCGGCCCGACTGCCCGCTGGGGCGCCGCCTTCAACGGATCCTGGCACGACTGGGGACAGGTCCTGGCCGGCGCCGGCTACGCCGTGCTCCTGCCCAACCCGCGCGGCAGCACCGGGCGCGGCGCCGACTTCACTGCCGCCAACCGGGGTGACCTCGGCGGCATGGACTTCGAGGACGTCATGCACGGTGTCGACGCCATGGTCGAGCGCGGCGTCGCCGACCCGGACCGGCTGGCCGTGGCCGGCTGGAGCTACGGCGGCTTCATGACCGCCTGGACCATCACCCACACCGACCGCTTCAAGGCGGCCGTGGCCGGCGCCGCCGTCACCGACTGGCCCAGCAAGGTCGGCACGACCGACATCCGGCCGATGAACGAGAAGCGCTTCCCCGGCGCCCTGCACGAGGCGCCGGACGCCTTCTGGGAGCGCTCGCCGGTGCGCTACCTCGGCCGCATCACCACGCCGACCCTCGTCGTCCACGGCGACGCCGACCAGCGCGTGCCGGTCTCGCAGGGCCGGGAGCTCTACCTGGGGCTGAAGGCCGCCGGGGTGCCCGCCGAGTTCGTCACCTACCCGCGGCAGAAGCACGCCTTCCACGAGCGCGCCTGCCAGCTCGACCTGCTCGAGCGCATCGTCGCCTGGCTCGGGCGCTGGATCCCGACGGACGCGACGTCATAGGCGCGCGATCGATCGCGCCCGGCGGTTGATGCGCCGGCGCTCCGAGAGACGCGGAGTCCCGGACCGGCGCGATTCTGGACGACGAGGGAGGGGAATCTCATGGCGATCGGCTCGGCGTATCTGCGCGGAGCGAGCATCGCGGTCATCGGGGCCGGCGCGGTCGGCTCCGTCGTCGGCTACCGGCTCGCCCAGGCCGGCGCCGCCGTCACCATCGTCGAGCCGCGCTACCCCGGGGCCGGCACCACCGGCAACTCCTTCGCCTGGCTCAACGCCTTCGGCAAGCCGCCCCGTGCCTACCACCGCCTCAACGCTCGCTCGATCCGTGACCACCGGGACCTCGCCCGGGAACTCGACGGCGACTGGGCCCACGTCGACGGCGGCCTGCAGTGGACCTACGCCGACGACGCTGCCCACGGCGCCCACCTCAAGGAGACCGTTGCCCAGATCCGCGCCTGGGGCTACCGCGTCGAGACGGTCACGCCCGAGCAGGTCATGCGCGAGCTCGAGCCCGACCTCGTGATCGACCCGGACCGCGTGGCCGAGGTCTACTACATGCCCGGCGAGGGCTGGCTCAACGGCGTCGGCCTGGCCCACGGCGCCGCCCTGGCCGCCGTGCGGCGCTACGGCGCCACCCTGCTCGACGACGAGGTCGTCGGCTTCGATCTGGCCCGCGGCGGCGTCGAGCGCGTGCTCCTGCGGAGTGGCGGCACGCTGACTGCCGACACCGTCGTCAACGCCGCCGGTCCCAACGCGGCCCGCGTCGCGGCCCTGGCCGGCGCCGACCTGCCGATCGAGCGCCAGCCCGGCTTCGTCGTCACCACCGAGCCGGCTCCGGTCGCCCTCAAGCGCGTGGTCCACTCGCCCGAGGGCATGATCCGCTCCGATGGCGGCTGGCGCGTGCTGCTGCGGCGCGACGAGTTCGACGAGCACGTGGCCGATGAGCAGTCCTTCGACGTGCGCAACCCCTACTGCCAGGAGGCGGTCGACCGGTTCGCGGCGATCCTGCCGGGGCTGCGCGGCGTGCGCGCCGAGAGCGCGCGCCTCGGCATCCGGCCCATGCCGAAGGACGGCTACTCGATCGTGGGCTTCGACCCGGAGGTGACCGGGCTCTACCACGTCGTCACCCACAGCGGGATCACCCTGTCGGCCGCGCTGGGGCTGCTGGTCACCGAGGACCTGCTGGGGGAGGCGCCGCGCGATCTCGAGCCGTTCCGACCGGCGCGCTTTAGCGAGGGCGACCGCCTGGCCTACGGCGCCAGCGACGAGTAGAGGTGCCGGCTCCGTTCTTCTCCTCCAGGGACGTGATTCATTACGAACAGAGTCCCGTCATAGTATCTTCGGTTCGATAGGCGCGCTTACCAGTGCACTCAATATTGGAGGGGCAGGCTTGAAACCTGCCCCGTGCTCCCGACCTCCCTGTGCTCCGGCGCTCATATGGCCGGCACGCAGCCAGGGCAGCTTCTGCGCGCCTCAGTCGCTCGGGCGGCTGCCCGCCTCCTGGGTTGGCAGCGTCTGGTTCGCCGGCACCGTTGGCGCCGGGTAGTCCTGCGAGCCGATGTACTGCCGCTGGAGCGAGTCGGCCGGGTTCGGCAGCGTCGGGAACGTACGGCCCGGCGCCCCCTGCCCCTTCAGCCGCAGCGTCGACGTCAGGTCCCCCACCGTCGACCGCCGCCAGGCGCTGATGTTCGTCTCCTCGACGCCGAAGCGGGTCTCGACGAAGCGCAGCATCGAGGTATGGTCGAATGCCTCACTGTTGGCGTAGCCGCCGCGACTCCACGGCGAGATCACGATCATCGGCACCCGGAACCCGAGCCCAATCGGTCCGGCAATGCCGTGCGCCGCGGCCGGCAGCGGGCTAACGCCGACGTACTCGCCGGGCGTACCCGCCGGCGCCGTCGGCGGCGGTACATGGTCGAAGAAGCCGTCGTTCTCGTCGTAGGTGAAGAAGACGACTGTCGTGTTCCACACGTCGGGCTTGGCCGCCAGCGCCTCGAGCACCTGGTAGGTGAAGTAGGCCCCCGACGCCGGCAGGTACGACGGGTGCTCGCTGACCGCGGCCGGGGGCACCAGCCACGATACCTGCGGCAGCCGGCCCGCCTGGACGTCGTCGCGGAACGCCGTCAGCAGGTCGGGCACCGCCCGCGTCCCGTTCTGGTAGAGCGGAGACGACGTCGGCGCCTGCTGGTACTGCTTGAACCAGGCCAGCGGGTTGTCGTCATAGTTGTCGGCCGACTGGTAGACCCGCCAGGAGATCCCCGCCTGCTGCAGCCGCTCCGGGTAGGTCGTCCAGGTGTAGGGCGGCGTCTCCGAGTTGTCCACCACCGGGCCGCCGTTCTTACCGTCCGGGTCGATCGTCCCGGTGAAGGCGTAGAGCCGGTTGGGGTTGGTTGGGCCGAGCACCGAGCAGTGGTAGTGGTCGCAGATGGTGAAGGCGTCGGCCAGCGCGTAGTGGAACGGGATGTCGGCGCGCGTGTAGTAACCCATCGTCATCGGCCCCCGGGCGTTGCCGTCGGCGAGCCGGTGGGCCGGCAGCCAGTTGTCCATCTTGCCGCCGTTCCAGGACGAGTGCTGCGCCAGCCAGGTGTGGCTGAGGTCGACGACCGCCGCCGCGCTCGTCGTCGTAGTATCGAGGTGGAACGGCAGTTCGTAGCCGTCCGGGTTGAGGGCGTCGGGCTGGTACCACACCGGCTTGCCCGTCGAGAGGGTGATGGCCGTCGGGTCGCCGAAGCCGCGCACGCCGTTCATCGTCCCGAAGTAGTGGTCGAACGAGCGGTTCTCCTGGATCAGGAAGACGACGTGGTCGACCGCCTTGAGGGAGTCGGGCGGGTTCGGCGCGTCGTCCGCCAGCACCGCGCGCAGCGCGGGCGGCAGCGTGCTCGCCGCCACCATCGCCGCCGCGACCGCCGCGGATGATCCCAACAACCGGCGCCGGCTGATCTGCGAGCTCATCATCGTTCGTTGATCTCCGTCCTGCGACGGTCGGACGGACGCAGCGACCGGGCGTCCCGCCGACCGTCGCGACTCCAGGCCGACTGGCCCTCAGGCGACTACCGATCAAACGCCTGCCGCACCGCGATCGACGATCGACGATCGACGGTGGAACAGCTCACGGTCCTTCGGTTGAGCGTGGTGGGCGGACGCGGCACGCCCCGGACCGCCCACGGCGGCCGTGGTTGCGTCTCGTGCCACCACGTCGTCAACGCTAGGCGAGCACCCGGCCAGGTTGCCTGCCTATCGACGGTAGCAGTGTGCCGGCGTCGGCATGTGAACCCACTGTTAGGGTCGCCGGCGAGTGCCGGGTAAGCCGGGCTGCCGGCCGCGGCTCCGGCTTCACGATTGCTTCACCGCGCCCGTCCGGCGGGAACGTACAGTCGAGTTGGAGAGCCGTCTCCATGGATCGTGACCGCTCACGAGAGGGGGACTCGTGCGAGGGGCCAGACTGTGCGGAATGGCGTTGATCGCCATCGTGCTGCTGGCGGGACCGGGAGGCGGCATGGCCGTCCAGGGGGCGCTCGCCGCGCCGCCGCCCGCCCCGACGCCGACCAACTGCCAGCTCGGGCTCGGCGGCAACATCCAGCACGTCATCGACATCCAGTTCGACAACCTGCACTTCACCCGCGACAACCCCAACGTCCCGTCCGACCTCGAGCAGATGCCCAACCTGCTCCACTTCCTCGAGTCGAACGGCACGCTCGTCACCAACGAGCACACCCCGCTGATCGCCCACACGGCGACCGATATCCTCACGACCCTCACCGGCGTCTATGGCGACCGCATGGGCGTGCCCGTCAGCAACAGCTTCCGCTACTTTAACCCCAATGGCACCAGCAACCCCGGCGTCTCCTTCGCCTACTGGACCGACCCGATCTACGACTACTCCACTGCCACGCCGACCGACACGACCTACAACATGCTCACGGCGTCCGGCCTGAACGCCCCGGCACCCTGGGTGCCCTTCACCCGCGCCGGCTGCAACGTCGGTGAGGTCGCCGTCGCCAACACCGTCCTCGAGAACACCGCCACCGACATCCCGACCGTCTTCGGCGCCAACTCACCGCAGCAGCAGGAGGTCGCGAGCGACCCGCATCAGGCCGCGGCCGACTTTGTCGGGATCGCCGTTCACTGCACCAGCGGCGCGGCGTTCTGCACGACGGCGAACGGCGTGCAGGCGGACAAGCTGCCGGACGAGCCGGGCGGCTACAGCGGCTACCAGGCGCTCTTCGGCGCCAAGTACGTCGACCCGCAGATCAGCCCGAGCGGGCCGCTGGCCGACCTCAACGGCAACGTCATCCAGAGCCCGACCGGCAACGTCGGCTTCCCCGGCTTCGACGGCATGAGCGCGGCGGTTTCGCTCTCCTACGTCGCGTCGATGCAGGAGCACGGCGTTCCCGTCACCTACGCCTACATCTCGGACGCCCACGACGTGCACCCGAACGGTCCGGCCTATGGACCCGGCCAGGCCGGCTACGTCGCCGCCCTCAAGGCCTACGACGACGCCTTCGGCACGTTCTTCACCCGCCTGGCCCAGGACGGCATCAACGCCTCGAACACGCTCTTCGTCGTCTCGGCCGATGAGGGCGACCACTTCGTCGGCGGCGCGCCGACCCCGGCCAACTGTGACGGCGTGACGGTCGCCTGCAGCTACAGCCAGATCGGTGAGGTGAACGCCAACCTCGCCGGCCTGCTCGCCACCGAGCAGGGCGTCACCACGCCCTTCAAGGTCCACTCCGACTCGGCGCCGACCTTCTATCTCAATGGAAACCCGGCGCAGAACGACACCGTCACCCGCGCCTTCGAACGCGCCACGGGCGCTCTTACCGCAACCGACCCGATCACCGGCCAGAACGTGCAGGTTGCTAAGTACCTGGCCGACCAGACCGAGATGGTCCTGCTCCATATGGTCACGGCCGATCCGGCCCGCACGCCCACCTTCACCATGTTCGCCAACCCCGACTTCTACCTCTACGCGGGGGCGGCGAACTGCAACAGCGCCTGTGTCCAGGTGGAAGCTGCCTACGCCTGGAACCACGGCATGGTCTCACCGGACGTCAACACCACCTGGCTCGGCCTGGTCGGGCCCGGGGTTCTCCGGCTCGGTGCTGACGACGCGGTCTGGTCCGACCACACCGACGTCCGGCCGACGATGATGGCGCTGCTCAACCTGAAGGATGACTACAGCCACGATGGCCGCGTCCTTGTCGAGGTGCTCGACCCGTCGGCGCTGCCGGTCTCGCTGCGCCAGCACCGCGGCACGTTCCTCGACCTGGCCCAGGCCTACAAGCAGCTCAACGCGCCGCTGGGTCAGTTCGGGCTGACCAGCCTGCGCGTCTCGACGGTGGAGATGCGTAGCGACACCCCGGGCGACGCCCAGTATCAGGCGCTCGACGGTGCCCTCGCCTCGCTCGGCGCGCAGCGCGACGCGCTGGCCGGGCAGATGGCGGCGGCGCTCGAGGGCTCGGCGTTCAACAACCAGCCGCTCAACGAGGTCCAGGCGCGCGTGATGATCGCCCAGGCGCGGACCCTCGAGTTCAGCATGGGCGCCCTGGCCGACGTCGCCGGCCACTGACGGGGTGACCGATCGATCATCCGTTTGCATCCGGCGGGTGGCGACGCCGTCGCCCGCCGGACCACCCGGCGAGAGGGGGCTGCCGTGAACCTTGCCCGGCTCGAGGCGGCACTGCTGGAGCGTGCCGACCCCGGCTGCTATGAGCTTGCCGTCCCGAAGCGCGGCGTTGCCGTGGTCCGACCCGTGGCGCGCGGGGCCGACCTGGGGGCGATGTGCCGCCACCTGCGCACTCGCGGCTGGAAGTCCTATCTGGCCGAGGTGCCGGCGCGCATCGTCGTCCTCGACGAGCGCCCGGCCTCCGGCCACTGGATCATGCCCCGGGAACAGGTCGAGAACGTGCGCGCCAGCGTCGTGTTCCTCCGGCTCGCCCACGCCAGCCCGGCGCGGATTCGCGCCGCCGAGCGGCATCTCGCCGAGCTCGAGGAGATGGAGCGCGCCGGCCGGCTCAAGCCGCTCTACGACGACCGTCCGCCGCTGGCTTGAGCCCGCCGATCCCTCGTTCGCCATGCGCACGCGGTCTTTACAGCCTCTTCACAACTCGGTCTTGCCCCACTGGTAGCGTTCTTGCCGTGGCGTGTTCCCGCTACCGCGGCACTCCCGCGGTGGTGCGGAGGGCCTCGAGCCCGAAGCGTGGTCACCGGTTCGAGCCGGCATAGGCATAATGGAAGGAGGGGACGCGGTGGGACCTCAGCGCGACGGAGCGAGCCCGGTGCAGCCCGTTATCCCCTCTCGTCCGGGTACGGTGACGATGGAACGGGTAACGTCCAGCATGGCGACAAGACGTGACGAGCAGGTTGTGCCCCAGGACACGGCGGCCGAGCCGGCCGCCGGCACCGAGCCGAAGCTGCGCGTGACCGACCTGCACGCCGGCTTCGGCGAGCGGGAGGTCCTCCACGGACTGACCGTGTCCTTCCCCGCCAACTCGATCACGGCCCTGATTGGCCCCACCGGCTGCGGCAAGAGCACCTTCCTGCGCACCCTGAACCGGCTCAACGACCTCGTGGCCGGGTTCCACTGGTCGGGCCAGATCGAGCTCGACGGACAGGACATCAGCCGCCAGATCCCGGACGTGCGCGAGCTGCGGCGCCGGGTGGGCATGCTCTTCCAGCGGCCCAACCCCTTCCCGCAGTCCATCAAGGCCAACATCGCCATCGGGATGCGCACCCACCACCTGGTGTCGCGCGGCATGGTCGACCAGGAGGTCCGGCGCCAGCTCGAGGAGGTCGGCCTCTGGGACGCCGTGCACGACAAGCTCGACGCCTCCCCGTTCGGGCTCTCCGGCGGCCAGCAGCAGCTGCTCTGCCTGGCACGCACCCTGGCCGTCCAGCCGGAGGTAATCCTGCTCGACGAGCCGACTTCCTCGCTCGACCCGATCTCCACCCAGCGCGTCGAGGACCTGCTGCGCCGGCTGCGCGAGCGCATCACCATCATCATGGTCACCCACAACCTGCAGCAGGCCTCCCGCATCGCCGACCGCGTGGTCTTCCTGTACGACGGCCGCCTCGTCGAGACGGACGAGGCCGAGGAGTTTTTCCTGCGCCCGAAGAACAAGCTCACCGAGGACTTCATCACCGGGCGCATTGGCTAGGGATCGGTACCCACGCGTCGTGGTATCGACGGTACGTACCCATGAGGAGGACTGAGGGGATGCTCACACGACGTCAGCTGCTCCGCGGCGCGGTGGTGACCGCCGCGGGAGCTGCGGTTCCGGCGCTGCTCGCCGCCTGCGGCGGCACTTCGAACACGGCAACCGCGACCACCGCGGCCGGCGCCAGCACCTCGAGCACGGCAACCAGCACCACGGCGGCCACGAGTGCCGCGACCAGCGCGGCGACCAGCGCCGCAGCGAGCCCCGCGGCGACGTCCAGCACGGCCGCGGTCAGCCCGACGGCGGTCGATATGGGCACGCTCGGCAACCCGTCCAAGGCGGTCACGCTGGTCGAGACCGGCTCGTCGCTCCTCTACCCGCTCTTCAACGCCTGGGCGCCGGTCATCCACGGCAAGTACTCGAACATCACCGTCCAGACCGCCAGCACCGGCAGCGGCACCGGCATCGCCCAGGCCGTGTCCGGCGTCGCCCAGTTCGGCGCCACCGACGCCTACATGAGCGACGCGCAGCTCAAGACCGCGCCGGGCATCATCAACATCCCGCTGGCTATCTCTGCCCAGCAGATCAACTACAACCTGCCGGGGGTGACCCAGCCTCTCAAGTTGAGCGGCCCGATCCTGGCCGGTATCTACGACGGTACGATCCGCTACTGGGACGACGCGCAGATCAAGAGCGCCAACTCCGGCGTCTCGCTGCCGCACCAGGCGATCATCCCGATCCACCGCACCGACGGCAGCGGCGATACCTTCCTCTT
This sequence comes from Thermomicrobiaceae bacterium, assembly GCA_035702805.1. GTDB lineage: Bacteria > Chloroflexota > Chloroflexia > Thermomicrobiales > Thermomicrobiaceae > DASSZN01. The sequence continues at coordinate 9,055 of DASSZN010000111.1, read as the reverse complement.
CAGCCAGTACCTGTCCTTCTCCACGCCGGCATGGCAGAGCAAGGTCGGCTACGGCACCTCGGTCAGCTGGCCGGCCGTCCCGGGTGCGCTCGGCGCCGTCGGCAACCCGGGCATGGTGCAGACCTGCTCTCAGACCAAGTACAGCATCGCCTACATCGGCATCAGCTTCCTGGATGAGGCGAACTCGAAGGGCCTCGGCACGGCGGTGCTGCTCAACAAGGCCGGCAGCTACGTGCCGATCCAGCAGGCCAACATCGTCGCCGCCGCCTCGGCCATGGTGCCGAAGACACCCAAGGACGAGCGCGTCTCGCTCATCTTCGCGCCCGGCGCCGACTCCTACCCGATCATCAACTACGAGTACGTCGCCGTGCAGACCAACCAGAAGGACGCGGATACCGCGCAGGCCATGCGCACCGTGCTGGCCTGGGCGATTGCCTCCGATGGCGGCAACGCCAGTAGCTTCCTCAACCCGGTACACTTCCTGCCGCTGCCGGCGAGCGTGCTGCCGCTCAGCCAGGCGCAGATCGCCCAGATCAAGTAGCCTCGGGCAGGGAGGGAACGCGCGATGACCGTCGACCGGCCCGTCGTGGGGCCCCCGGATCAGCTCGGCCGGCGCGCCCGGTCGTCTCGCTGGACGCTCGGCCGCGACCTGAGCCTGGGGGACTACCTGCTGCGCGCGGTCGGCGGTCTCGCCGCGCTCTTTCCCATTGCCACCGTCGTCTTCATCGCGGTCCTCCTGCTGGTCCGCGCCATGCCGTCCATCCGCTACAACGGCCTGGACTTCCTGACGCACAGCCAGTGGGCCTTCGGCAACTTCTACAGTTCCGGCACCACGGTCCAGGGCGGCGTGTCGGCGCCGCTCGGGGCGGCCTACGGCGCCCTGCCCTTCATCGCCGGCACCTTCTTCACCTCGATCATCGCCCTCATCATCGGCGTGCCGGTCGCTCTCGGCGCGGCCCTGATCCTCACCGAGCACGTCCCGCCGACGCTGCGGCGCTGGCTCTCGCTCTTCCTCGAGCTGCTGGCCGGCATCCCCAGCGTGGTCTACGGCCTCTGGGGCCTGATCATCCTGGCGCCGTTCCTGGCCCAGCACGTCTACCCGGCCATCGCCCATCTGGGCGTCGTCGTCCCCTGGCTCGGCGGGCCGGTCGGCCCCGGCCTCGGCCTGCTCACCGCCGGCCTCATCCTCTCGATCATGATCGTGCCGATCGTGGCCTCCACCTCGCGCGACCTGCTGGCCCAGGTGCCGGCCCTGCCGCGCGAGGGCGCCGCGGCCCTGGGCATGACCTCCTGGGAGTCGGTGCGGGTCGTGAGCCTGCCCTGGGTCTCCCAGGGGATCGTCGGCGCCATCATCCTCGGCTGGGGCCGCGCCCTCGGTGAGACGATGGCCGTCCTGATCGTCAGCGGCAACGGGGCCAACGCGCTGCCGTCCAACATCTTCGCGCCGGTCACGACTATCGCCTCCGCCATCGTGGCCCTGCTCGACAGCGCGCTCTCCGACCCGACCGGGATGGCGGTCAGCGCCCTGGCCGAGATCGGCCTGATCCTGATGCTCATCACCCTGCTGACGAACGTGCTGGCCCGGCTGCTGGTCCGCCGGGTGACGACGACCACGCTGCCGGTCGGACGGGGGATCTAGCGATGCGCGCGCGCCTGCGGGTCGCGACCGGAGCGATCATCTGGGGGCTGTGCGGCCTCGCCCTGGCGGTCATCGTTGGCGTCGCCGCGCTGATCGTCGTCGACGTGGCCCTCAAGGGGATCCCCGCCTGGTCCTGGACGCTGCTGACGACGACCACCTCCGGCATCGCCGGTGGCCTGCTCAACTCCTGGACCGGCACGCTGGCGCTGATGCTGCTGCTCGCCATCATGGCCGGCCCGATCGGCATCCTGGCCGGGCTCTACCTGGCCGAGTTCAGCAGCCGGCGCACGGGCCCGACGCTGCGCTTCGCCACGGAGGTCCTCTCCGGCATCCCGTCGATCGTGGTGGGCTACGTCATCTACCTGGCCTTCGTCGTCGGGCTGGGCTGGAGCTTCTCGTACCTGGCCGGAGGCATTGCGCTCACGGTCATGGTCGTGCCCTACATCATCAAGAGCACCGAGGCCGCGCTCAATCAGGTCCCGTCGGCGCTTCGCGAGGGCGGCGCCGCGCTCGGGCTCTCGCCGCGCCGCGTCCTCTGGGACGTCGCCCGCCCGATCGCGACCCCCGGCATCGTCACCGGGGTCGTCATCGCCGAGGCCATCGGCATGGGCGAGACGGCGCCCCTGCTCTACACCGCCGGCTGGTCGAATGCCCTGCCGACCGCGCAGCTCACGCACCGCCCGATCGGCTACCTGACGTACGTCGTCTGGACCTACATCAACGAGCCGTATGCCCAGGCGCACCAGCTGGCCTACAGCGCCGCCGGGCTGCTGATCGTGCTCCTGCTGGTGCTGATCGCGGTGGGGCGCGTCATCAGCCATCGCGCGGCGCGCTATTCCGGCCGGTTCCAGACGTAGCCGGCCCGCCTGACGGCGGGCGGAGGTAGCGCTCATGACCGACAGACCGTCCAGTCGAACCCACTACGACCGGCAGCTGGCCCAGCTCGGCAACGAGCTGATCATGCTGGGCGGTACCGTCGAACACGCCGTCGCCCGCGCCGTCGAGGCGCTGCGCCAGCGCGACGCCGCCGCCGCGCGGGCCGTCATCATCGCCGACCGCGCCATCGACGACCGCGTCTACCAGCTCGAGGAGCAGGCGCTGCGCCTCATCGCCACCCAGCAGCCGCTGGCCACCGACCTGCGCGTCGTCGCCGCCACCCTCTTCATCATGACCGAGCTGGAGCGCATTGGCGACTACGCGGAGGGCATCGCCAAGATCACCCTGCAGGTGGCCGAGGAGGCGCCGCTCAAGCCGCTGATCGACATCCCGCGCATGGCCGAGATCGTCGCCGAGATGCTGCACGACAGCCTGAGCGCCTTCATCGACCGCGACCTGGAGCGCTGCGAGGCGATCTGGCTGCGGGACGACGACGTCGACGCCCTCTACGACCAGGTCTTCCGCGAGCTGCTCACCTACATGCTGGCCAACCCGGCCACCGTCGAGCCGGCCACGCGCCTCATCTGGGCGGCCCACAACCTGGAGCGCATCGCCGACCGCGTCACCAACATCTGCGAGCGCACCGCCTTCGTCATCACCGGCAACCCGCGCCAGCTCACCCGCCGCTCCATCGCCGACGCGCGGGCGGACCGATCCGGGAACTACCTCATCGACCCGGGCACCGCCGGCGGCTAGGCGGACGGCATGCTCTCGTCCGGCGTCGGCTCGAGCGTCTCGCTGTCGCTGCTGCTCGTCGTCGCGCTCCTGGCGGTGACCGTGGGCGCGCTCGGCTGCCTGGTCTTCGTCCGACGCCGCGCCCGCGACGACCGCCGCCGCCTCCACGACCTCGTCGAGGCCGCGCGCCGCCTCGCCGTCGGTGAGCTGTCGCCCTCGATCGACCGGGACGGCCCGGGAGACCTCGGCGATCTGGCCGGGGCCATCTACGACCTGGCCAGTACCCTTCGCGGCCACCTGCGCGCCGTCGAGACGGAGCGGGAGCGGCTCGCCGCCGTGCTCACCCACATGGGCGACGGGGTCGTGATCGCCGGCTCGGCAGGCGACGTCCGGCTCTTCAACCCTGCCGCCGCCAGCCTGCTCGAGCTGGACGCGGCCGGCAGCGGCCGCGCGGTCACCCTGGCGCGCGACCCGGAGCTCATCGCCGTCGTGCGGGACGCGCTGGCGGGACGGGCTGAGGAGTCGCGGCCGCCGCTGCTCGAGCTGGGCCCGTTCGGCCGGCGGCGGGCGATCCAGGTGCTCGCCACCCGCCTGCCCGACGACGAGGACGGCAAGGCCCGCGTCCTCCTCATCCTGCAGGATGTCACCCGGCTGCGGCAGTCCGAGGGCGCCCGGCGCGACCTGATCACCAACGTCTCCCACGAGCTGCGCACGCCGATCGCCGCCCTGAAGGCGCTCGTCGAGACCCTCGAGGCGGGCGCGCTGGACGACCCCGAGGTGGCCGCCGAGTTCCTCTCCCGCATGCACGTCGAGGTTGACGGCCTGGCCGAGCTCCTCGAGGAGCTGCTCGAGTTGGCCCGTGTCGAGTCGGGCCGCCTCGCGATCCGGCTCGTGCGGCTCGACCTCGGCCCGGTCATCACCGCGGCGGTCGAGCGCCTCACCCCGCTGGCCACGCGCCAGGGACTGTCCCTGGCCGCCTCGATCGCCCCCGATCTCCCACCCGTGCTGGCCGACCCCGGCCGCATGGAGCAGATCGTCGTCAACCTGGTCCACAACGCGGTCAAGTTCACCGCGCCCGGCGGCCGGATCACCGTGACGCTTGCCCGAGCGGGGGACGGGGTGCGGCTGGCCGTGGCCGACACCGGCGTCGGCATCAGCCCGGACGCCCTCGAGCGCGTCTTCGAGCGCTTCTACAAGGCTGATCGCGCCCGTTCCGGCGGCACCGGCTCCGGCCTCGGCCTGGCGATCGCCAAGCACCTGGTCCAGGCGCAGGGCGGCCGGATCTGGGCCGAGTCGCCCGGCGAGGGCCAGGGCTCCACCTTCATCGTCACCCTCCCCGCCCTCCACCACCCCGGTGCCCCCGCGCCCCGCGGCGGGGTACCGGGCAGCACCCGCGCCCGCTGACGCCGCCCCGTCGGAGCCCTCGTTCGCGGCACGCTCGCCAGGCTGTCGAATTCGCGCCGCCTCGCTCGACGCGCGGGAGAGGCCGTCGACCGGGCACGGCCCCGGCTGGCTGCGCGTCCCCGTGCTGATCGGGCTGATCCTGGCCCCGGTCGCGGTCGGGAGGGTCCTCGGCGCCGTCGCCGCGCGAGGTGCCCGTACCCCTGCTCTCCTTTCACATCTTCTTTACCGCGCCTTCACAGTTCGCGACGGCCCGCTCCCTAGACTGGCGTGGGATCCCGAGGAAGCACGTGCCCCGCGTCCGTTGTACCGGGGGCACCGCCAGGTGCCGTGCCGGTGTTGAGTGAGGAGACAGGATGTCCTTCGGACGTACGCGCGCGCTGGTCGCGGCCTGCGCGGCGGTGCTGGTGCTCGCCACCACGGCCTGCGGCGGCGGCACGCCCGGCTCCGCCGCGTCGGCGCCCACCACCGCGGCCGCCACGGCGACGACGGCGGCAACCACCGCGGCTGCGGCCACCGCGGTCGCCGCGACGACTGCCGCGACACCTGCCGCCCCGAGCGCGGCAACGAGCTCGGCCAGCTCGGGCTCCGCCGTGCCGCTCGTCGTCTACTCCGCGCAGGGCTACGACCAGGCGATGGTCAACGCCTTCCAGAAGGCGACCGGGATTCCGACCAAGCTCGTCGACGACAGCACCGGCCCACTGCTCGCCCGCATCCAGGCGGAGAAGAGCAACCCGCAGTGGGGCCTTCTCTGGGTCGACGGCGACGAGGCCTTCGCGGCGCTCGACCAGCAGGGGCTGCTCTTGCGCAACTACGAGCCCACCGTGCAGTGGACGGCCAACGGCCAGTCGGTCCTGCCCAAGGACCAGAGCTACGTCCCGACCGGCGTGACCATCGCCGGCGCGCTGATCTACAACAGCACGGCGATCAAGACCCCGCCGACGTCCTGGCAGGACCTGACCCAGCCGGCCTACAAGGGCATCGTCGGCATGAACAACCCGTCGATCTCCGGCCCGACGTTTCCCTTCGTCGCCGGCATGATGGCCGCCCTCGGCGGCGAGAGTGCCGGCCAGCAGTTCTACACCCAGCTCAAGGCCAACGGCCTGCACGTCTTCGACACCAACGGGGTGACCCTGAACGCGCTCAAGACCGGCCAGATCAAGCTCGCCATCGTCCAGAGCTCGGCCGCCATCGGCGCCGCGCTCAAGGACCCGACGCTCAAGGTCGCCTACCCGAGCAAGGTCACGCTGCTACCGAGCGTCATCGGCATCGACGCCCACGTCTCCGGGCAGGAGCAGCAGGAGGCCAAGCAGTTCGCCGCCTTCGTCCTCAGCCCGGCCGGCCAGCAGGTGATGCTGAGCGGTGACAAGACCGGCGACTCGCTCTACTGGCCGATCGTCAGCGGTGTCAGCCCGCAGTCCATGCTGCCCGACCTGACCACGCTGCCCGTCCAGACGATCGACCCGACGGTGTGGGGCCCCAAGGAGGCTGAGATCAACCAGTGGTTCACGCAGAACATCGTGCAGTAGCGGACGAGCTGGTCGACGGCTGGTCCATCCGAATTGACTGGCGAGCGTGGGCGGCCCGGCCGCTCACGCTCCTCGGCTGGCTCGCCCTGGCGATCCTGCTGCTGCTGCCGGTCGGCTGCTTCCTGCTGCTGGCCGTCACGCCGCGGCTCTTCGACCAGGGCACGAACTGGCTCACCCTGAGCAGCTTCGGCCAGGTGCTGAGCGGGCCGGCCATCCACGGGTTGGCCGACTCGCTGCTCGTCGGCGTCGCCAGCGCCGCGCTCGCGCTCGCCATCGCCGGCGGGCTGGCCTGGGTCACCGAGCGGACGACCCTCGTCGGGCGGTCCATCTGGGCGCTGCTGGTCTGGGGGCTGCTCCTGACGCCGAGCTACCTGGCCGTCTTCGGCTGGGAGACGCTGGTCTCGCCGAGCGCCCTCCTCTACCAGACCGGCCTCCCGGTCGCCCCGCTGACCGGCTTCTTCTTCGGGCCGGGCGGGGTGATCTGGATCCTGGCGACCAAGGGCGTCCCCTTCGCCTACCTGGCCATCGCGGCGGCGCTCGGCGGCATCGGCCGCGAGTACGGCGACGCCGCCCGCGTCCACGGCGCCGGGCGTCTCGCGGCGGCACGCGTGCTGGTCGCGATCCTGGCGCCGGCCTGCTGGTCGGCGCTGGCCATCGTCTTCGCCGAGTCGATCAGCGACTTCGGCGTCGCCTCGACGGTCGCGGCCAGCGCCCACTTCCCGGTCGCGACCTACACCCTCTACCTGGCGATCGACACGATGCCGATCCAGTTCCCGGTGGCCGCCGCGGTGGGCTGGTGCCTGATCGCCATGGCCGCGCTGGCCCTGATCGTCCAGTACCGGGCACTCCGCGACCGCTCCTACGCGGTCCTGAGCGGCCGGACTCGCCCGGCGGCACGGCGGCGGCTCGGCCTCACCGGGCAGATCCTCGTCGGTCTGGCCGTCGCGCTCTTCTTCGCGCTCGCGCTGGGCGTGCCGGCGGTCGGCGCGGTGATCGCCTCGCTGCTGCCGGCCAGCGGCCACGCCGGGATCTCCTCGCTGACGCTCGCCAACTACCGGCGCGTGCTCGGCACCTTCTCGTTGATCGCCCCGATGCTCCTGTCGGGCCGGCTGGCCGCCATCACCGCGACGCTGGCGGTGGTGGGGGGCGCGGTCCTGGGGCGCCTGATCGCCCGGCCGCACGCCGGGGTGCTCGGGCGCGGCATCGACATGCTGCTGGTCGGCTCGCTGGCGCTGCCGTCGATCGTGCTGGCGGCGGGCTACATCTTCGCCTACAACCTGCCGATCCTGGCTCGGCTGCACGTCGACCTCTACGGCACGCTGCTCTTGATGCAGCTCGCTTACCTGGCCGCCGCCCTGCCCACATCGTCGCGCCTGCTGGTCGCGCCCTGGGCGCAGCTGCAGGCCTCGGTCAGCGACGCGGCGCGGGTGCACGGTGCCGGGCCGCTCCAGGCGCTGCGCACCGCCGTCATCCCGCTGCTCCTGCGCGGCCTGGTCTGGGTCTGGCTGCTGACCTTCGCCGGGACCTTCCTCGAGCTGCCGATCTCGCAGCTCCTCTACCCGCCGGGCCAGCCGCCCCTCTCGGTCGGGATCATGGACCACCTGGCGAACTACGACTTCGCCGGCGGCTCGGCACTCACGATCCTGGCGGCGCTGTCGGTCGTGCTGCTGGTGGCGATCGTGCTCGGGCTACTGCGCCTGCTGGCGCCCGAGCGCTGGCAGCGGGTGGCGGCGCGATGAGCCGGACGACGCGGCTGCCTTCGAATCGCATCTCCCCGGTGAGCCCGAATGGCCGTCGCTCCGACGAGCCGCGGCTCGCGTTCCAGCACATCGTCAAGCGCTTCGGCGCCCGCACCGTGCTCGACGACGTCACGCTGGACGTGCCGGCTCAGCACATCGTCGTCCTGCTCGGCCCGTCCGGCTCGGGCAAGACGACGCTGCTGCGCTGCGCGGCCGGGATCGAGCGGGTTAGCGGCGGCGTGGTCCGAATCGACGGCCAGGCGGTCGACGACGGGCGTGCCTTCGTCCCGCCCGAGCGTCGCCGGCTCGGCATGGTCTTCCAGGACTACGCGCTCTGGCCGCACCTGACGGTGCTGGAGAACGCCGCGTACCCCCTGCGTCGCCGTCGGGTCGGGGCAGGCGAAGCTCGCCAGCAGGCCCGCGCCGTGCTCGCGCGGGTGGGTCTGGCCGCGCTGGTCGAGCACTACCCGGGGCAACTCTCCGGCGGCGAGCAGCAGCGGGTCGCGCTGGCCCGCGCGCTGATCGCCCGGCCGTCCTTGCTCCTCTTCGACGAACCGCTCTCGAACCTGGATGCCAACCTGCGCGAGCAGATGCGGGTGGAGATCGCGACGCTGGTGCGCGAGGCGGCGGCCACCGCGCTCTACATCACCCACGACCAGGCCGAGGCCTTTGCCCTGGCCGACGAGATCGGCGTGCTCGAGGCGGGACGGCTGCGCCAGTTCGGCCCGCCCGAGTCGATCTACACCGCTCCCGCCTCGCCCTTCGTCGCCCGCCTGACGGGCATCGCCGGTACCTTGCGCGGTGAAGTCACGACCCTGCTCGACGCCGGTCGGGTGGAGGTCGCCGCCGGCCCGCTCCGGTTGCGCGCCACGCGCCGGGACTCCGTCGCGCCCGGATCGCCAGTTCAGGTGCTGCTGCGCCCCGCCGCGCTGGAGTTGACCGAGGCCGGCGCCGAGCGCGTGGGCCTCAGCGGCACCGTGGTCGACTCCGCCTTCGCCGGCCGCGGCTACGAGCACGTGGTCGCCATCGGTGACCAGCGCCTGACCGGTGTCTTTGCCCCGCGACGCTGGGTGCGCGGCGAGGTGGTGGGGTTGCGCCTCGACCCGGCCGGGGCCTTCGTCTTCCACGCGGACCCC